>NZ_BORS01000013.1:0-169187 GCF_018333295.1 Paenibacillus apis
CCCTTGAAGACGACGAGGTTGATAGGCCTGAGGTGGAAGTGCAGCAATGTATGGAGCTGACAGGTACTAATCGGTCGAGGGCTTATCCAATATCTAATTCAGATTCCAGTTTCGTATCCAGTTTTCAGGTGATTAAACCTGAAAACATATTCCCTGATAGCTCAGTTGGTAGAGCACTCGACTGTTAATCGAGTTGTCACAGGTTCGAGTCCTGTTCGGGGAGCCATATGGAGAGGTGTCCGAGTTGGCCGAAGGAGCACGATTGGAAATCGTGTAGGCGTCACAAGCGTCTCGAGGGTTCGAATCCCTCTCTCTCCGCCATAATTTTTCATTAATAATGTATAAGGCCCGTTGGTCAAGGGGTTAAGACACCTCCCTTTCACGGAGGTAACAGGGGTTCGAATCCCCTACGGGTCACCATTTTCACTTGATTTTCTAGACTTGCATCTGTTACAATAGAATTTGTCTTTCCCTGGAGGCTTAGCTCAGCTGGGAGAGCATCTGCCTTACAAGCAGAGGGTCGGGGGTTCGATCCCCTCAGCCTCCACCATTTAACTGACGCGGGGTGGAGCAGCTCGGTAGCTCGTCGGGCTCATAACCCGAAGGCCGCAGGTTCAAATCCTGCCCCCGCAATTAATTCCTTAAGGAATTGTGCATTACTAGTGTGGAGCCGTGGTGTAGAGGCCTAACATGCCTGCCTGTCACGCAGGAGACCGCGGGTTCGAATCCCGTCGGCTCCGCCATTTTTATCCTAAATGCAAGGCTCGGTAGCTCAGTCGGTAGAGCAGAGGACTGAAAATCCTCGTGTCGGCGGTTCGATTCCGTCCCGAGCCACCATTTAACAACTGAATGAATGTAGTACGCCGTTGTAGCTCAATTGGTAGAGCAACTGACTTGTAATCAGTAGGTTGGGGGTTCAAGTCCTCTCGACGGCACCACATGGAGGCTTAGCGAAGTGGCCAAACGCAGCAGACTGTAAATCTGTTCTCGTACGAGTTCGGTGGTTCGAATCCATCAGCCTCCACCAGTTTTTAGGGGCATAGTTTAAAGGTAGAACAAAGGTCTCCAAAACCTTTGGTGTGGGTTCAATTCCTGCTGCCCCTGCCAGATTCAACTGAATACTTCTTTATGGCGGTCGTGGCGAAGGGGTTAACGCACCGGATTGTGGCTCCGGCATTCGTGGGTTCAAGTCCCATCGATCGCCCCATTTTTTTCTTTTCTAATAATATACGTTGGGGATTAGCCAAGCGGTAAGGCAACGGACTTTGACTCCGTCATCCATAGGTTCGAATCCTATATCCCCAGCCATTAAGCGGACGTGGCTCAGCGGTAGAGCATCGCCTTGCCAAGGCGAGGGTCGCGGGTTCGATTCCCGTCGTCCGCTCCATTTTATATATGGCGCCATAGCCAAGTGGTAAGGCACAGCTCTGCAAAAGCTTTATCCCCAGTTCGAGTCTGGGTGGCGCCTCCAGTATTTTATAAGCCGGCGTGGCGGAATGGCAGACGCGCTCGACTCAAAATCGAGTGGGAAACCGTGGAGGTTCGAGTCCTCTCGCCGGTACCATACATACGCAGAATTAACGGTGATTTATACGCTGATTGGACAAGTGTCCGGTCGGCGTTTTTCATTTTAATAATAAATACGTAGCGACTTGCGCAACCTCGACGAATATAATTCGAGGAGAGTATCGAAATGGCACGGAGAAAAAACGCATTGAATTTTGAGGACGTCGCTAAACAGGCGCATCCCATCTATGTGGTCGATGATTTCGACGGTCATGTTTGAGTTGTTCTACGGCCTCAGCCGTGCGCCGTTCTCCTGGGACATGCCGACCGGCGAACTCTATGAGTCTGTCATCCTCGAGGAGACGCTTGGCCGCCTCTCGTACGCCGCCCAGCGGCAGTGGTTTGCCGTCGTCACCGGCGACTGCGGAACCGGCAAGACGACGATTCGCAGGTTTACCGAGGTTTTCGAACCGGCGACATACAAGGTGCTGTACCTGTCGGACTCCAAGCTTACGCCGCGGCACTTCTACAAGGACCTGCTCGAACAACTGGGCTGCGAATCGAAGTTCTACCGCGGCGACGCCAAGCGCCAACAGCATCGGGAGATCGAACTCATGCGCGGCATTCACCGGCTGCAGTCCGTTGTCGTCGTCGACGAAGCGCATCTGCTGGATCGCGAGATGCTTGAAGAAGTCCGCTTCCTGCTCAACTTCAAGATGGATGCCCAGAGCACCATGGCGCTTATCCTGGTTGGGCAAAGCGAGCTGTGGGACCGCCTTGGGCTGCAAGCCTACGGGTGATTCGCCAGCGAATCGATCTGCAATGCAAGCTGGCTCATTTCGACCGGGCGCAGACCGGCGCGTACATCGCCCGGCACATGAGCTACGTCGGTGCCGAGCACGACGTGTTTACAGAGGCGGCGATCGACGATGTGTTCCGCTTCTCCAGCGGCGCCGCGCACCTGACCAACAAGGTCTGCACGAACAGCCTCATCTACGGCTCGCAGAACAAACATCGCATCATTGACGATCATATGATCAAACGCGTCATCGAGGGAGAATTGTCATGATTCTCCCTTTCTTCACACCATAGACCGGACAACGGGTCCCAGCCCTTGTTCATCCAGATGTCGAAGCAGCAAATGGAAGCAGTTTATTGTTCCCAGACCTATACATGGAATACCACATGAAGCGGACCAGATTCCCCGCCGCCATAATAAGTGAACGCTGCGTTGCTGCCAGTATTCAGTTGGGGCAGGACTTCGTTCAACGTTCCCCCCCCCATCTCTATTTCATGCTTCATAGAATCGCTCTTGAAACCGTCAGTTTGGCTAATTGTATTATTTTTTATGTATGAGGCAACAAAATCAGTGAGCTCTGCTACTGTTGGATCGTTCAACATTTGCCGCAGAAAGGCATCAAACGGAATGGACTGACTTTCACAAGCATAATGACTCAATCGCGCAGCTTCCCGTCAACCTGAGCCATGATTAGTGAATGCGCACCATGTTATACGGAGGGCCCGCTGCCTATTGATAATAAGGGACGGAATCCGTTAAATAATCATGCCCCGTCTTGACGCCGGGCCGGAGCAGCCGTATTGTACAAGTGACAAGAACTGACAATCGTAGGGAGATACATGCTCAAGAAGGGGGAACTATGAATACATTCACAGCCTATGGCCGGCAGCTCGGACGGCAGATCGCCCGCAGGTATTACCGGATATCCATCAAACAGAGGATTCTGTTCTCGTTCATCGTGCTGATCACGCTGTCCATCGGTGCAATGGGCAGCTTCTCGTATTGGATTGCTGCGCAGGAGATCGAGGACAATGCCTACGCCGGCAGCCGGGAGACTGTAAGCAAAACGGCACAGCTTCTGGATTCCCGCCTGAATGATGTAGCGCTGTCCGTGCAGTCCCTGATGCTGAGCGATGCGTACCGCAAGATGATGGTGGATGTGCTGAGCCATGAGGTCTCTAATTATTATGTACATCTGTCCGATCTGCAGTATGTACTCTCGCAGGCAACGTTCAATCAGCCGATCATTGAGAATGTGCTGATCGTTACCCCGATTGGCGATTTCTATTCCACTACGCAGATCCGGGCGCAGGACAACTCGTTCTACGGCTCGGAATTATATGATCTGAGCAAGGAGCAGCCGGGCGGCTACTGGGCCAAAGGACATTATGACCGGTTATTCACGGGCAGCCAGCGGGTGGTCTCCTTCATAGTCCGGGGAATTTATGAATACCCTTACACGCCGATCAACAATGTATTTATTGTGGTCAATATCAGGGAGAGCCGGATAGATGAGCTGCTGAATAAAGGAGGAGAACAAGCAGGGAGAAATTATTATCTGGTGAACGGGGAAGGAGAAGCGGTGGTGGAGTCCCGCTGGCCGTTCCGGGGCAGGTTCCCTTGGAAGCCAGTGCTTGCCGAAGCCGGGAAAGCGGCCGATCCGCAGGATCATTACTACAGCTATGGCGGCAAGGAGTATCTGGTGAATTATGCAAGCTCAGCGGTATCACCCGACTGGATCATCTCCGGCATGCAGTCGCGGGACCAGCTGCTGGGCAAGCTGCAGCGGGTGCAGCGCATCACCATCTATGTCATCGTTGTTTTCCTGCTGGCGACCTGGCTGATTTCCAATAAGCTAACATCTGTACTGTTAAAGCCCCTGTTCAAGCTGCGGCGGCTGATGCGCAGAGTCGAGGAGAACCAGCTCAGTGTGGTGTATGAGAGCCGTTATGAGGACGAGATTGCCCAGGTCGGCTTTCAGTTCAACCGGATGATGTCGGAGATTAATACGCTGATCGCAGATGTGAAGGCGAAGGAGAAGGACAAGCGCCATGCAGAGATCCGTGCCCTTACGGCGCAGATGGAGCCGCACTTTCTGTACAATACGTTGAATACCATTTATTGCAAATCGGTCATGGGCGAAAATGACGATGTGAATGAGATGATCCTGTCGTTGTCGCAGATGTTCCAGATTGGGCTCAGCGGCGGCAAGGATCTGATTCCCCTGGCGGATGAGCTGTCCCACATGCGGCAGTATTTCGCCATTCAGCAGAAATGCTATGAAGGACTGTTTGAATACAAGGTGACGGTAGAGGACGAGGCCCTGCTGTCCTGTCTGCTGCCGAAGATTATTCTGCAGCCGGTGGTGGAGAACAGCATTAAGCATGGATTCAGCGACCGGACCATAGGAGGCAGGATAGACATCACGTTCAGCCGGGAGCAGGGGCTGCTGCATATTTGCATTACCGACAACGGACGGGGGCTTGATGCTGAACAGGTCAAGCAGGGGCTGGTCAGGGCTCCGCAGTCGAGGAAAGGTTATGCCCTGTTCAACATCAGGCACCGGCTGGCTCTGTATTACGGGGACGAAGCCCGTATGGACGTTGGCGGCGAACCAGGTAAGGGATCGCGGACGGATCTGTGGATTCCCGCAGAGGAGGAGAGTTGAAGGATGGACCAAAAGCTGGAGCCGGAAAGGTTCAAATTATGTGTAATCGACGATATCAAAAGTGTGGTGGAGATGGTCTCGCGCAAGCCGCCGTGGCAGGAGCACGGTATTGAGGTCACAGGTACGGCGCTTAACGGTGAAGCGGGCCTGCAGATCATCCGCGAGACCCGGCCGGACATTGTGCTGACGGATATCCGGATGCCAAGAATGGACGGCCTGGAGATGACCCGGGCGATTCTGGAGGTGCTGCCGGACTGCAAGATTATTATCCTCAGTGCCTACTCGGAGTTCTCTTATGCCCAGGAAGCCATCCGGCTGGGGGCGCTTGATTTCGTGAAGAAGCCCTTTTCCCTGGAGGAGATTGTGAATGCAGTGCTGAAGGCCAGGGAGCTGTGCCGGGAGGAGCGTCAGGAGACCGCCAGACTTGCTGTAATGGAGGCGAGAATCAGGGAAAGTCTGCCTATCCTCCGCCAGGAATATCTCACCTTCCTGCTGCACCATCAGACGACAGAAGCCGATGCCCGTTCCCGCTGGGCCTATCTCGATATCCCGCTGGACCAGCATGATTTCTTCGTGTTTGTCGCCGAGATCGATCATTTCGCGGAGAAGCTGAGCGGCCAGCCTGTGCAGGAGGTCGAGCTGCTAAGATTCAGCCTGCACAATATTCTCGAAGAGACGATTTCCGCCTGGACCCGCGGCGTTATTATCCGGGAGGCGACAGACCGGTACGTCTGTATCATGAACGGCTCAGACCCGGAGACCGCCGCGCTGATTACGGAGGCCTGCTGCATGAATGTAAGCCGCTTCTCGCGTCATACCATTTCTATTGGCGTGGGCCTGGGCACAGCGGCGATTCAGGAGCTGGGCACGGCGTACAGGCAGGCGCTTAGCGCGCTGGGGTATCATTTCTATACCGGGGGCAACGGGGTATATCATTACAGCAATATCGAGAATAAACCTCTCACGCTTCACAGCTATTCCGCCGCCGCCGAGCAGGAGCTGCTGTTCGCCCTGCGTTCCGGCAATTCCGCCAAAAGCCTGCAGGTGCTGGACCAGCTATTCGCGGAGCTGCTGGACAGTGGGCTTTTGCCTGAGCCGCGTTATGTTGAAAGTGTCGGCTATGAGCTGAGCTCCAGGATCTGCCGGGTCCTGCTGGAGCAGTTCCCTTACGGGCAGGTGGAGCCGCTGGAGCTCAGAATTGCCGCCATGAAGAACCAGGTGCATCCTTCGCTTCAAGATATCCGGGACCTGCTGTCCTGGCTATGCCGGGAGGCCTGTGCATTGGTTACGGAGGCCCGTTCCCTGGAGTCCACGCGGATTATCCGTCAGGCCGTCGAATATATCCATAGTCATCTGGACACGGGGCTGTCACTGGAGCAGATGGCGAAGCAGATTAACCTTAGCCAGGGGTATTTCTCCAATCTGTTCAAGAAGGTGCAGGGAATTTCGTTTCAGCTGTATGTGATGCATGAGAAGATGGAGAAGGCCAAGGCGATGCTGATCAGCGGCCGGCAGGTTCAGGAGATCGCCCAGGATCTCGGGTATGAGCACAGACGTTATTTCAGCGAGGTGTTCAAGAAATATACCGGCATGACCCCGTCCGAATTCAAATTGCATTATCTTGGAAAAGAATAGGAATCAACAGGGGAGGGATTTCCGCAGGGCGGAGATTACCTCCCTTGCCTGTATACAACTCCTGCAGATATCTGCCCTTAATGTGGGCTTACCCGCCTTATCTGGATGCGCCTATCGAACTATAATCAGATTGTAAGCGAATACAGAAGGGATATTTAAGGGGGCACTACCAATGATGAAGCGTATGCTAATGACATCTCTGAGCCTGGTCCTGGCACTTGGCTTGGCAGCCTGCGGCAACGGTAACAGTGGCGGCGGCAATGCAGCTGAAGGCAAGGGAGAAGGGGCGACTGGCGGTTCGGGGGAAAAAACTAAAATCAGCTATTGGACAGGCGACCGCCACGATGCGGATTTCGTGAAGGAGAAGGTAGCCGAGTTCAACAGGGCCAATCCCGACGGGATTGAGGTGGAGCTGGTCGTCAAGGGCGACGACTTCGATACTGCGCTCGATCTGTCCTTCCAGACCTCCGATGCACCGGATGTGATCCGGGTGAAGGAGAATACCATCCAGACCTTCTACAAAAAAGGCTTTCTCGCTCCGATTGACGAGTTCCTGAACGATGAGCTGAAGGCGAAATTCCCGGCCATGCCGGATCTGAATGAATTCGACGGCAAGCGTTACAGTCTGCCGAACTATGGAACGACCATGCGTCTGGTGTACAACAAGGATCTGTTCGCCAAAGCGGGCATTGAACATCCGCCGACTACCCTGCAGGAGCTGGTGGATACAGCCAAGAAATTGACAGAAGCCGGCAAAGCGGACGGCGCTTACGGCTTCGCCCTTAACTTCAAGAGCCCCGGCAGTGCGTTCGCACGTTCGGCACGGGTGGTTGCGGAGATGAGCGGCTATGGCGGCTTCGGGTATGATTTCAAGACGGCCCGCTACGACTTCAGCGGCTTCGAGCCGATCATCAATGCCTTTAAGCAGATCAGGGACGACGGCAGCATGCTGCCGGGTGTAGAATCGCTGGATATTGATCCGCTGCGGGCGCAGTTTGCGGAAGGCAAGATCGGAATGTATATGTCCTACTCCTCAGAGCCTGGCGTCTACAAGAATCAGTTCCCGGCCAAGATTGACTGGGCGGCTGCTCCGGTTCCTACCATCGACGGCATCGTGAAGGGGGCTTCCGGCTTCCTCGGGGGCCAATGGCTGGCGCTGAGCTCGAAATCAGAGCATAAAGAAGCAGCCTGGAAGTTCATGGAGTTCATGTACGGCGATCAGGTGCTGACGGATTATCAGGAAAAAGGCTTCGGCATCTCCATGGTTCCATCCATTAGTGCAGCAGCCAAGACACCGGATGTGAACGGCATTGAAGGCTTCCTGCCGAACAAGCACGATGGGGTGTGGCCGATCTATCCGTCTGTAGCACCGGAAGGAATGAAATCGGATGACGCCTTCTTCAAATATATGCTGAACGGCGGCGACCTGAAGGCGGTTATCGCTGATCTGAACAAACGCTATAACGCTGCACTGGACAGTGTGATTACGAATGACGGCATAAAGGCTGAGCCGGATACCGGCTTTGATCCCGCCGCTCTGGGCGGCAAGTTCGCCAAGTAGACAGAAGGTTAGGGATAGAGATATAGGCCGGGATAGCGGGGGATGAGGGAGCAACTCCCTCATCCCTCTGCTCTGGTCGTAAAGGAAAGGAGCCGGAAGAAACCAGATGAACAAAACGAAACATGCCTTATTTTCATACAGTTTTATCTTTCCAAGCGCCTTGCTCACGTTGGTTCTCGGGATTTACCCGATTGCCTGGGCGTTCCGCTATATGTTCTATGATTACAAAGGGTTCGGAACGGCGCGGTTTACCGGTCTGGCCAATTTCAGCCGCATTCTGAAGGACACCCAGTTCTGGGATTCGGTGGTGAATACATTTGTCTATGCTGGCGGCAAGCTGCTGATCACCATTCCGCTGGCCCTGCTGCTGGCAGTCATATTGAACCGGGGGCTGCGGGGCAGACAGCTGCTGCGGGGGATTTTCTTCATGCCGACCGTCATCAGTACCGCCGTAATGGCTGTAGTCTTCTTCACGATTTTTAACTCGTATAACGGGATTCTCAACCAGTTTCTGATCCGCCTGGGCCTCTCCGATTCCGGTGTGGACTGGCTGGGGCCGAAATATGCCATGCTCACCGTCATTCTGGTTGCGGCCTGGGGGGCGGTTGGCAATTATATGCTGCTCTTCCTCGCCGGTCTGCAGAATATTCCGGAGGATGTGTATGAGGCGTCTTCCCTGGACGGGGCAGGGAAAATTCAGCAGTTCCGCTATGTCACCCTGCCGATGCTCGGGCCTGTCATGCAGATGGTTATTATGCTGGCGATCATTACAGCCCTGAAGGGCTACGAGAGCATCATGGTACTGACTGAAGGCGGTCCTGTAGGCAAAACGGAGGTCATGTTCCTGTATTTGTACAAATTATTTTTCCCTGTCGGCGGGAGCAGCGCGGCGGTTCAGGTCCAGGAGTTCGGATACGGCAGTGCGGTCGCCTTTGTGTCTGCGGTCATTGTAGGGATGATATCACTCATTTATTTCTACGCATCCAGACGCATGAATCAGACCGATTGAGGAGAGAGGCTATTATGAGACTAAGAACCATACTGGGCAATATCATCCTGTGGATTTTTTTACTGGCTGTTGCTTTTATTACGCTGATTCCGGTCGTTATCACCATCCTGGGCTCCTTCAAGACGAATGCTGAGCTTACTGCGGGAGCGACCTTTCTGCCGGCGAGCTGGCACTTCTCGAACTATGCCGAAGCCTGGGCGCAGGCCAATTTCTCCAGGTATACCCTGAACAGCCTGATTGTCTCCCTGGCGGCGGTGGTCGGCACGCTGCTGGTATCATCCATGGCAGCTTATGTGGTGGACCGGATGGATTTTGCCGGCAAAAAATTGTATATCGGACTGCAATCCTTCACCATGTTCGTGGCTGTAGGGGCGGTCGTGCTGCGTCCGCAGTTCGATCTGATGGTTAAGCTTCATCTGCACAGCAGCCTGTGGGGCGTTATATTGATTCTGATCTCCGCCCATGCTTCGATCTTCTTCATTCTCTCCAGCTTCATGAAGGGGATTCCCCGCGAGCTGGACGAGGCGGCGCTGATGGACGGCAGCTCTCCCGGCCGGACCTTCTGGCGGATCATTCTGCCGCTGCTTGGACCCGGACTTGGCGTAGGTGCCCTGTTCACCTTCCGCGGCGCGTGGAATGAATATCTGCTGCCGCTCGTGTTCACGATGACGAAGCCGGAGCTGCAGACGCTGACCGTCGGGCTGGCGAACCTGAAATACGGGATTTCGGCCGCTGCTCAGACCCACTATATGATGGCGGGCGCCTGCTTGTCCATTCTGCCGATTCTCGTGGCCTATCTGTTCGCCAACAAATCCTTCATGCAGATGACGGCCGGTTCCCTCAAAGGGTAGCGGTCCGGCCCTGCGCAACCCATATTCCATATTTAACATTCAAGGAGGTACACCCCATGACTCAACATGCTCCGGCAATTCTGCAATCTGCCCCGTTCATCCGGCGGTATCCGGGCAATCCGGTGCTGGATGCAACGAAGGTTCCTTACCCCACCGCACTGGTATTCAATGCCGGTGTAACGAAATTTAACGGCAAGTATGTGATGATCTTCCGTAATGATTACGGCTCACTGGTCGATCAGACGCTTGAGCCGCACCACACCACGGATCTCGGCATTGCTTACAGTGACGACGGGCTGAGCTGGACCGCCGGCCCGAAGCCAGTGTTCAAAATGCATGACGAGGAAATTATCCGCGCCTACGACCCGCGCCTGACCGTGATCGGCGACCGTTGTTATATGTGTTTTGCCGTGGATACGCACCATGGCATCCGCGGCGGAATTGCCGTTACCGATGATCTGGAACATTTCGAGGTGCTCAGCCTGTCTACACCGGACCTTCGCAATATGGTACTGTTTCCCGAGTTGATCGGCGGCAAGTATGTCCGACTGGAGCGTCCCTTCACGGTATACAGCCGCGGCGGACGGGACCGCTTCGATGCCTGGATCTCCGAGTCGCCGGACCTTGCGCATTGGGGCAACTCCAGCCTACTGCTCGCCGTTGAGCAGGTGCCGTTTGCCAATGACAAGGTCGGCCCAGCCGCACCTCCGGTCCGGACGGATAAGGGCTGGCTGACCACCTTCCATGCGGTGGATGTGGACCCGGCCAGAGGCAAGCACGGTTGGGAGGACACCTGGAAGAAGCGCTATACCGCCGGAATTATGCTGCTGGATCTGGAGGACCCCCGCAAGGTGATCGGCATGAGCAGGCAGCCGCTGCTGGCACCGGAGACAGACTATGAGATTGCCGGGGGCTTTCGCAATTATGTGATTTTTCCGGGAGGGATGATTCTGGAGGATGACGGCGAGGTCAAGATTTATTACGGTTCTGCGGATACGGTGGAATGTCTGGCAACGGCCCATGTGGACGATCTGCTAAGGCTCTGTCTGGAGCCGGAGCAGAGATAAGTTTGGAAGCAGGCTGAGGGCGGAAATGCGGAGTAACTGATGACAGAGTATTTTATAAAAATATGAAAGAGGTGTTTATTTATGCTAAAAAAGTTAAGGTTATTAAGTTTGATTGTTTGTATGCTCGTCAGTATTTTAGCGATCGTTCCTTTGACAGCAAGCGCGGCGGGTACAGTTGTAAGCTATCCGTTACCGTCGATCTATACCACGACCAGTCAATACACGGTAACAGCAGACTCTACCAATATACCGGTAATCGACACTTCGGAGGTATTTGTAAACTATAATTATTGTAATTTCTCTTTTTCAGGTACGACTACCATCACAATAACAGCAAGCGAGCCAATCAATACCTATAATATTTCTCCCAAAGCTTTTGGAATCCCTGCAACAAAGAGCGGAAATACCCTTACCTTTACACTTTCATCACCAACCTATCTTATCGTTAAGATCAATAACTTGAAAGATCTGGTTATTGCGGCAGATGCTCTTGAAACCAATGTTCCGGCTTCATCCGGTACAGGGATATACAATGTTAAAACCGGGTACGGTGCCGACAGTACCGGTGCCACTTTGGCTACAACTGCCATACAAAACGCCATCAATGCGGCTAACGCAGCAGGTGGCGGTATCGTATACGTTCCAGCCGGAGTTTACAAGAGCGGAAACCTTGTTCTAAAAAGCAATGTTTCGGTTTATCTGGAGGGTGGTTCTGTTATAAGGGGTTCAGGAAATCCAAGCGATTACACTACTCATTTCCATAAGAATTCTCTGAATAAGGATGGAACATGGTTTATTTATACCGAAACCAATGCAAACAATATTAAGATATACGGCAGGGGGACTATTGACGGCAATGGCCATTATATGAGAAATACAAACAATTATTTGAACAATATTCTTGTACCCTTGCAGTGCAGCAACTTCACGGTTGACGGCATAACCATAAGAGACAGCGGTGGCTGGGCTACAATCGTTACAAGATCTAATAACGTAACCTTCCAGAATACCAAGCACTTCAACAACAATGAACTTGATTATGAAAATGATGCAATAGACATTCAAGAGAGCCAGAATGTACTCATAAAGCACACGGTAGCCGTATCGGAGGATGACACCTACTCATTTAAGACATGGGATGTAGCAACTACGGATATAGCTGCAAACTGGCCGGGAAGTCCTGAAAAACAGTCAAATGTAGTTGTGGATGATGCTTTGGCTTGGAGCAGATGTGGAGCATTCAAGGTTGGAGATGGAGTGAAGCAGCTTCAGGATGGTATAGTTGTTAAAAACTCTTATGTATACAGATGCTGGCGCGCTTTAGCGGTAGGTCATCTTTATGGGACTCCAGCAGCACAAAACATCATATTTGACAATATAGATGTAGAAGGCTTCTGGCCAAGATCCGGTGTTCACTCCAGGTGGTTTGATCTTTCTGCAAAAAGCGGTCCGATCAAAAATGTGGTCTATAATAATATCAATTTACGCGCTTTAGGTGAAGTTTCCATAATGAAGGGTTGGAGTGACACATCTACTGTCTCCGGAGTTACAATCAACAATGTTCGCGTCGGTGGAGTTCCGGCAACTACATTGGCAGAATTGAAAATAACAGATACGAACAGCTATGCTGCAGCTCCCAAATTCAACACCTTGAAATTTGAAGCGGAAGGCTATAACCTTAGCTCAGGTGTTATACACTATGAGGCAAGCACTGATGGCGGGCTGGATGTTGGCGGAGGGAGTAATGGCGACTATATCGCATTTAAAAATGTAGACTTTGGCAGTACAGCTAAAACAAGTATTGATTTGAAGGTTGCATCCGCTAATTCCGGCGGAAGGATCGAATTCCACTTGGACAGTCCTACAGGCACTATGCTGGGTTATTGGACGGCAGAAAGCACAGGCGGATGGCAGAAATGGTCAGTCAAGAATATCCCGCTTAATGCCGGGACAGCTGTAGGAACCCATACGGTATATGTTACTTTTGTTAAGTCAGATTCAAGCACAGTTGCAAATTTAACTTGGTTCCAGTTCAAATAGAATGGAAATGGTTTGATTTAATTGAAATAAGATGGAAGAGGTATATCAAATGATATGCCTCTTCATTCAGCTAAAGTCAAGTGGTTAGCTTTACGTTCGCATCTTGTAAAACCTTGGGTATGAATTTTTTTTGCGTAATCTGGCGCTTACGACTATAGATTTTTCGAAAAAGCTAACGTTGCGTGACGTTCACCGCCGGAGGCGTGGATGCGGAGCTTGGACGGCGAATGTCTGCACCGAATTCCAGTACTACGACGATCCGTTCCTGAGGCTGAATTCCAAATGGCGTACATTTTTCGTGATGGTAAGTCCATTCCGGCAGGGTTCGGTAAACGTGCCAGAGGTTGGACTTGGCCAATAATTGAAAGTTCTGAATCAGACAGCATACGGCCGCGTAATCCTCATCTTGCTTGTGAAGATCGCTTTCTTCCTTGGCCACAATGAGCAGGAATGACGTCGACGAGCTCCCTTGTAAACTACGAAGCTTGCCGGCTGTTTCCCCTCCTGTTACATAAACAAAACGCCATGGTTCCCGCATCCCGTCGTTTGGCGCATAGACAGCTTCATTCAACATTCCCAGAATGGTTTGCGGAGAATACGGCAAAATGTCCGGATTTGTATGCGTATAATCATCCCCGCCGATCATCGTCCATTTCTGTTCCGCCGGCGTTCTCTTCCGGGCTCTGGGCACTTTCTCAAAGTATCCGATACTCAGAATCCCGGCAAAACGCTCCCCGTTCTGCAATCCGATTTCCTTGAAGAAAGTCTCGCTCATGATTAGCGGGTCCGTATACCACAGCATGCCCAGTCCTTGCTCCCAGCCTAGCAGCTGGAAATTCTGTATGATGCTGCAGACCGCGGAATAATTCTCGTCGCTTTGCCGCCGCGTGTTGGCGGATTCCGTAATGAATACTATGTGAGCGGGAATCTCGGTGGCATGTTTGCTATAAAAGTCGGTCATTTTGTCGGGGATGAACTTGCCGAAACGACTTTCCTTGATCTTGGCGAGCATGCTTGCGGCCAGTCGTTGACGCGATTCCAGGGAATTGTAATAGATGCAGCGCCAGCTTGGAGTGCCCTCAGTTTCATACAAACCGGCGGCTTTATTCAACAAGGAAATAATCTGCTCTTGCGCGACCGGCGTGGACTTGAATTTGCGAATCGTTCTGCGTTCTCTTATCGTTGCGGAAGCATTCATAAGAATCCCCCTTCTTTACTCGTATTGTTAACTAGTTAACAATTTATTTTGTTAATGAGTAAACTATATAGTCGGATGCGTTATGTTGTCAATTGGAAATTTTGAATGAATGACACGGTTTGATTGCTTGAATAAAGTGTGTTATGTTTGTTTACAAATAAACAAAAAGAGGAGCCGAAGGTATGAATTCGTCCGAGGGACTTAAAAGATTACTGTACAGCCGATTTCTTCATTTTTCGCATTTGACCGAACAAATCTTAGCGACCGAGAGCGAAGAATTTGTAGATTTTGCCCGGCTGGAAGGGCTCAGTGCGTTCCCGACCAATCTAACCAGCGTCCATACCATCGACTGCATCGGCCATAATGAGCCTATCAATAATACTTCCATTGCAGAGAAAATGAATTTATCCAAGGCGAGCATTTCCAAGATCAGCACCAAGCTGCTGGAGGAAGGCTACATCAAGCGCAGCCAGATGAACGACAACAAAAAAGAAGTCTATTTCAGCCTGACGCCCAAAGGCCGACAGATCTTCGAGGTCCATACCAGAATGCATGTCATCTTCGAGAACCGGTTTATCGAATCAATGAAAGACTTTTCGGAATCGGAGCTTCAGGGCGTCCTGAAGTTCTTTCAAATGATAATTCAACATAACGAAAATATCGCAAAAAGGGAAGAATGAGACAATGGGAATCGAGGGAAATTGATTGTTCTTACCATATTTTAGTCCCCTGTAACAGCAGTTACGCTGTACCACTTAGATACGGGGGCGATTGTTTCCATGGGAGGCAGCTTCGATTTTATGGATGAGCGCTCACACGATGGGACAAAAGGGATTACAAGCACTATAGCTTCGAATGGTGGCACTACGGTTTAAGAAACGAACCCTGTTTGACAAGGGGAGCGGTCGATCGATTTTGTACGATATTTTATAAAAATTTAATTTTTACCCCACTTATTCTTTAAACAGTCCTCTCTAATCTAAAGATACGAATGGATGGAGGAAACTGAGAATGAATATGTGGGGTTTTTATATAAAAACGCATGTTGTCATGCTTTGTACCCGCACATGAGCGGGTACTGCTCCTATTTTATAGGTAGGAATGGTTGGAGGAAGCAGAACATGAAGAAACGGTTCATTAGGCATGATGTTGCCATGAAGATAAAGAAACGGATGCGCAAGGATTCGGCGATTGCCTGGATATTTCTCGCACCGAGCGCAGTCGGATTCGCGCTGTTCTACCTGATTCCGTTTGTCATGGGAGTGTTCTATTCATTCGTGGACAATGCGGTAGATCGTCATTTTGTGGGATTGGAAAATTACAGCGAATTGCTTGCGAGCGGGTCCTTCCGTAAGGCAGCATTCAATACGTTTTATTTCAGCGCGGTGGGCGTTCCGATTAGTCTCGCGTTGTCTTTAGGGTTGGCGTTGCTGCTGAATACGAATATTTATCTGCGGAAATGGTTGCGAACCGCCTATGTGTTACCACTTGTCGTTCCCGTCGCCTCGATTGTGTTTATCTGGCAGATGCTGTTTGATTGGAACGGATCTGTGAACGCCTGGCTGAACGACTTCGGAATCGAACGCGTGGACTGGATGAAGACCGAAGCGGCCCGGTATGTCATCATTGTCGTTTACTTATGGAAGAACATCGGCTATAACGTCATTTTATTTTTGGCGGGATTGCAGCAAATCCCGAAGGATTATTATGAAACTGCCCAAGTGGAAGGAGTGGGACGTTTGCGGCAGTTTGGCAGCATTACCCTTGTCTATCTCACGCCCACGATGTTTTTTGTCGTCATTTTATCGATCATGAACTCGTTTAAAGTTTTTCGGGAAACGTATTTGATCGCAGGCGATTATCCGCATGACAGTATCTACATGCTGCAGCACTATATGAACAACATGTTCACGTCGTTGGACATTCAGAAGCTGACTGCTGCAGCGACTTTGATGGTCGTTTGTATTCTTTTGATCGTCGCGGGATTGTTCGCGCTTGAACGCCGGTATCGGCAGTTCATGGAATAGAGGTGGAAAATCATTGCGCATTTTCAAAGTATTTCAAAGATTTGGGCTCACACTCGTCATGGGCACGGTTGCGGTACTATTCTTATTTCCGATCGTGATCACGTTCACGAATTCGTTCATGACGGCACAGGAAATCGATATAAATTATGGGCCCATCGGGCAGATGAATGATGCGACTGGAAAAAACCTTTTTGGAAATTTAAAATGGCTGCCGGATCAAGTGTCTATGGAACAGTATGGCAAAGTGCTAGTGGGCAGTTCCAACTATTTGACGATGTTCTGGAATTCGGTCTTTTTGGTGATACCGATCATCGGCGGACAAACCTTAGTATCGGCCTTTGCCGCGTACGCCTTCTCCAAGCTGCAATTTCGCGGCCGGGATCGTTGGTTTCTCGTCTATGTCATGACGATGCTCATGCCGTTTCAGGTGACACTTGTGCCGAATTATATTATGGCGGATAAATTGGGGCTGCTGAATAGCCCGAATGCCATTATATGGCCCGGCATTTTCGCAGCTTTCGGCGTATTTATGCTTCGACAGTTCATGCTGCATATTCCGTACGCCTACATTGAAGCGGCGAAGATGGACGGGGCCGGCCATTTGCGAATTTTCTTCACGATCATTGTTCCCATGGTGAAGCCGGGTCTTGCCGCGCTTGTCGTTCTTTTGTTTGTCGATTATTGGAATATGGTAGAGCAGCCGCTTATTTTTCTGGACGATCCGTTCAGGCAGCCGCTATCCGTGTACTTGTCCAGGATCAACGATGAGCCGGGGATCGCTTTCGCGGCATCCGTGCTCTATATGACCCCCATGGTGCTGTTATTTTTGTATGCGGAAACCTATTTCATTAAAGGCATTCAATTATCCGGCATCAAGGGGTAATAGAAGCAAGCATTCCAACAGAAAGTTTTTTAGGAGGAGATAGACGGGATATGGAGTTAGCAAACGAACAGGTTGATCGCGGACGCAAACGAACCATTCAAATTGTCTTCATTGTTTTTATGGGATTGTTGCTACTGCTTACGTTTTTCGGCAATACGCTCCGATCATTAACCTTGCCGAAAGTAAGAACGGAACCGCTGGCAAACGGGAGTCTGTTGTTTACGATCAAAGGTAGCGGCATGCTGCAGCCGTTCACTGAAGCGAAATTAACGAATCCTGCCGGCTGGGAGGTCCAAAAGCTGTTCGTAAAGGAAGGGGACCGCGTGAAGAAGGGGCAAAAGCTGATCGAGTATGTCAGCAAAACCGCCGAACGGGAATTGGAAACGGAAATCGCCAACTTGAAGAGGATGAATATTGAGCTGCAAAATCTTCAGGACCAGTTCATCCAATCAATAAGGGAGGAGGACGAACTCGGGATTCGGAACGCACGCCGCGTGATCGAAACGCGAAAGCTTGACCTGGACACGCAGGAACGATTAATTGACGAGCTGAGAGACCGTTTGGCACGCGGACGGGAACTGACCGCTCCGTTCAACGGCATCGTCACAAAATTGAATGCTGTCGAGGGGATGGCGTCATCGGGCGAACCGGATGTTCTGGTCTCAAATGATAGTTTGGGCTACAGGTTGGATATTCTCGCCGATTCTGCGTTGTTGACCCGCTTGGAGATATCGGTCGGGACGAAGATCGAGGTCGAGGTACAAACCGTTCAGGAACCGCAGACCCGTATTCTCGAAGGAACGATTACCGAAATGGCGGATGCCGAGCCGAGAATCGGCCCATTCGAATCTGGAGAGGAGGCGGGCCAGACCCGAATAGATCCTCGGAAGCTGCTCCGCATCAAGGTCGTAGATCCCGATCTGAAAGGAGGTGAGCAAGCATGGATCAACATCGAGAAACGCTCTCGCCTGGAAGGACTGGTTGTTTCAAACGAGGCGATTCACCAGGAGCGTGACGGAATGTTTGTTTATAAAGTCGACGAACAGAGAGGCGCGTTGGGCAATGTTTTCGTCGCGCGTAAAGTGCGCATTCAGTCCGGTGAAAGCAATGATAATGAAACGTTGATTCAGGCCGATAGTCTCTATGAGGACGATCTGTTGATTTTGGAAAGCAGCGAGCCTTTGCAAGACGGAAACCGTATTCGTCTACAATAGGTAAACTAGAATTTAGAGTGAAATGATAGGGAGGAATTCATTCGATGAGAAAGTGGCCAAGTATGGTATCTATGGGCATTCTAATCCTATTAGTGAGTGCATGCGGTTCCGGGGGCGGCAAACAATCGGAAAGCTCGAAAGATTCGGTCAATCCAGAGGGGAAAACCGTCGTTACATTGTCTGTCCAACAAGCGGACTCATTTTATGAGACAGCAAAGAAAAAGTTTGAAGAAAAGTATCCGGACATCGAGTTGCAAATTCAGGTTACAGAAGATTATGAACAATACCAGAAAACGACAAATACAGCAATACTATCGGGCAAAGGCCCGGATATCTTTGAAATTAGCGGCTTGCCAATCAAAGATTATGTGAATAAAAACCTTCTCCTGAACATGGAAGATCTCATAGAACAAGACAAAACGATAGATAAAAGCAATTTGCAAATGAACATTTTGGATCCAATAAAGTCAAATGATAGTTTGTATGCCATGCCTTTCGGATTTTACCTGCGGGCGTTTGTAGGCGATGGAGATATCCTTGGAAACACGAGGATCGATGACCGGAATTGGACTTGGAAGGAGTTCGAAGAGATTTCGAAGGAACTGGGGGCGAGCGGCACGGAACGTCGGTATGCCATGACGGGTGAAGCGCCTGATTTCCGCATGCAAGAAATGATTGTGGACAGGTATGCTGAGTTTGTTGATACTGCCGAGAAAAAGGCCATGTTCGACTCGCCCTTATTCGTGGATGCGATGCAGCAAATTAAAGATATGTATGATCATAAAGTCATGACTTCAGAACCGGCTGATATAGGCAAGCAAATGTTCTATTCTACCGTTCTGAGTTCGTCGGCAGACTTTATCGATGGTCTGCATTTATACTTCTCAAATCCTAAGTTGCTGCAAAAACCGGAGCAAAGAGGCGGAACGAGGATTGTCCCTGCATCTCAGTTTTCCATTCAAGCCCAATCCCCGGTGAAAGAGGAGGCTTGGAAGTTTATTGTCTTCATGCTGTCTGAAGAAGGGCAATCGCTGCAAGAGAGACAAGGATTTTCACTACTGAAATCCGTGAATGAGAAGAAACTGGACGACATTCAGGAGCAAGTGAATAACGGAACGTACAAGACGCCAGACGGGAAAGCACCTAAAGTGTCGGATGATGAATTCGCCAAGTTCAAAGATTTCATTAATACAGCGGATAACTATTCGGAAGGGGGCGGTAAGGTGATCTCCATTGTAGGAGAAGAATCAATGGCATTTTTTAGCGGACAAAAAACTGCTGAAGAAGTTGCAAAGCTGATCCAGAACAGAGTGACAACTTATTTAAACGAGTAGGAGCATTAAAATGAAGCAGCGCATCATTGTGCGCTGCTTTTTATACGTTTCGTTTAAAAAAGCTACATTTATGGACCGAGGAGAACCCTATTATCATTGGAATAGAGAACCAACACGATAGTAATTTGGAGACAGGATGAAAAAATCCTCCTGTTGGACGTTATGTAAGTAAGGCGGTAAGAAAAAGCAATTTGCCGCAAAGAAAAACTTTTGAAGTAATCGAAAAGGAGCTGTTTTTATGAAAAGATTGAGATCATTCAGCCGAGGTCTGAGCTTACGAGCTTTGGCCATTCCCTTGCTCGTTGCCGCGTTTGTTTCCCTCATCGGATGTGTGAGCCCAACCGGGAGCGACCCGGTTAGGCAAGGAGTGCCAAAGAAGCCGCTATCCAGTGTTCAGCCTGCAGATGGGCCTCTGCAAGAGACAGCGCCTCCGGAGATGTCCAAAGCCCCGGCGTTCCCTCCGGTTGACTATGAATCTGCCTGGCCGGAACAAACGGTTCTCTCTGACCAGGGGTACCCGGTGAACAACTGTGTTCCCGAAGAACTGCGCACGCATGCTGTGACGCTGAAGACGAGCGACGGGAAGTACCTATCATCGCTTGTGCTGGGGAGCGGCTCCGACGGGGTATTGCTTGCGCATGAGCAAGGGTACAGCATATGTTCCTTCCTCGATCTCGGTAAGGAATTGGCTGAGCAAGGTTATCTGGTTGTGCTTCCTGAATATCGGGCTCATGGAGCCTCGCAGCAGTCCGATAATACGGAATCCATTGAGCTTGACGCCGAGGCTGCGCTCAAGGAGCTTGAGCGCCAGGGCGCGGAGCGTGTGTTTCTGGCTGGCGCTTCCTGTGGAGGAACGACCGCCATCTTCTCAGGCGTCCGCCAACCGTTGCCCATTCAGGGGCTGCTGATTCTGTCTTCGCCTGCGCAGTGCGGACCCCGGCTGGATGCCATCCCCAGCGTAAAGGAAATAAAAGCGCCGTCCCTGTTTGTCGCGTCTCCGGGAGACATGCTGGGGGAGATTGAAGAGCAGGTTCGCCAGTTGTACGAAGCATCCGAAGCGGATCAGAAAGAACTGATTATTGACGAAAGTGGCTTTCACGGAACAGATATGTATAAAAGAGGGGAGGACGGCGACAAGCTTCGAACCCGGATTATGGATTTTATCACCGCGGCGTTTCTTTAAATGCAGTTTTGAAATAGGCATAACGATCGGCTGGAGAGCACCGTCCGGAGGAGCTATATGAAATATTTGATGCAAGGCACGGGTAAACCATAAGTGTGCACGAGCTTTTGCTTGTTTGCTTCATACTCTGCTTCTGTATCCGGTAAATTAATAATGTAGTAGAATGATGTAGTGCAACAAATTAAGCATATGAAGGAGGAACAAGCATGCATCCAGAATTTCAAATAAAGGGTATAGGACAAGTATCGATTCGTGTACATAATATGGAGGTCGCTACTCAATTTTATCGAGATATTTTAGGACTCCAACTCTTGTTTCAAGTGCCCAACATGACTTTTTTTGAATGCAATGGGATACAAATTGTATTGAGCATTGCAGAGAATGCCCAATTTGATCATCCTAGCTCTGTGTTTTATTTCAATGTCGATCATATTCATTCAGCTTATGAAGCGTTAACAAGAAAGCAGGTGCAGTTTTTGGACAAGCCTCATAAAGTTGTCGACACAGGACAAACGGAAACGTGGATGACTTTCTTCTATGACCCTGATCAAAATGTACATGCATTAATGAGCATCATTCCCACCTTGCTCAATGATTGACGAACATACTAAGAATCTGAGTAATGCTTTGCGCTTCTTTGTCTGCTCCCGACAGGTGTTCCATGCAATTTACTGAAGTGAAAGACACCGTCGTTTCCATAAGTCGTAATCAGGAAGCCGGTTGGGTTAAACGCTGCTCTGGTGCTTGGGAGAGAAAAAACGGGTAGCTTATCGGTTTGCCGTCTGGAACATTTCGCCTCTTTGGTGTGTCTGAATGTTGAGGTGAACGATTTGATGAATAAAATGTATATTGGTTTGCTGGGAGCTGTCGTCACATTCTTTTCTGCAACTGGTTGCTCTTCACTTTTAGCGATCGATGATTTTTCGGAATCCAATACTCATCACGTGCATGCAGAAGCCGCAATAGAATCATTTGAAGCATCCATTCCTGTTGAACAGGAGCAAACAAACGAAGGGGACGTAAAGGAGGCTCCCGATCAGCTAACAGGGTTTGTTGAAAATGAGATCATGCGTGTGAGCCTGTTGGCGCAACTGGAGTCGGATCGAACGAATTATAAGACCACAATTGAATTTCATAACAAGTCAGGAAAATCGGTGGATTTAATTTTCGATTGCGGCCTTCTGATTTCAAATGATCAGTTTGCTCCTAAAACGGGAGATTGTCCTGCTGTGGAATCGATGCTCTTAAAGAAAAACGGGCGGGAATCCGTATCTGTCTCTTTGCCGAGAGCCTTTTTCGATGTTGCGGACAACTTGATCACGATTCGATATCGTCAGGACAGTAGCCCTAATGACTTGGAAATCCAACTGGAGGCATCGAATACGGAGTCTGTGAACGGGCTCAAATAGAAGTCGCTGAGCTTTCCAGCTTTCATGCAGCTCTTGGCGAATCGGGCCTGTTCTTTTGTCGGCTCAAAACAGAAATTGGAGCTTAAAAATGATGCGAGCGGTAAGGTTGGGCGGACAAACCTGCAAATCTGCAGTTTTTTCGAAGGATTTACGTGATTAGCCCAAAAGCCTGCAAAAGTGCAGGGATTTTTAGGATTTGAGTCAATCGGTGTGTGGGTGAAAATAGACCGATTGAGACTCAAAAACTGCACTTTTGCAAGATTTTCATATCATTGGCAGAATGCGTACGAATTCGTCAAGCATCGATTTTTAGGTTGAGCCCTTTTACCTCGCTTGAAATTTCCAAATTTGCAGTATGCCGACTCCTTCGCTGCTGCGCTCGCCGGATACTGCGAATTGCCGGGCATTTTTGGCGGGGATCAGAAGTTTACCATATTTTAATCCCCTGTAACAGAAGTAGGGGGCGCATCTGTTGCTGCTCGACCGGCCTTAAATCCGGAAGCGAGCAGCAGGATCAAAAATCCCACGACGACGCCCCACAAAACGAAGGCGTTCGAGCCGACCACGTCCAGTCCTCCGAAGTACATCACTTCCCGCAGCCCTCCTGCCGCAAACTGCAGCGGCGTCCACGAATAGATCCAAACTCGTGTCGTCTGCGACAAGAACTCCGGAGCCATATTCAACAGCGGCATGGAGAAGAACATCAGGAGTACGAGCAGAGGCATAGCCCGGAATCCGATCCAATTCAGCAAGGAAGATTGCAACAAGAAGAACGCCGATCCAGCCAACCATAAGAACAACCAAGTCTCCCTCGCGTTCGCCAGCTCCATGCCGTACCACGACGAAGCCATCCATACGGTGAAGCCTGACGCTATACCAGCGGTCGCAAGTCCCACGATAGCTTGCAGCGCACTTACTGCCCATCTCCTTGAACCCGCGGCGACCGCCTTCCGGCTAGCCAGGAACAACATGATCCCGGTCACCAGACTGCCGATCCACATGATCTGGATCAATAAACCCGGCGCATTCCCCGATGCATTATTCACTCCCGGTGGATGCACGACTTCCTCCTGAACGGTAATCGGTGTCATTAAAGCTGTAGCCGTTTCAATCGGAATTTGCTCCGTTTGCTGTCCAATCTGCCCAAGCAGCTGCTGCAACAGTTCCCCGCTGATCATTTTCATCGCTTGCCCCATTGCTTGTCTTATGACCATCGAGGCTTGGGTATTCATACCCTCGTTAGAGATGATCTTCACATTAGGGTGAATCGGCGAGTGAGTTGCTAATGAGAGTAAACCGCTGCTCAGATCCGCCGGAATCACCATCGCTCCGTAATATTCGTGTTTATCCAGTCCTTCCCGAGCCTTTTCCTCGGAATCCACGATATGCCAGACGAACGGCATTGCCGGGTCTGACACCAACTTTTCCCGGATCATTTCCCCTACCGCAAACGTTCCTCCAGTCGGCAGCTCCGCCGGCTGGTCAAGGACAACGAGGGCGACCGGGAGCTCCTTTGGCTTCGATCCAACCACCGATCCCATCATCGCAACCCCGAATACGGTCAACACGATCAGGACGAGCGCTAATCCAAGCCACATCATTTTTTGTGTCAATATTTTCATGATTCTCCCTGTTTCCATTGGACTATAAAATTTTCCATTCAAGTACATTCGTGAAGCGAAAGACATCACCGTAATTACATTCGGCGATGTCTTTCTTGCGATTCAGCTACACAAGCTTCAAAATCTACTGTTCGTATTTTTTCGTTTTTCTTCCGGCAGAATGGCCTCGATGACGTCCCAATGCTCAGCGATCTTTCCATCCTGTACGCGGAACAAATCGTAGAAAGCTGTAGGTTGACCATCAAATTGACCTTCACTCCCGGTAAGAACAAAATCGCCTTGCCCGATAATTTGATGGACGTGAGTATATTGAAACTCAACTTTTCTCTCCTTCAGCGCCTGCAATGCAGCGTGAAGACCGGAAAGGCCGTCTGCAATATGCGGACTATGCTGAATGTAGGTATCTCCATCAAAGTAGGAGGCAAGCAGGTCAGGGTTCTTCCCGAGCAAGATGTTCTCAACATAGCTTTTGACCAATACTTTGTTGGCCTCCGTCTTGTCGATATCCTTAATCGTAACCGGTCCGTCAATCATCGTATGATGGCTTGGTGTCTTCTCCACCATCTCTTGCAAATTGTCCCAATGTTCAACGATGAGTCCATTCTCAAAACGGAAGATATCAAAACCGATTTTAGGGCCGTGAAAATGATATACCGAATGAAGAGCCACAACATTTCCGTCAACTAAAGCCCGCTTAACGCTTACCTTTGTCCCCATTTCCTTTAAATGATCAAGTGCGCCAAGCATGGCTTCACGACCATCGAGTAAAGCCTGGTTGTGCTGAATATATTGATCCGGGTGAACGTAAGCCGTAATCGCTTCGGGATTGCCGCTCTCAAAACTTTCCAGTACGGCGACTGCCTTACGAACAAGCTCATTTTGATGGTTGGATGTCATTGAAGTATCCTCCTTAGATTTTTTGGTTATTAGATAAATAATGAACAGTGTGTTGTTTATTTATCTTCTGCTTATTATAATTGAGGTTAATATAACGCTCAATATTCAATATTTTTAGTTATGATAGATAACAGACAACTCATAAAACTTTGTCGCTTAACGACCTAAATAAATTTAGGGGGAACGAAAATAATGACTAAGAAAACCGACCTAAGAATACTGCGTACGATACAATCGATTCGAAAGGCGTTTTATGAGCTTATTCCGGAAAAAGGATATGAGGCGATAACGGTCCAGGATATTGCCGATCGGGCTATGATCAATCGAAACACGTTTTATCTTCACTACCAAAACAAGCCTGATTTATTGGATACATGTATGAATGAACTGTTAAGCGAATTAAAGGAGGCCGTCGTTCTTTGTCCGATCAGCATGAGTCCTTTCAGCCTTTCTTTACTTGAGACCGTCATGCAAACGGTACTGGAGCAAATTTCACTAAATATGACCTTTTACCGTTCCATGTTAATTGAAGAGAATCGAATCTATCCGTTTCAAGCGAAAATGGAGAATATCATTAAGGATAAATTAATGGAGGGGTGGAAACCTGCTCAGGAAAACTCCGTATTAGCGATATCCAAGGAATTGCTGATCGAATACCTCGGATCGGCTTTCATGGGGATCGTAATTTGGTGGGTTAAAAATGATAAGCCCCTTCCTGCAGATGAAGTTTCATCTCAGTTTAGCAGAATCGTTGCCTATGGGCACTTAAGAACTGCCGGCATCGCCGTAGAGGAAGAAAATTAGCCGATTGATTGATGATTGACGAAAGTGGCTTTCACGGAACGGATATGTATAAAAGAGGGGAGGACGGCGACAAGCTTCGAACCCGGATTATGGATTTTATCACCGCGGCGTTTCTTTAAATAATACTTACATAGGAGAATATGTTTATTCTATTAAATCAGAAGTCTGTCAGTGGGTGTTTTTTATTGAGATTTGTAAGGAGAAGACAATTCATCACGTTGTAGAGATTTTGTAGAGACTTATAACGCAACTGATCAGGTGAATCTTCCCAATTATAAATAGAACTAAAACAGGTTGGTCAGAATTAAAAGCGACCGCAATCACGGTATAGATCGTCGTCGTCGGTGCTCCCGGTATTACCTCCAGCGGGGAGAATCCCCTTGTGAGAGAGTAATCGCTCATCCTCGATGATTTGTTTGGCGATGCCCAATTTCTCGCTCACCGCTCCTTCATGGTCCGGAAGCAGTTCCTCCACAGTCTCTCCCAACTGTGCCAAGTTGCTCAGCATGGTTTTCTCCGCTTCCGCATCTTCGCTTTTAACGGAGGGCTGCTAGGTAGTTTCTTCTCCAACTTGGGGTGGCGTTTGACAACGACGCGAAACAGTCGCTTGGCCGCGCCACGTAGCACTTCGAACGGCTTTTGTTTTGGACTGCTGGCCAGTGTATGCGTGGCATCCAGGATGATTCTGGTCTGCTGGAATATGCCCAACATGTAATGATAATTTTTTTCGCGTATTTCCCCAATCCAAAGAAACGTGTTGGATTGCATACAACCCACTTTTCTGCAATGACTATTTTCGACAAAAAGCAGAAATCTCTTGTAAATTTCTTGTCTAGTTTTTGTCGAGATTGTTGTAGTATGTTGAAGATGTACACTCAAAATGTAATATTATGGAATTTTAAGTGTGTGATTGCGAGATTTTCGAAGGGAGGGAAGTAACCAAGCATCGATCAACTCCCGCACACCCGCGGCCCTTATTCGGTATTCGTAAGGGCATAGAATTTGAACGAGGCGGAGGTGCTGGGACAAGTAAATAGCGAAAAGGGAGCTTTGACATGAAACGAAGACGTCGTGTAAGAACATCTGTGCTATCTCTCTGCTTGGCGGTCGTGCTTGCCTTGCAGGCATTGACGTTCCCTGCTGCCGCATATGCGGATATCGCCCCAGAAGACGGTTCCGAGACGGTATCCGTTAGCGAATCCGACTTGCCGAACGCGGATGAACCGTCGTCAGTGCCTGAAGCCGTGTACGCCGTGCCAGCTCAAACGATGGCAGCCGGACCGCAGGACAAAACAGCGATCATAGAAGCCGCCAATTCGCCTTTTCCACTGGAAGTCATACAGGACGGGAAACCTGTGCCTGATGATGGTACCGGTATCATTAACGGTAGACAGCCACTCACCCTGAATCTGACTAATCTCAAGGTGCCGGTGCTTGGCGACGATCAAAGCGCCGATCCTGAGTCGATCGTCCAGAAGGGCAACAAGGTGATTTTCGACAAAGCGACTTATTTCCCTATGGTGAGCCTGACGGCAACAGGCAGCAGGTCAATCATGGTGGACGGCCTAAAAATCGCAACTGCTACTTTTAGCGAAACTGCCGTCACCATTACCTTCGATGGGGATGATGTGTTTTTTAACGGTATCAAATACGGCGTTCTAATCAATCTCACACTCGCCGCAAAACCGGATGTGTCGGATAACTACGGGGAAACAGAGGGGACACAGATATTCTTGAAGCCCTACTCCATCTATAACCCGCCGCTGACACCCGCGTATAAGATCGCGATAACCCCCCAGGACAGTCATAAGCCGAGTCAGTATAGCTACGTTAACCTGGGCAACAATTCGTTTGTAGAGGGAACCATCACGTGGAAGGTGGATGTCGCAGCCTTTGACCGGGACGATAACACGATTCCGCTGTCGCTGGAAGGAACGACGTTCTATGACGACCTTAGCAAGGGGACTACCCTTAACGCTGCCGGCGTCTATGTAGAAGATTCGTTCACGGTCAATGGGCAGTCGGCAACGCCGGTCTATGAAAACGGTGCGCTGTCTTATATTTTTCCGCCGGGCTCTAGCGATAAGGCAACCATTACTTTCAAAACGTGGATCTCCAAGAACTTGTACTACTATGAATACCAGCCTGTTCCTGGAAATGATGGCGGTCAGAAGATAGAGACGACTGCTCAGTTGAAAGATAAAAACGGGGATGAGTTGGCTAAGGCCCTCTCTTATCGCGTCAATATCTATCCCGACTGGATTCAGCAATCCGGCGTGGTGAGCAAGCAGGGGAATGACACCTTTGTGACATGGACCATCGATGTGAACCGAAATTACAAGAAGCAGGGGCTAAAAAACTTCACCATTACCGATGCTCTGCCAACCGGGCTGCATTGGGAATCGGCTGCTTATCAACTGTGGGATGCAAACACGAATAATTGGTCCGTCACAACAACGCCAATTACTCCGACCGGCGCAAGCAATGATACTTATTCTATACCCGGAGGAGAGAGCAACGCCGTCAGGCTGGTCATTGAATCCAAGGTGGAGAGCGGCAGCAGCTTCACGAATTGGGCTCGCGCCAACTGGAAGCTGGATAATCCTCCAAACGGCTTGCAGGACAACGATGCGACGGTGGGGAATAACCCCCAAACCGTGAGTGCTTTCGCGACTGTCACTGTCGGCGCGCATGGTTTGACCAAGAGCGGTACATTTACCGCTGACGATCTCAAGATCGGTGCCGCCACATGGACCGTGAATCTGACGCCGCAGTATAATGACTCCAGTACCGTGGTGTATGACCTGCTAGTGTACAGCAGAACCCTCAACTTCATCGATCCCAGCAAGCTGGATTCTAAGGGCAAGGTGAATTCAACGGTTTTGACGACACTTGCAAATAATGTAAGAGGTAATTCAAATTTGATCGGGCAGCAGTTCCTTGAGGGTTCCTTTACGACCAACGCTGGTTTGCAATGGGAAGTGATTCCCCTGTATCAGGATGATGTCCGGGTGGCGGATTTATTGAAGGTCAGCGGATACACGGACAAGCAGGCGAGCTTCACATTCCGTACGCTGATGACCGATCCCGAGCAATTCGCTGGACAGTATTCCAAAACAAGCTACGCAGCCCCTAGGTACAACCGCGCCTATTTATTTGACGGTGATAAATACTCAAATATTTACGCAGACAACTATGTGAATCGTCACGGGAATATGCTTGAGAAGGGGACGCTTTTCGCATCCGTACCTTTGAAAGCGGACGGTACGCCTGAGAACGTTAAGGCCAACGATATCAACAGCTACATCAAGAACGACAGCAACGAGGCATGGACGACCGCGGGCTACGACCGGGTAACGAAAACCGCGACTTTCCGTCTTGCAGTCAATCATAAAGGCCTAGATACTGTAGCGATGGCTAAGTACGGCGGGAATCGGGTAGCTAGCGACATTAAGCTGGTGGACACCTTGCCTGAAGGCTGGGAATTTGTCCCCTATGATGCGAGCGGGAATTTCTACGAGTTGTATAAAGGCTATTCGAGCAATAATTCAGATACGCAGTACGGTACCCAAATTAGGGCAGACAACGTCATTCCGCCAGACTCTGATGCTCATGTGGTCAACTTCTCCCATAGCGGCAATGTAGGCACGTTTACTTTTTCCAAGCTGGAAGGTCCTTACGTTATCTTTGTGAAAGCAAGTCCTACAGCAGAGAAGATAGATGCAGAGCTCGCGGCAGGCAAGACGAAACATGAGGGATATAATGAAGCTGAGCTGACGATCAAGTGGGGCAGCGTTGAAACAAAGTATAAGGAAAGCCGCAAGGTGATTGTTCCACTTAGTTCGCTGACCAAATCGGTAACCAAGCCTGCTCCCGGCATTCAGGAATGGACGGTGAACTACAGTCCGTCCTTCATATTATCGGATGACGTCTATCTGCAGGACACCCTTGGAGCAGGTTTGAAGTTGCGTGAGGATGTGAACGGCAAGCTATCGCTGACATCTCCGGATATGGCGATCTATCGTGCCACGATGACCCCGAGCGGAGACCTCGCTAGGGATGTCACGGCAATTGATTTAACCGGTCCCGACCCTGAAGTCAGAGTGGAGATGCTCAAATCAGAGGGCAATCCCACCAAGCTGATCTTCAAGATGAAGGACCCTAACCAGTTCTACCAAATCGTCTATCAGACCGAGTCGAGCGGGATGTCTCCTGGAAAAGTCGGCAACAAAATCGAGCTGTTAGGCGATAACAGTCTGCCGCCCGTCGAGGCAAGCCAGGAAGCCACGTTGGACGCCAATGACGTAAGCGGCGCCGCAGGGTCTAACGGCGTGTTGTATATCCAAAAGGTGGACCCCGCTAAGAAGCTGCTTCCGGGCGTTGAGTTTACGCTGTATGAAGCCGATGGCATAACGGAGGCGAAGAATCAGCAGGGGAATCCCATCAAAGGAACTACAGACGCCAACGGTAAGCTGATGCTGCTGATCCCTACACCGGGGCTATATCAGTTGAAGCAGACCTTTATTGACGAGAATACTTACCTGCCCACCACAACGGTTTACACAGTGCGAGTTGCCAATGTAAAAGACAGCCCGACCTTTGCGGACGGGGAGCTCGTGACCTCAGTCAAACCGCTGGTTGTGCCTACCCCGATCACCGGCAAACTAACGATTGGGAAGACCGTGGCGGGGAACGGCGGGGAACAAGGTAAGGAGTTTCTGTTTACCATTACCTTCGACGGTGAGGGGAAAGATGGCGAGTATCCTTATAGCAAACCGGATGGCTCCGCCGGAACCATAAAAAGTGGAGATACGATCCGTCTGAAGCACGGACAAACCGTGGTTATCCCGAGACTGCTTAAGGACCTTGTCTACACCGTTACCGAGGCCGATTATACGGCCGACGGATACACGACCAATTGGCCGGACCGGCAAACGACCGGCACCATTGCCGAAGGAGGCGACCATAAAGCCGAGATCGTCAACACGCGGATGGTGTACGGGGGTCTGCTGATCGGGGAGACCGTGGAAGGTACCGGAGCGGACAAAGGCAAGAATTTTACGTTTACGGTTGAATTCCCTGATGCCCCTGCGGGTGAGACATATACTTACACGAAGTCAGACGGAACGAAGGGAACCCTCAAGTCCGGCGACACGATAACCTTGAAGCATGAGGAAACCGTCGCCATTGAAGGCATTCCGAGCGGTGACAGCTATAAAGTTATCCAAACCGATTATGCGGACGACGGTTACACCACCGACCCGGAAAATCGCGAGTATAGCGGCACGATCGTGGAGAAGCAGATTGCCGAAGCTCGATTCGTCAATGCGAGGTATCTCCCGGGGCATCTGACGCTGACGGCGGAACCCCCAGTCGTTCCCGGTAACGGTGCGACGCCTTCGCAGTTGACGGCCACGTTGACCGACTATGAAGGCAAACCGGTTGCAGATACCGAGATCGTCTTTACCTTGCCGGACAACACGGAAGTAAAAGCTAGTACCGATGCGGAAGGAAAAGCGGTCATCCCTTATACACCGCCGAAGCTGGACACTACAACGCCGGAGGACCACCTCATTACGGCGAAGGTGGACAGTCCGACGGAGGGGAAATTAACCGACACCGCGACGGTAACTACCGTACCGGCGGCGATCACCGGGGTGCTGCGCGATAACACAACGGGTGAAGTGATTCCGAATGCGCCCCTTGTCATCACCGACAAAACGAATGGCAACGAGCAAGAAATCACGACCGACGCCAATGGCGCATACTTCCACCCTGTGCCGTATGGCGGCGACTATACGATCAGCTACACAAAACTGATCCAAGTGAATGGCGTCGACCAGCCGATCACCTTCACGCAAAAAGCGCAAGTCGATGGCAATGTGAAGGGCGGCGAACTGGTTCCGGCGGACATTACAGCTGTAGGCGTCGTGCTTCTGAAGCAGCCTGAAGGGCAGGCTTCGCTGCTGAGCAGCGAACTCGCCGACAAGATGCGCATTTATTTGCGGGACGCAAACGACCGATATGTTGCAGATGAGAACGGCGCTCCGAAAGCGTTCAGTTTGCAACCGAACGGCACGTTCTCGGCGGAAGACTTAGTGGCGGAAACCTACAAAATGGAAGTGCGTTACGAAGTTGCGCCGGGCAAAGAACTGACGATCATTCGGGATGCGGAGCTGGACGTAAAGGCGACCGGGGAATTGAATATTTCCCAGGAGCTCGTTGACCCGTACGGCATCGTTACGGACGAAACAACCGGCCTTGTGATCGAAGGTGCTGAAGTAACGCTCTACTATGCGGATACGCCGGAGAACAAAGCGCAAGGCATTGAGCCGGGCACGAAAGTGACGTTGCCTGCCATTCCGGGCTTCGCGCCGAACGATAACGCCAGCCCAACTCAGTACAGCGACGCAAGCGGCGCCTATGCGTACATGGTGTTCCCGGATACGGATTACTACCTAATTGTGACGAAAGCCGGGTATCAGACGCATACCAGCCCAACGATCTCGGTCGGAACCGATATCGTACGCTACGATGTCGAGTTGAAGCCGGTAAGTTCGGGCGGCGGTAATAACGGTGGTGGAAATGATGGTGGTAGCGGTGATGGCGGTGGAACCGGACCCGGCACCATCGATCCCACACCCGCGAACCCCGGACCTAGCCAACCTGATCAACCCGAACCTGGAACTGGCGACGATAACAACGGAGCCGGCAACGGCGACGACGAAGCTAACAACAGCGACAATGGAACCGATGAGGTCGACAACGAAGCTGACAACAGCGGCGGTGGAACCGGCAACGGTATCAGCGAGACCGACAACGGCAACAACGGGGGCGGAACCGGCAACACTGGCCCCCGCAACGACAACAACGTCAGCAACAACGTTGGCAATGCCGGCAACGAGCTGGACGATGTTCCGGAAACCGGGGATCACAGCGCACCGCCAATCTTCTATATGGCTTTGGCGCTGATGTCCTTGATTACGATCGTACTCTGTCTGCTCGGCAGCAAGAAGAAAAAAATCATTCAGTAACTGGAAAGGCGGTAAGAACATGAGTAAAATTAAAAAAATTCTTATCGCCGTTTCCTCCCTTCTGCTGGTATTTTCTCTCGTTATGGTTGCAAGAACTTTCCTGCGGGATTATACCGAGCAACAGAAAATCGAAGAGCTGACCCGCGTTTGGGAGGATAAGTCAGATAAAGGAGGAGGAGGGGAATCCCTCCCCTCCTCTTTTATCAATAAAACGAATGAACCGATCATGCTTCCCGAATTCCGGGAGCTTTACGAGCGGAACCCCGACATCGTCGGTTGGCTGAAGATCGACGGTACCCGAATTGAGTATCCGATTATGCAGAATCCACAGGATGCGCAGTATTATCTCAATCATGATTTCGACAACAAGAAGAACCAAGGCGGCCTTCCCTTCTTGGACACGCACAGCCGGATCGACAGCTCGGACATCTTGCTGATCCACGGGCATCACATGAAAAGCGGCTGGATGTTTAAAGACTTGATGAAATACAAGGAGGAGAGCTTTTATAAGGAGCATGCCACGTTCCAGTTCAGTACGCTTTACGAAAAGGAAGAGTATGAGATTGTTGCCGTTATTCTGTCCAAAGTTTATCGCAAATCGGACGACATTTTTAAATACTACCAGATCGAGAAGGTCAGAACGCCCGCCGAATTCGATTCCTATGTTCAGAACATCAAGAAACTCGCTCTTTACGACACGGGCGTAACCGCACGGTATGGCGACAAGCTTGTTGTACTGTCCACGTGCGAGTACTCGACCGAAAACGGCCGGTTAGCGGTGGTCGCCCGAAAGCGTTAATGACGATGGTGAAATACGGAGTCAAGCTGTTTTATCTCGTGTTCTCCCTTGGAGGACGCGATTTTTTAGGTTTCTTTTGATAGAGCGCTTGCAATCTCAGTCTTAGGATTCAATGTTAAGACCCTTACTAATAACTGAGCCGCCTCTTGACGACTAAGCCATCTTCCTTCTGAACAATTCTGCATTCAGCGAAAAGAGCTTGAAAGCTTCAGCATGATCATTGATCTCCATACAGGCGATGACCATTTCCCAAGAATAAGCATTTGCGCGGTCACGCAAAACAAATGCGCGGACACCCCGTCTTTCACCCCCTTCTACCGATTCCCTCCAGCCGCCCGGATGTTAATATGGATTAGTGTGCTCCCACTTCAATCGTCACATCATAAAAGGAGATTAACTATGAAAAAGTTCATTATGCTCATCCTCGCTGCCGCCCTGTTCCTCCCGTCCGGTGTAATAGCGGCAGACCCGCAAGCATCCCCTTCGGCCGTGAAGCTGGATAAAGCCGAGGCCGAAGCCTTTGCAGCGCAATTTTTTGGACAAAAGGAAGTCAAGGAACAATTGGCAGGCGCCTTGCTGGTCATCGTCAAGGACGGACAGGTGCTCCTGAACAAGGGCTACGGTTATGCTGACATTGCTGCAAAGAGGCCGATTGACGCCGACAAAACACGGTTCCGCCTGGCCTCTGTATCCAAGCTGTTCACCTCTGCAGGCATTATGCAGCTGGCTGAAGCCGGAAAGGTTGATCTGGACAAGGATGTCCAGACCTACTTGCCGGATCTGCAAATCCCGAACAAAACGGGAGTGCCGCTTACACTGAAGCATTTGATGACCCATACAACTGGCTTCGACAATGCCGACAGCTTGGGTTCAGATAAAGCTTATACGTTAAAGGACTATCTGAAGGACATGATGCCTACCGTCGTACGCAAGCCGGGTGAAACATTCCGTTACGACAACTTTGCTTTTACTTTGCAGGGATATATTATCGAGAAGGTCTCCGGGATGTCTTTTCAGGATTATGTCGGCAAAAATATATTCAAACCGCTCGGTATGGACAGCAGCAGCTTTATGTTCAACGATGAGGTGAAGCAAGCCATTGCCACTCCCTATGACAACAATCTGGAGCCAGTTGCGCAAATCCCGAACGTGCCCGACAATTCGCCGCAAGGGGGAATGTTCTCTACGGGGGCAGATATGGCCAAGTTCATGCTCGCAATGCTGAACGGCGGGCAAGCCGGAGGTGAGCGGTTCCTGACGGAAGCTTCAGTAAAAGCGATGGAGCATACAAGCGTCACGATCCATCCGGACATCCCGGGCATCGGCTATGCCTTTGAGACGAACTATCCAAAAGACTACAACGGGTATAGAGTCGTGGAAAAGGGCGGCGATTTATCGGGTTTCCATTCCAATCTATGGCTGCTGCCCGAGCAGAACACCGGTATGTTCCTCGTTTTGAACAGCGACAAAGGTAACCTGCGGCTCCCTTTCTTTGAGCAGTTCATGAGTCGTTATTTCCCCAAAACAGATGCCGGACCGGCTTTTGTGAAGCCGGCACCGGACAAGCAGCAGCTTCTCCGGTTTGAGGGACTGTACCGCCATCTGCGCACGCCCGTATTGCGTTATGACATTACTGCTGCTGATGGTGCTTTGATCGTGCGCGATGTTTTTGGCACACATACCTTGCGCCAGGCGGACGATCTGTTGTTCTATGACGAAGAAGGGACTCCTGCCGGCTTTAAGCTTAATGCGGATGGAGACATTGCCTACTTTTCCTACAACATGACAGACAGCTGGGCGGAGAAGATACCCGAGCCACCTGTATTCAGCGATGTCCCGGTAGACCATCCTTATGCCAAATCTATTTATTATCTGGTTCAGCTTGGAGCCATTCCGGGCGGCACAGACGAATTCAAACCGGACAAGCCGGTTACGAGAGGCCAGTTCCTCGCACAGATCATGCCGCTGGCGGGATTCCAGCTCTCTACCCAGCCATCTATATTTTCCGACACCAAAGGCAGCCCCTATGAGGCTGTAATCCAGACGGCGGTTAATTACGGGATTGTCCAGGGACTCCCCGGCGGCGTCTTTGGCCCTGACCAGCCATTAACCCGAGAGCAAGCGGCCACCTTCATCTGGCGGATGGTCCAAATCTCGCTGAACGCTGATCCAGTTAAGGCTGACCTGAAAACCTCTGCCTCTCCTTGGGCATCCGAAGGGGTACAGTACATTGTAGGCCAACGGATGTTCGGCCCTGACGTTAAGGCGACAGGCGGAGCGCTGGATTACAGACCGAAGGACCCTATGCTGAACAAGGAAGCAGCGGTATTGATCTACAAGCTTGTTCAACAGCTTTTTTAGACAAGGATTGTAGTTGAAGGCGATAAACAAGCAGGCGGGTCAAGACGATCTGCTTGCTTTTTATTATAATAGAAGGAAACTTACCTGAAGGATTGTGAAACCTGCCATGTCTAGCCTGCTCCGGCACCGGCGCATACAATATTTGTATATCTATGTTTGCCTCGTGGTTTTTATTGCTGCTTCCTTATATATTCAAATCGAGTCGTTTACAACTCCGTATTCGGGAATCCTGGTCGAAATCAACAGTTCTTTGGAATGGATCATCGCCAAAGTCCAGAACGATTCTATCGCCGCTAACTGGGATATCGCACCCGGAGACCGCATCGTATCGGTTGACGGACAGCCAACCCCGAAGATTTTCACAGCAGCCAATGAGAACATGCTGGTTGGGGCCACCAGGCTTGAGGTGCTCAGCAACACGGGATCCCCCCGCTTGTTCATTGTGGCACCGACCTTGAAGGATAAGCTGGAAAACGGGTTGGCGTTTCTGATGGAGCTGTTTCTCATCGGTGTTGGCGGATACGCCTTACGCAAGAAACCGGAGTCCCGATTAATTCGCAGGTTTTTTTTGCTGAACGTGCTGATAGCGTCTACTATTATCACCTTATTTTCAGATGAGGTGGTTGTATCCTCCTATTTATTCTCTTACTGTGCGATTTGGCTGCCCTATGTAATGCTGTCCTTTTATCTGCTATTTGCGTTCAGGAGCATTTATTCCAAGTTCCGCCTCTTGCTGACGGGTTATTTGGCTTATGCCTTCGCCTGCTCCGCGTTCACGGCGTTCTTCCTGCTCCGGCGGGAAGTATACGAATGGATGTCCCATTTGCTGAATATCATTTTTCTCTTCACACTACTGCTGATGGCCGGAATTACCGCTTTCTATTCGAAAAGGCTCGACCGGATTGAACAAAATCAGTTGCTCCTGTTGTTTGTTGGTATATTCACCAGCCTGATGCCTTATGTCCTGCTGTATGCCCTGCCGGAACTGCTTTGGGGCAGTGCTTTGATCCCCGCCGAGTATGCGCTGATCGGACTGGTCCCGATTTCCGGAACCCTGGCCTATCTACTTGTCCAGCGGCAGATCGTGGATATGAAATTTTATATTACTCGGCTATCCGTGCACAGTCTTTATTATTCCTCGATGCTGGTGTTGTTCATGCTTGCGGCGGTGTGGGGATCGCTGCTGTATGCGACTGAACTTTTTATCCTTTTCGGACTGTTAACCTACGGTTATCGCCGCATCCTCCTTCGTATGCAGCAACGGGAGAACCGCAAGAAGGAATGGCTTGAGCACCAGAAGCTCCGCATGTCGCTGCAGCTCGCCGAGAAGAGAAATATCCGCGACATTCTAAAATTATCTGCCGACCTGCTCCATGATTTAATTGAGGTGCAAGGCCTCACCCTGGTCTATTTTGATGATGACAATCTGCCCCTTGTGTACAGCACGGGCATTTACCTGGATACCTGGGCGCCCGGAGCCGCAACTCTACCGGACAACCAGGATTGGAATGACAGAAAGGAGTACGCCCAGGTCATAGAATTGTCACACAGGCCGGAAGAACCACAACTGGGTTACCTGTGCCTTGGACCAAAAACAAACCAAACCCTGCTCTCCGCCGAGGAGAACCGCCTTGTAGAGAAGTTCCGCAGCGAAGCCATTCAAATGCTGCTGAACGCCAGACAAACGTTCCGTTTAAGGCAGAAGTATGAGCAGTTGAACAAGGAACAGGCTGCCTACCATGAACGCCGGTTCCGTGATTTACAGACATACAGCCATTTGGCGCTGGAAGCAAGAGAGGCTGAGAAGATCAGAATCTCCTATTTCCTGCATGACGACTTACTGCAAAACCTGATTTTTCTATCCCGCGATCTGGAGGAGCTGCATGACACCGGCAAATATGAACGTGAGCGCAATGCCACATGGCTAAAATGCCTGTACGATACACAGCGCAGCATACGTTCACTGAGCGATCAGCTCTATCCGCATATTCTGGACAAGGGCGATCTGCAAGAAGCGCTGCACTGGTTGCTCCGCGACATGAACCGGCTAAATGAAATCGCCGTGACGCTGCAATACGAAGCACCCGCACCGGAGGCGTTCCCATCCTTTGTCAAAGCCAATCTGTTCCGCGCTGTGCGCGAGCTGATTGTTAACGTATTCAAGCATGCAGAGGCAACGGAAATGCATGTACGAGTCTGGCAGGCCAAGGACAACCTATATTGCAGTGTCAGTGATAACGGCAAAGGCTTTGCCGAAGCGGCTTCCCGTCCCCAGGCTGCCCGCGGCCCAAGCTTCGGTCTGATGTCGGTCTGTGATCAGATGGAGCATTTAGGCGGCAGCGCCGATATTGACTCCGTACCCGGACGGGGAACCACTATTACGCTAAAATTACCTCTTTTTAAGGAGAAAATTGCCCCATGACTGATAACATTCGCGTTTATTTACTGGATGATCATCCGCTCGTACTCGAAGGCCTCCAGCACCGCCTCGATGCCGAACCCGGCATTGAAGTGCTGCATACGTTCACCGATCCCCGCGAATTCATCGCCCAGACTGAACAGCTCTGCCCCGACGTCGCCGTTATGGACATCTCGCTGCCGCACATGGACGGGTTCGAGTTGGCCCGGAAGCTGAAGGAGCGGTACGGGAATACCTTGAAAATTATTTTATTGTCCGGCTACACTTACGAAGAGTTCTATATCAAGGCTTATAAAGCAGGGGTCCATGCCTATCTGTCCAAGCAAGCTTCCTACACCCAGATTATTAATGCGATCAAGCAAAGCATGCTGGGCCACATTCTGATTCCGGAGAGTATCGGCACCAGACACAGCTCGCAGGATGCGCTTACTTCTGCCGAGCGGAAAGTGCTCCAACTGCTGGCGAAGGAGAAGACGAACAAAGAAATTGCCCATGAATTGGCGCTCAGCCAACGAACCGTTGAATATCATCTGGCTTCGGTGAACCAGAAGCTGGGGGTGACCACCCGCATCGGGGCCATCGTGAAGGGATTTGAACTGGGGCTGTTGACTTTTTTAAAAGAGGACTAGCTGCTAGGTGAAAACGGATTTTAAGTATGCACGAAGAATGGTTTGCTCATTGGAGGCATGCCTATTGCGGCGCTGGCGGGCCGAGTGCCGCAATAGGCATGAATCATAAAGAAAACATGGACCGGGCCAGCTGTGATGGGGATGCTCCGAATATGCCCTTGGTTCAGGATCTGTTATAAGATTAATTAGTTAATCATAAAGACATCAAAAATCAATATGACCCGGTTTTGGAGTGCATTCTTTACTTTGATTTCCGTTATGAGAGCTCGATGATATTCTACCGGTACTTCTCTCAGCCATTCCTTCTAACATTTCATCGATATGCCCTTCAATCCTTCCTTTTTGCCTTTCCGTGAGTAGAAGAAACTTATCAAACAGTTTCAAATCTTCTGTTGAGGCGCCTGCCGGCATCCCTTTGGCCGCCTTCGGCAGGTATTCCTCGCCCCTCAGAATCCAGTCAGTAGAAACCGAAAAGAAATCAGATAGCAAAACCAGATACCTTCCTCCTGGAATACTGCCTTTTTCCCATTTGTTCACGCTCCCTCTCGATGCCCCCAGCAAATCCTCCAACTCGTTCATTGAAAGCTCTCTGGCCTCTCTTAAGCAACGAATTCTCTCACCGATCCCGTCCATACCCCAGACCTCCAAGAAGATAGTTAGTTAAAAAGGGACATTTTATTGTATTTTACAGATTAAAATCAGTATATATAGTTGACGTTACTGATTTTAATCTGTAAAATAAACAAAGATCAACTTATTAATCATTTATGCATTATAACAGACATCACAGTTCGCTTACAGCGTAACTGCTATTAGTGTTGCCCATCTTTGAGTGTCTTGAAGAGCCTGATCGATTATGCCGATGGCGAATTTTGATGCATTTTGCTGACAGAAGTCATTTTTCCTCGGAAAGGAGACGTCCATACAAGCGTGTTCAGTGAGTGCGTGCCTGAGTACGGGAAGTTGTGGAAGAGGGTGTACATAATCTTGAAAAAAAGGAAACTTACTCCGCTTGGAGTAATCATCAGAAAAAGATTGCTGGATCAAGGGAAAACACAGGTGCAGTTGGCAGAAGAGGTAGGTACGACTAAAGTGTATTTAAATTATATTCTGCATGGAGAGAGGACAGGGAGCAAGTATCTTCCCCGTATCTTTGCAGCGCTGGATCTCGATCCTGAACAGATTGAACAGCACACGGCCTAAAATGAAAATTGAAAAGTACTTACAATCGAGTTACAGAATATTTTCGATAAGATGTAAAGAAATCGTCGTAATTTGTCGAAGAAATAGTTAGAATATGCCTTGCGCATTTTTTGATCTCGGTGTGCGTACATCGACTGGACTTAAAAGAACATCTTTCATCAAGAATAAAGTGACTGTATTTTCACCGGCAAATTATTAACCCCCTGAGGGAGAGGAGAATGAATTTTGTTAGAAAGTTTAAAGCGTGTGTTGGAAGTTCGTACACTGCGGAATCGGATGCTCCTGATTTTTGCAGTTATGCTGATAGTTCCTTGCGTACTTATCACTTATTTCAGCTTTACCAGCGCAAGCGGACAGCTTCACGCAAAGATGGAGGAGAGTACCAAGTCTAATGTGGAATTGGTGAATGGATTGGTGACTAATATGGTGGAGGCGGAGATACGCAATGTAGAGGAGTTGGCAGACCAGATTGAATCTGCGCAAATTGATACCCGTTCACCAGAAGTGCAAAAATTGATTGCTTTGCACATCGAGAAGCATCCAGAATTGGAAACATTGACTTTAGGAAATAATAACGGAGCGTGGATGAAGGCTCCTAGCTCGGATGAGACCGATTACGATCCGAGAGAGCGGGATTGGTACAAGACCGCGATGGAAAGCCCAGAAGAGACAGTCATCATTGATCCGTTCGTTTCGGCTTCGACCGGGAATTTTAATTTGTATATCAGCCGTGCGCTGAAAGATGGCTCGGGAGCACTCACCGTTTCTCTGGATTTGGCGAAGCTGAATGAATCCGTAAAAAGCATCAAGCTGGGTCAGCAGGGCTATATTTATATCATTGACCGGAATAGCAAGTTTGTATCCCATCCGAGCCGTGCTGTTGGTGAAGAGGCAATGGGTGACTCGCTTATTCGAGTTCAGAACGAAGAATCGGGCTTCCAAGAGTATGTGAATCCAACGAATGGCGATCAGCAGAGCAGCTTTTTTACTACTAACGCGCTGACGGGCTTTAAAGTCATCGGCGTCCTGAACGTCCAAGAATTTAGCGACGCCTCCATGCCGATTTTATGGACAGCCCTGATCGTTCTGGGCGTCGCTTTGACAATCGCTGGAGTATTGCTATTCTTCGTGATTCGGAGCATTACGCGTCCGATCGAGCAATTGAATCGTTCCGCTCAACGTGTAAGTGAAGGCTATTTGAATGTTGAGGATGTAGCGGTAAATCGAAAAGATGAGATCGGCCAGTTGGCCGCGAACTATAACGGTATGCTGTTTTCATTGCGTACGATGGTTAAGGAAATGTCCGAAACAGCCGGCCAGTTAGCTGCGTCAAGCGAAGAGCTGACCGCCGGAACGGCGCAAAACTCCAAAGCGGTCGAATACGTCGTAGAGCTCGTTCAGGAGGCGGCCGACAACGCAGAGAGTCAAGCGGCCGTTTCGGCCGAGAGCGCTCGAACGATGGAAGACATGTCGAAGGGCATTCATAGAATTGCCGAGGCTTCGGGCACAATTGTCGAGTCGTCGTCACAGACGGTGGCGGATGTACAGCAAGGCAGCGAGAAAGTGACCGAGGTTAGTGCACAGATGGAAGAAATTCGCCGTTCGACGCAAACCTCGGCTGAACTGATGCGACAGATGAACGAACTAAGTAATGAGGTAGCCAACATGAGCAGCGCCATCTCTGATATTGCTGTGCAAACTAATCTGTTATCGCTTAATGCGGCGATTGAGGCGGCCCGAGCCGGAGAAGAGGGGCGTGGCTTTGCGGTTGTTGCCGGCGAGGTCCGGAAGCTGGCAGAGCAATCACGGTCAACGGCAGAAATGATTCAGCAGCGCATCGGTCAAATGACCGAACTGACAGGCAGGGCCTACGAAGTGATGGACCAGGAAGTGAACGTGAACGTAGAGCGGGGAATCTCCGTCACCGATGCCGCACAAATCGCTTTCCGGGATATCGAGCGTTCCACGCAGAAAATTTCCGAGCAAATCCATGAGGTGTCCGCAATTACCGAACAAATGTCGGCTAGTGCGGATGAAGTCGCCCGATCGGTTGAGCATATCGCTACTACTTCGTCCAAGAGCCTTGAAAGCTTTCAAGGGGTTACCGCGGCGACGGAGGAGCAACTCGCATCCATGGAGGAAATCTCTTCAGCTTCTGAGGGATTGTCGCGTATGGCGACGGATGTCCACACTCAAATCGACCGCTTTAAATTGTAAGTCAAAAGCGTTGTCTGCTCCTATGCAGGCAACGCTTTTTAACTCTGAATAGTCTATCCGCTTCTTGCAGACGAAGCAAAGAAATATTCTCGTTGATAAGATGATCATCACGCTCATTTTTTTTGAAAACGGTTTATTGACAAGTCGAATTTTGTCACTTATACTAGGCACATACCTGCAGGGATTTATTTTTTTGAGCATTACTGAAACGTTTCAGTTTGTTCGAAATATTTTTTTGGACTTCTACTGTAACGTTTCAGTAAAGGGATTTTAGTACATGATAAAGTTACTGGGGTGACGCAAATGAGTAACAAAGAGACGGCAACAAGCATCATTAAATTCGTGGGAGGGAGCCAAAATATTTCTAGCCTGGTTCATTGCGCGACAAGACTGCGCTTTGAACTGCATGATAGCTCCAAGGCGGACCGCGAGGCACTTAAAACTCTGCCTAAGGTGCTTGGAGTGATGGATGCGCAAGGGCAAACGATGGTCATCATCGGCCCTACAGTAAATGAGATGCACGCTGAAATTATGCAGCAATTGGAGAGTGGCACAGTGGTGGAAGGAGCCGCGGCGGCGAGCTCGGCAAGCCCTGCTACTGATGCCAATGGTAGCAAGAAGTCCTGGTTCGATAAGCTGCTTGCAACGATTTCTGCGATTTTTACGCCGTATATTCCTATTTTGGCGACATCGGGGATTATTAAAGGGCTTATTGATATTTTGGCTCAATCGGGTATTCTTCCGGCTACCAGCAACACCTATTTGATATTGGCTGGCGCAGGGAATGCTTTGATCTATTTCTTCCCGATTTTACTTGCCTTCACAGCGTCTCAGAAGTTTGGGGCCAACCCCTACATTGGCGCAGCCATTGGTGCGGCACTGATGGAGCCGAACATCACAGGCATCACAACGACGGGGAACGTAATCGATTTCCTGGGCATTCAGTTTACGGCGATGAACTTTTCCAGTACGGTTATTCCGATTATTTTGGCTATCTGGGCCTACTCCCATCTGGATAAGCTGCTGAGAAGATTTCTGCCCAAGATGCTGCAATTCATCTTTGTGCCGCTTTTGTCCATGCTGATTATGGTTCCCTTGACCTTGATGGTATTTGGCCCTGTCGGCGGATTGCTGGCGAATCTGGTAGCTGATGGGTACGAGTTCTTCCTGAACTCCAACGTTATTATTTTTAACGCCATATTTGGCGCTCTGTTCATTTACGTCATCATGCTGGGGATTCACTGGGTTGTGCTGCCTCTACAACTGTCTTATCTGGCTGAACACGGCATGGAATACAGCCTGGCTTCAGGCGGATTGGGGAACTACGCGTTGCTTGGAGTATGCCTCGCTGTCATGGTGATCTCCAAGAGCAAGGAAGAGAAAACGATTGCCAGCTCCTCCGCCTTCGTCAACTTCTTGTCGGGTGTGACTGAACCGGGGTTGTACGGGGTTGTCATGAAGAACAAGAAATATTTCATCTCGCTCACACTGGGCGGTTTAGTTGGCGGTATCGTCTGCGGTGTGACCAAGTCCTATATTACGAACTTTGCGTTCACCGGTCTGTTCGGCCTGCCAGCCTTCCTGTCTTCGCCAACGGCAACGACTTATTTCATCGCGGTGGGCGCAACCTTGGCCGTCTCATTCTTTGCTACGATTCTATTAAGCAAGCAGAACATTCAATTCAAGAAGCAGAAGTCGTAGGCTCCCATTTGCTCACCGCGCTTTTAGCCAAGCAGAAGCCATAGAGCAACCGAAACTGCAAATCCCTTGAGCGTACTCTATAATATAAAGAAAAACGGAACAATAGGCGTGAGGTGTGAGACAAGATGGCAACGATTAAGGATATTGCAAAATTGCTCGATATTTCAGTTTCGGCGGTCTCCATGGCTTTGAACGACAGTCCGGAAATTGGCGAGAAGACCAAGATCAAAGTAAGAGAAGCTGCCAAGCAACTTAACTATATTAAGAACGGCTCGGCGATTGATTTGCAGCGGCAGAAGACCAATATCGTGCTGCTGATTACGGATAACCCGACCCGTTCCTATTTTACCGACTCCTTGCAGGTCATCCAGCAGGAGTTGATTGCGAAGCATATCGACTTGGTCATTATTACGGCCAATGACAAGCATAAAGGAACGGCTGAGCGGTTTATTTCCGAGAATCGGGCGGACGCGGTAATCTGTATGTCCAAATTTATCTCTGAGGAATTTATTAATCTTTATGCTAATAAGAATATGCCGGTGTTTGTGCTGGGCCGGGCAGCCAAGCTGATTACAAATGAACATGTGATCAACGTCCCCCTTGATTATAAGCGTGTCGGGGAGGATATCACCGAGTATCTCATTGCTAAGGGACATCGCAAGATTGCTTTCGTGAGGGGAAGCAGGACATCCATTGGCTCGAATTATCGGTATAAAGGGTACTTGAGAACGTTGAAGAAATATCAATTCGAGCTGGATAAGGAGCTTGTATTTGAAGCGCGCGGCAGCGATTATGACCACGGCTACGGTATTACGGAGAGCATGGTGGAACACATTGCATCCGGGCGGGTTGACGGAATATTTTACGCTACGGATGATCTGGCTGTAGGAGGCTTGCAGAAGCTGCTGGAGAGAGGGATCTCTGTGCCTGATGATGTATCCATCGTAGGCTACAACAACTATCCGATCTCCAGAATGGTCACCCCGCCGATTACGACGGTGGACCTGCATCAGCAGCAAATTATGCGTAGAGTGGCCAAATCCTTAATCGCTATGATGGAGGGGAATAAAGCCAAGGCCGAACTGGTCCAGAAGCTGCAGCAGAGCGCTATTTTCCATTCGGAAATTATAGAAAGAAGCTCGGTGAAAAGTAGAGAGTAAGGAGAGGAACCGTATGTCAACTGAGAAGTTGCCTGATGATTTCTTATGGGGAGGGGCCATATCGGCTAACCAATCCGAAGGAGCATGGAATGAAGGAGGCAAAGGGATTAGCACCGCAGATATCGCTACTGCCGGTAAGCACGGGCAGAAGAGAGTATATACGGACGGCATCCTGCAAGACGTGTATTACCCAAATCACGAAGCGATTGATTTTTATCATCGTTATCCGGAGGATATTGCCTTGTTTGCCGAAATGGGCTTCAAGTGCTTCCGGACCAGCATTCATTGGACGAGAATCTTCCCGCAAGGGGATGAGATGGAGCCGAACGAGGAAGGACTGGCCTTCTATGACCGCTTGTTTGATGAATGCTTGAAATATGGTATTGAGCCGGTCGTTACGATTTCTCATTATGAAACCCCGCTTTATTTGGTCGAGAAATATGGCTCCTGGACAGACCGCAACATGATCGATTTTTATGTTCGCTTGTGCGAGGTGCTGTTCCGGAGATATCGTACGAAGGTGAAATACTGGATGACCTTTAACGAGATTAATGTAATTACCTTAAATCCCGTCATTGCTGCGGGGATTCGCATCGAGCAGGCGGAGCACCCCGAGCAGTTGATGTATCAAGCGGCACATTATCAGATGGTTGCCAGCGCAAGGGCTGTCCAGTTGGGCCGCGAGATTAATCCTGACTTCAAGATCGGCATGATGATGCTGTATCCGTTATCCTATGCGGAGACTTGCTCCCCGGAAGACAACCTGGAAAACATGCATAACATGGACCTCCATTATTATTTTTCCGATATCCAAGTCCGGGGGTACTACTCCCCGAAAGCAATTAAATTTCTGGAACGGCGTCAGATCTCGCTGGATATTACACCACAGGACAAACAAGACTTATTGCAAGGGACCGTTGATTATATAGGCATCAGCTATTATATGTCCCTGGTTACCAGTGCCAACCCCGAGCGGAAAATTCGGGTTAAGGGCAACATGCTGGACGGTATTGCCAATCCGTATCTGGAGAAGAGTGCTTGGGATTGGCAGATCGATGGCTTGGGGCTGCGAATCGCTTTGAATTATTTGTATGATCGTTATCAGTTGCCGATTTTTGTTGTTGAGAACGGCCTGGGGGCAGTCGATGAGAAGCGCGAAGGCGAAATGGTCCAAGATGATTATCGAATCGATTATTTGAGCAAGCATATTGCTCACATGATAGACGCGGTTGTGTTGGATGGAGTAGATGTCATGGGCTACACCGTCTGGGGTTGTATCGATTTGGTCAGCGCCTCGACCGGAGAAATGAAGAAGCGCTACGGCCTGATTTACGTGGATCGTGACGATCAAGGCAAGGGCACGCTGAACCGGGAGCGGAAGAAATCATTTTACTGGTATAAAAAAGTGATTGCATCAAACGGCGCGATGTTGGATGAACCTCAAGAAGAGCAGACAGGGGAGTGATAAGGATGAAATTTCCAAATCTATTCAAGCCGATCCGCATAAAAAATACAGTATTCAATAACCGGATTATCGCCACGCCTGCAGGACCTTATCATGATAAAGCGATTGGCGGAGCCGGGGTCATTATTACGGGCAGTGTTAACGTCAGCCGTAAGAGAGCAAGCTATTCCCGGCCGGACGAACCCTATGCCTTCGATAAATATCAAATTGAAGCAACGAGAAATCGCGTAATTGTCGCCCATCAGGCGGGAGCAAAGGCCTCGCTGGAACTGATTCATTCGGGTCAATATGCCCGTGTAGACGATTATGCCATTGGTCCTGTTGATCTTGTTCGGGCAGACGGCACCATCGTCAAAGCGATGGACGAGCAAATGATGGACGAGGTCGCGAACGACTGGGCTGAGACTGCCAAGCGGGCCAAGGAGACTGGGTTTGATCTGGTTATGCTGCATTTTGCCCATGGCTGGCTCCCTGCCGAATTCCTGTCACCGCTGTTTAATAAGCGGACGGACGAATACGGAGGTTCCTTTGAGAACCGGATTAAATTCCCGAAAATGATTATTGATCGGGTGCGCGAAGCAGTTGGTCATGATTTTATCGTGGACATGAGAATCAGCGCCTCCGAAATCGTGGACGGCTCCATTGAGTTCGAAGACGTGCTGGAGTTTATCAAAATCGTTGAAGACAAGCTGGATATGGTGCATATTTCGGCGGGGCTGGATATCAACTATGAGGGCAATGTGCATATGGCTCCAACGATCTTTAAGGAGCACATGCCTAACGTTGAGTGGGCTGCCGAGGTCAAGCGCAACGTTAAGATTCCCGTATCTGTGGTGGGTGCGATCATGAGTCCGGCGGAAGCCGAATCGATTATTGCGGAAGGCAAGGCGGACTTTGTTGCCCTGGGGCGCCCATTGATTGCCGACCCCTTCTGGCCGCAGAAGGCTAAGGAAGGCCGGGATGAAGATATCGTCCCTTGCCTGCGCTGCCAATACTGCTACCATATTTCCACGGAGCGCAAAAATGTCGGCTGCTCGGTCAACCCGCGTTATACCCGCTATGATATGGTTCCTTTAGAGTTGCCAAAGGCGAAGCAAAGTAAAAAGGTTGTTATCGTTGGGGGCGGCCCGGCGGGGATGAAGGCTGCTTTGGTTGCTGATGAGCGGGGCCATGAAGTTACTTTGCTGGAGAAGCACGAATCACTCGGTGGGGCCTTGCGTTACTCGGCATATGAAGAGCTAAAGATTGATTTGTACAATTATATGAATTATTTAATTACCCAGATCGGCAAATCAGGAGTTACGGTGAAGCTGGGCGTAGAAGCAACGCCTGAGCAGATTAAGCAGTTGTCCCCGGATGCCATTATTGTGGCTACGGGTGCGGTTCCGTTTACACCTCCGATCAAAGGCGTGGAGCAAAGCCATGTGATGGGGGCGTTGGACGTCTACACCCGTATGGATGAAGTCGGGAATGAGGTCGTGCTGGTTGGCGGCGGATCCACGGGCTGCGAGTTAGGCATCGAGCTGGCGCGGCACGGGAAGCAGGTTACTATCATGGAAGCGGGAGATCTGCTGGCCAAGAACGGGAACATCCTCTATCGTGTTGGATTACGGCAGGCGATGGACAAGCAAGAAACGCTGCGCACCAAGTTAAATGTGAAAATTGTAGAGATTAGCGCAGATGGGGTTATTTATGAGGAAGCTGGCGAGCGGAAGCAAATTTCGGCGGATACCGTGATTCTCTCCACGGGGATGAGAACCACTCCAGCGCTCATCGATTCGTTCTATGGCATCGTTCCGGACACCTTTGTCATCGGCGACGCTAACAAGCCAAGAAATGTGATGGATGCCACCCGAGAAGGTTACTTCATCGCTAAAAATCTGTAGAAATCAGTGTAGGGGGGAGCAGCTGTGTTTGGTTGGAAGAAGAAACAAGCCGTTCCGGTAGTGGTCGAAATTCCGTCTCCAGTACCCGGAACGTTGGTAGACTTGGAGCAAGTGCCTGATGAAGCTTTTGCCGCTAAAATGATGGGGGAAGGCATCGCCATTCAGCCCGCGGAGGGCAAAGTCATCGCTCCGTTTGATGGCAAGGTTGTTCACTTGATGGAGAAAAGCAAGCATGCGATTATGCTGGAGCACGCTTCTGGCGCGCAAATCCTGATCCATGTCGGAATGAATACCGTATCTCTGAAGGGTGAGGGGTTTACGGCACATGTCAAAACGGGGGATGTTATAACCCGGGGACAACTGCTGCTGGAGTTCGACATCGCCCTGATTGAGCAAGCGGGTTATCCTGTGATTACGCCTGTAATTGTACCGAATGGTCAGGAGTGTGTGAAGCAGGTAGAGGTAGCTGCAAGTCAGGGCGATCCTGCCCAAGCTGTTATAATCATTCAATGCTGAGAAATCTGAATTTGAATATTTACTGAATGTGATAAACATAAACGGCTGCTTTCCGAAGTTACTTCGGCGAGCAGTCGTTTTGTTCGACTTGAAGCAATCGCTTCTTCACAGACAGATTCATGACAAACAGAAAACTTATCTCCTTGACAGGAGAAATATCCTCATGCTAGATATATAATATATTACCTATTGATTCGGGAGAGGCAGGGGATGACTGTGGATGAGCATAAAGGGAATATTTTCGCCTCGCTATTCATTATCGCAAATCGACTGCAGGTACTGGGGGATCGGCTGGATCCCGAAGTAACGGTGAAGCAGTGGTTGTTGATTGCCATTATGTACAAAAGTCAGCCGCACATACTCTCTGTGAAAGAAATTGCCGGCGTACTCGGCGTTTCTCATCAGAACGTCATGCAAATGGTCCGGAGTCTTGATAAGAAGGGCTTTGTTCAAATTTCCATCGATAACTCCGATCGCCGTATCAAACGAATCAGCCTTACTGCGAAATGTCAGGAGCATTTTGCGGGGAGAGAAGATCGGGAGTTGGCCTTTTTACACGATTTGTTCGAGTGCTTCACGGATGATGATCTCCGGCACTTCACAGCCCTTATTGATCAATTAGTATCGAACATCGTAAAGTTGGAAGCGCGTATGAATTAATTTCACTGATGGATCATAGAGGAGGCGGCGCATGCATTGGCTTCAGAACTTAGTCGTAGTCGTTATTATCACGATTGGATCAGGATTACTCATAGCTTTGATTGTTAAAAATTTCACTTTTCGGCGAAGCGCAAAAAAGGAAACAGCTCTCCTCCTGCAAGCATGCTCCCATGAGCCCGTTATCCAAATCAATGAAGAAAGGTTGCAGCAGTTGCCCCCGCCGGTGTTGAGGTGGTTGCGCCTTACTCATTCATTGGACATGGAGAAGCCGATTCGATCGGTGATGATTAGGCAGGAAGGAATGCTGCGCACGAAGCCAGAGGGAAGGTGGATGCCGTTCAGCGCAAAGCAGTACTCCTTGCTTGACTGGCCTTCTTTCATCTGGAGGGCGAGAATTCGGGCGACTCCGGGGGTTGCGATTTATGGCAGAGACTTGTACCTGAATGGTCAAGCCGATATGCTCATCAAGCTTATGGGCGTGTTTAAGGTGGGGCATGCACATGGCCGCGAGATTAATCAGGGATCGCTTGTACGATATCTGGCTGAAATGGTCTGGTATCCGACAGAGGCTTTGTCGCCGTATATTACTTGGGAAGCGATTGATGACGATATGGCGCGAGCCAACATCTCCTATGGAGACATCAACGCGTCAGGCACCTTTTATTTTCAAAAAACGGGTGAGCCCGTTCGTTTTGTGGCGCAACGATTTAAAGAAGATCGAGGGACCTGCACTTTGGAGGAGTGGGAGGTTCGTATGGGAACCTACAAAAGGTTTCAGGATATGCTCATTCCTTCGCAGGGCGAGGTTAGCTGGAACCTGCGAACGGGGCCGTTTCATTGGTTTCGATTCGAAGTGAAGGAAGCGCAGTTCGATTAGGTCCCCAAATGATTCGGCGATGGGGGCAGACAGCAATACTCTGCTTCGAATCGTTGTGCCTTGGAACTATATCCAGGAATTTATTTTGCTATTGAGGGTGTTCCAAAACTTACACCATCTTGTTAATATAAACAAGCGATATATAAGTTGAACTATATAAACTACGAAGAAGGGCATAAGAGTGAAGTGTGCTGAGAAGCGTAAGTGTTCGCCTTTGTGAGTGGATCTCTACCTTATAATATCTTAGTTCAATTCGAGAAATCCGCGAACAACAGCGATCGTAAGCACACTTCACACGTTGCCCTCAAAACGTAAAATTCAAGAGTTCAACTTATATAGCTCTCAATATTACTTAAACGTTGAAGACCGTGCCCCAATCATAGTCTCCGGATGCTTCAATACTCTTGGGCCAGTTAGCACACCAGTCCGGTACAATAGGATGCTCTACTCGGTCCAAACTTGGCGTATAGGGCTTGATATCAATTACCGGAGTCCCGTCTTCGGCATCCATATAAGCTAGACCTATAATTCCGTTATCAAAATCCAGATAAGTAATGCAGGCACAAGTAAGAGCGATTGGATTTGGACGTTCCGGAGAACGTGTTGCAAAAGTGCCCAATTTATCCGGAGAATTCTTGTAAGGGCCGTTCTCTACAAGCTTTGAACGAGACTCCTCAGTGTCGTTTTGATGAAACCACCAAAGGACGTTAATATAACTGAACCCATCCAGGTTAGTTAGAGCCGGAATGAACTCTCTTTCCAACTCAATGCGCATTCCGTGCTCATCCGAACGTATTCTGCCGATTGGCCTTACCATGAAATTTCCCATAAATGAATCTCCTATTCGATTTATTTACGGCGCCGTTACATTCAGTATAGCGATGCATTTTTATACTACAAGCATTTAAATTGCTGTAACAAATATGTCAACTGAGATTTATATTGGGCGAGTTACGAAAGAAAGAAACTATATCCTCGCTTTTCAGCAAGTAAAATCAAACAATGAAATTTCCATCACTCTATAATGGCTGTAGAGTCGTTGAAACGAGGTGAACAGACGAATGTACGAGTGGCACAAGCAAATCCAAATCATCGTTGATGAAATTGACGAGTGTATTCAACATCGTAACGGTGAAGCGATATCGCTCCGGTTTCTATCCCGCAAGTTAGGCTATTCCGAATTTCATATGACGAGAAAATTTAAGGAAATATCGGGTATGCAATTTAGGGATTATCTGCGGAACAGAAAACTGGCCTTTGCACTAAAGGAGGTTCGGGATAGGGACAAAAGCCTGTTGGATATTGCGTTTGAATATGGTTTTTCATCACATGAAGCTTTTACCCGAGCTTTTAAGGGAACCTTTGGTGTAACTCCAAGTGAATACCGAAAACAGCCTATGCCTGTTGCCCTTCGTACAAAAATCACCCCTTTCGACCGCTACTTTTTCGGATTGGGAGAGATTGGTATGATCAAATCGACAGACGGGGTTAACGTTTATTTTGTAACCATTCCCGCGCACAAATTTTTGCATATCAAAAATGATGAGAGTAATGGGTATTGGGATTTTTGGCAAAAGCAAAGTCTTATTCCCGGTCAGGACTGCGAAACCATAAGCGGCTTGCTCGATAGTATCAAGGGCAAATTGGATGACGATGGCGGGAGCGAAACGAACAGCGGCAGCGGTCAGATTATGGCGTACATCATTGACCCGGGCGGCAGACTTTGCGGTTGGGGGATTCCACGTACAGAGTGCTATGGTGTGCGACTTCCTTTGGATTATCAAGGCGAAATCCCCCCACAAATGCTTTTGACTGATATTCCCGAATCCGATTATCTTGTCTTTGAACATGGGCCGTTTGATTATGAGCAGGAAAATCGCAGTGTGGAGGAGAAGCTGGAACAAGCGATGGCAACTTTTGATTTTGCAGGCACCGGTTACTGTCTGGATGCTTCCCCCGGCAGAATCATTTACATGTATCATGATCCGGAGCGGTTTTTTAAGTATATCAGACCGGTGCGGAAGTCATAATCGTTAGAAGCACCTGACCAATGCGGCAGGTGCTTTACTACATATGATTAAGTCCTGACACCTTCCTCAACCAAGTGATAAAAGTCAAAGCGTCCATACGCTAAAATTAATATATAGTTCAATAAAAGGTGGGATGAAGAAATCATGACGGACAAAAAGATCGCAGTACAATTTACTATGCTGACATTTTTCATAGCGTACCTTGTGTCAGGTGCTTTGATTGCTCTTGGGCCATTCGGATATACGGTACATAATTGGGTTCACACATTCCAGCAATTCATGATGAATATTCCTTTTGCAATCTATATTTTGTCGCCTGCTATTGCTTCGTATATCGTTCTGAGGAAAAACAAACAAGTAGCGGATTTTATGGAATGGTTGAAAACGGTTTTCTACGTTAAAAACAACCTGTTTCCCTATTTATTCGTTATTATGGGCCTTGTTTTATACTTCCTAATACATATTGTGGTTTCAGGCCGTACGGAAATGGCGCTTCCATTCTATACGCTTTTTCTTTCACTGCCAGGTAATCTTATAATCGGCGGCTTGGAGGAAGCTGGTTGGATGTACATATTGCAGCCTAAACTCAGCAAAAAATACGGCTTTGTTTTATCTTCTGTTATTACCGGGATTATTTGGACTGCATGGCACATCCCTCTTTTCTTCATTCCGGGGACGAATCACGGAGAGGGACTCATTAACTTTTGGATGTTTGCCGTTCAACTTATGGCGTTTCGGTTTTTTTACGGGGCAATCTACACAATATCAGGAAAAGGCCGTGTGTTTATGTGCGTATTATTCCACACCATGTTCAATGCGGCATCCCCCATCTTCGGTACGACGACTATGACTTGGGCGGGAACCATTGCCGCAAATGCTGCGATTGTTCTTGTTTCAATTGTAACCGTTGTGATGTACGACAAGAAGCACAGGAGAACCTTGACATTGACGTCGTGTCGCACTTTATGATCTGTGTAAGAAAGGAGATCAGGCGTGAGCAATTTAAAGACGATAACAGAGGTTACAAGATCATTTGGTATTTCTACCCGCATGTTGCGCTATTACGAACAACTGGGTCTGATTCAAAGTCAACGAGTACAAGGATACTCATACCGGGTATACGATGCAGAAGCTTGTACGCGCATAAACCAAATCCTTATTCAGAATATTCATGCTATCAATATCGAAATCGATTCATTATCCACCATTCGTTCCATTTTAAACAAATTCGTGGGCAAATATTATCGATTCTTTCGAAATTCGCTTGGAGTCATATTATATTTTTCGCGGATCATTTTATAGATGATAACGGCGTTCTTATACCCTACCCGATCAGCAATTTGTTCAATGGATAGATTCGTATATCGGATTAATGTCTCGACTTCTTCCATTCGTATCTCTCTTACTATTTTCTGAAAGCTTTCTCCAAATTCCTCGGAAATTAATCGGCTAAGGTAACACTTATTATATGAAAATTCATTAGCCAATTGGTCCAGAGTAATGGTTTGCATATTTTCTCTTACATAATTCAGCAGTTGATCATGTTGTAATCGTTTCGTTTTTATATCAAAATGCACACTGTTTAGAATGGAATTACTTCTGCTAAGTTCAATAAATAACAGCTTCAAATAGCAGCACATGGCATCTTCAAAATAATTTGGCTTTTGATAGTATTCAGTAACCAATCTTTCAACAAAAGTCCTGATTAACGGATTTGACGCCGTACGAAAATGCAAATAGTGATAGGATAAACTCCTTTTCATCACTGACTTGGTTAAAAAATCAAGAATGGAGTCCTGAAACTCCTGGCGTTCGCCAAATTCAAACCCTAAGTACCTAGGGGGAATAATCATCTTGATGATGATGTCTTCTGGATTTGGCTGATACAATGCGTGCAGCACATTCTGGTTAAGAATAAATAATTCTCCTTCATTCAGAATCATGAGCTGATCTTGTGATTCAATATATTGATAACAAAGACCTTTATATACGTAGACCATTTCGATAAAGTCGTGCCGATGAAAATAAGGCGTCGTTGAAAAATGATGCTTCTTAGCGCTGATTGTATCTTGCGTCCGGATCAACATATCAGGTGTAGCATGATCTTGGTTCAACGAAGGAAATACATATTGTTGACCCTCAATAAGCTTTCTCATATTGTCATTTAATTGATACTCATCTTCCATTAATTCATCGAGTGAACGGTCAATCCGCTTTTTTTCTTCCTGATCTGACAGTTGAAGCACTTTATTAAAGGAATGATTCAAGTCGATTGCCCCTCTCAAACGTTATAAATCAAACTCTAAGTATGAAAAAGTAAACTGAAGATAGGTAAGATCTAAAGTGGGTAAATATGTTTTTCTATGCTTTGAAATTATACTGGAGCTAGGCCAGGTGAAAATGGAATAGATAACAACATGGACAAAGGGTGGGAGAAATGGCGTATTTAACTAAAAACATCCAAAGTGAATCGACACTCACAAAATTGATTCAGCAGGCTTTCCCTGAGAGAAAACTCGAAAATTTTCGTGAACTGACGGAAGGATATTTTAATATCGCCTACGAGGTTTCTTTCGATGATGGGACAGCAAGTATTCTCAAGATAGCGCCTCACCCTAAAGTCACGGTCATGACCTACGAACAGAATATCATGGAGTCCGAAGTGCGTTCAATGCGATTAGTTGCACAGAAGACCCATGTCCCCGTACCGAGGGTCGAATTTTATGATCCTTCATGTCAATGGTGTAGTGCGCCCTATTTTTTCATGGAAAAGTTAAAAGGAGAAAGCTTGTCTACCCGGAAATCAAGATTGACCCCACAGGAGGTAAACGATGTTTATTCTCTGGTGGGTTCGCTGACTAAAGAAATTAACCAAATTACAAACGCTTACTTCGGTTATCCTGGCCTAAAGAAATTTCAAGGCGAAAACTGGTATGAAGTGTTTTGTGAAATGTTGAAAGCCGTCATGATGGATGCAGAAAAGGAAAGCATTGATCTTAAAATCTCATCGCGCGAGCTGCTGGATTTACTGGATAAAGATAAAAACCTATTTCTTGAGGTTGTAACGCCTCGTTTAGTTCATTGGGATATATGGGATGGCAATATTTTTATTGAGGATGGGAGGCTTACGGGGATCATTGATTGGGAGCGATGCCTGTGGGGCGATCCGCTGATGGAGGTTGGATTCAGATCCTATGCTCAATCGCCTGACTTTTTGAGAGGCTACGGAATTGGGCAGCTGACAGAGGAGGAGAACCGAAGAATTCTTTGGTACGATCTTTATTTGTTAATGATCGTTGCGCAAGAACATGTGTATCGGAAGTATGAAACGGCGGACTCATATGACTGGGCGACAACCTTATTAGGTAAGAAATATATCGAGTTGAACCCTAAATGATAAAAGCCATGAGGTATAGCCTATATATAAAGGAGAGAGACATGAATATAGAAATTATACCTGTATACAAATACCTCGATGCTTACATCACAGACGTTGAAAACAGGGTAGATACGGTGGAGGCACTGTGGAGCAAATATGCAATCGACCCTTATTGGGCAACGCTATGCCAATATGCGCCGCACGATTTATCTGACAGGAAACCAAAGCCAATTACAGATATTGCAACACTGAAAAAGCAGATTGATTTACTGAACCCTATCGATCTTGCCAAGCTGAAAGACGAATTTCAGAAGGTTGCGGATTTATTACCCAATTATGATGACGATCCTATATGTGTAGCTCTATATCCTTTGTCTGATGATAATTCTACTGTGAACAAATTTCAAAACGGCATCATAGGCAGCTCAACCTTTGGACATATGCTGATAAATATCAATCCATTGGCTGATAGCTTTCTTCAGTGGATACCGTATGTTTTTGCGCACGAGTATCATCACACCGTTTGGGGAAATTACTGGTATGCGATTTACGGAGGCCAGTTGGAAAACCAATTTGTTAATTCTTTGCTGATTGACGGAGAAGCTGACAGCTTTGCCTTGTCTGTCTATCCCCACTTAAAACCTAAATGGCTGTTTGACATGTCGTATGACTTGGAACAGTCTCTTTGGAAAAATCATTATTCAAAGATAGTGCTGGAACAAGACGTTGATTATGGCAAATATATGTTTGGCGATCATCATTCGGGCATACCGTGGTGTGCCGGGTATGCGATCGGATACAGAATGGTTCAACAGTTTTTAATAAAAAATCCTCAGATTACGTTCAAGAGGCTGCTTGAAATTCGTCCAATTAACATATTCCGTGAAAGCGAATATGGTGTTTTCTTATGATGAGCAATAAACCCAAGAAGGATTTATCGTTGGAACAGCGAAAAACAGACGTAGATTTATGGGCTATTGCCTTGATTTCTTTTGTGGTGCTTGGGATATACATGGTATTTCAAAATCAATTTATTGCGTTTGTAAAGGATAGCAGTATTAATATCCTTCTGCGTGTCCTTTGGAGTGCTGCCTTTCAATTTGGTCTGGCGGGATTAGGAATTGTCATGGTGTCCATGATCAGAAAGGAGAATCTGCTTACTTATGGTTTGAACAGAAAAGGGGCGGTAAGTTCTGTTATTTTGTGTTCCCTATGCTTTGTTCCTTATATGATTTTCATGCTATCGACGGGGCAAATAACAAGCTATTTACCCTTTCAATCTGTTTGGACGACCCGGGAGGTGTTATCAAGCGGTTTTCCGATAAATGTTATCGGGATGCTGATAACTGCTATTGCCTGGGGGTTCTTTGAAGGTTTCAATTACGTGGTGATCAGCGATAAAATCAACCGGCGATATCCCAGTAAGAATCGATGGCTTAATCGGGGAGCTATTGCTTGCGCTGTTCTCTGCATCCTTATTCATGGTGCAATCGGTGTAACTGCTGAAGGTATTATTGAAATGTTGACGATATTTTTCATTGTTTATGGCATGCTGATTGCAAAAAAATTCACCGGGAATGCCTGGGGCTGTGTGTTTATCTTTTTGTTTTTTTGGAATGCATTTTAGAGATAATGTTTGTGAAAAGTATAACATTATGGAGAGTGAATAAGATGAAGCTGGGAGCAACCTTATATATTAAAAATACGGTTGAAGCTGTAGCGTTTTACACAGAAGCCTTCGGATTGACCTTGGGTTATCATGAGAAGTTTCCGGATGGTACATTTATGCATGCGGCATTACTTAGAGACGGACAAGAAATATTTGCTGTCAGTGAATCACATAATGACGCCTTTGTTGATGTGATGCTCGCGTCCTCCTTAAAAGCGTCACGCCCCACCATGAGCTACGGGATCAATTTTGATAGTGAAGATGAAGTGAAAAGGGTATATGAGATGTTGAAGAAGGATGGAACGGTGCTGCTACCATTGGGTCCCCTTCCATGGAGCTCTTGTTGCGCTGATGTAGTCGACAAATACGGTGTATACTGGTATATCGCAGTATAGGAATTCGTAATAAAGACATAGGTATTGAAACAGATCGAAGTCAGAACCCAAGGGGGACGGCAGAATGGGGCTGAGCAATTTATGTATTCGCGAATGCGATTAAAACGAGAAAGCGGTGAAAGGAAACATGGTACATTTAGTCTATTGCGATCATACAGGCAAAAAGGGAGAGCGGGTTTTAGATCGAATTTTAGCGGGAACCAAAACGATGGTTGTGAGAGGAGCTGCCGGGCGCAAAATACCGCATAGCCGGGTGTTTGAGGGCGAGGCTCTTTATTTTATGGAGAAGGGTTCGGCGTTAATTTCTGCCTCCGCCATCGTTAAATCCGTTCAAAACTATGTGAAGCTGACAGAAGACGAAATTGTAAAAACGCTGAACGATAATCAGGGCAAACTGAACTTATCCGAAAAGCAAAAGGAGCGTTGGCATAAGAAGTGTTTATGTCTCGTTGAATTTGAAGAGGTGCAGAACATAGAGCCGCCGCTTGCCTTTGACCATCAAGGGAACATGGACGATTGGCTTATGATCGATAGAATTGAGGATGTCGTGGTCGGGACGAGTATACCGTTTAATTATGAAAAGTCGAAGTTTGGAAAGTAAGTGGGTGAGGAGCGTGAAAACAGCAATACTGGGGTTAGCGGAGGTTGAAGCGCAAACTGGCCAAGGAGATGAGAAATGGTACTTGATAAACGCAGATTAGTTGGTTTTGTAATTTGTACTTTTCTTTTTACATATTCAGCATGGGGCCTAATCATTGCAGCAGACCGCTTCGGTTTATTCGGCTTCAATACTCCTGTCGGTACACTTCTATATATTTGCGGAACATGGGCGCCTACCCTTTTTTCATACATCATCCTGAAGCAAAACAAGACTATCCATACTATGAAGGATTTCATAAAGCTTACGTTTTCCTTAAAGGCAAAGCCGAAACTGTATGTGTTGGCTTTAATTTTTCTGGTGGCGCTATATATTCCAGCTATGATTGGGAACGGGACAAATCGTGATATAGGCTGGTTTGTCTGGCTCCCCATTTTTCCCCTCATGATTTTGGATGGCGGAATGGAGGAGGTTGGGTGGAGGTATTTGGTACAGCCTACTCTAGAGAAGCGGTTTTCATTTTTTTCGGCAACTATCGTTACAGCTTGCATCTGGTGGACCTGGCATTTACCCATGTTTTTTATTCCGGGCTCCGGTCAAAGTGAGATGTCTTTTTTGCTGTTTGCCTTATTTATTTTCGGCCAATCCTTTGCTTTGGCTGCTATATTTCAAGCGAGCAAAAGCGTCTGGCTCTGTATCATGTATCATGCGCTTGTCAATACATTGTCGATGTATTGGCCAGTAGGCGACCATTTGCCGGCAACGCTGGCATCTTCGGTGGCTGCAATAGTATTGTCTCTATCTGTTGTTCATTTAAAGCAAGCCAAGAGGCACTGGAATGGAGATGAACGGTGATGGAATGGAGTTGCACATACGGTGCGAATAATAAGCCAAACCAGCAGCAAGTTGCGGATTTTGTCCGAAGCAGTTTGTAGAGAACGCTAAATCATCATCTTTATCAGATCTACAGGATTGAGCCAACATACAATTACAGTAATTGCTCGATGCAACCCGGTTGGAATGTCAGATACAGAAAAAATGGCAAAACCTTATGTACGCTTTATCCCATGGAAGGTTACTTTATTGTTCTTGTAGTCATTGGAAGAAAAGAAATGTCCAACGCTGAGCTTCTTATTCCTTTTTTGTCGGAATATGTTCAGAAAGTTTTTAGGGAAACCAGAGTTGGCCAGGGCGCAAAGTGGCTTATGCTAGATGTGCAAAATTTGAATACGGTTGTAGATATTATGAAGCTGCTTGCACTACGGGTGAAGCCTCTAATAAATATAGAGAAGGAGAATGAATATGTCCAGAGCATCCCAAATCACCTAAAAGCGAAGACCTGAAAGGAATATGTTGTCTATTCGCAAAACCATTCATTTCATGAGAGAATATTCTGACTTCATGGCAAATGCGAGTAAAGATATTCTTACGCTCATTGAAGAACAGAAGACTGTGCCCAGTAGCGGCCCCATTGTGTGTTTTCATAACGTTGAGCTTGAAACGCTTGATTGGAAGTAAGCTATGAGATTGCCCTTCTGTTGAGCCGAGAGGGGATGTAACATCGCACATCGCTCACTGATGAAATGGATACCTGAACATGGTTTTGTGGCAAAAAGCGGCATTTATTATCATTATTTGAACGATGAAGAACAGCCTCAAAACGAGTATTTGACTGAAATGTATATCCCGGTTGAGATAATTGTTTGCTGAGTTAAGGAGGGTACCCGAGTTGTTGAAAATTACACCCAATCTTCATTTTAAGGGTCAATGTAAACAGGCAATTCAACTATACAAGGAAGCATTCAATGCTCAAGTCAAAGTGATCCTGTGTGAATCTGATGCGAATCCAAGTGACTGGACGGTTCAAAGTGGTGATGAGGATTTAGTCTACCATTGTGAAATGTACATCGGTAGCCAGCGGCTTATGCTCAATGATTCGTCAGATGAGGATGCTCATTCGCTTAAACATACGATGTCCGTAGTCGTTACTTTTAACTCGGCGACCGAGGTTGAATGCGCGTTCTCAAAATTGTCGGATGGTTGCACCCTCATTCATCCTATGCAAAGTACTTCATACAGCAGTTGCTTCGTATCCCTCATTGACAAGTTCGGCATGCGATGGGAACTGATGACCGAACAGGCGAAATGATAGTTGTGAAAAGGATAACATTGTGGAGAGTGAGTAAGATGAAGCTGGGAGATTGACTGAGCAAATGGAGAGGATATGCGATGTTAAACGAACTTCAATCTGTACATAACGCATTCATAACAGCCATGAAAGCTGAACAAGGTGTGCTGGGAGCATGGTATTTTGGCTCTGCCGCTCATGGGACAACGGACGATCATTCCGATATCGACATTGTTTTTCTCGTGAAAGAAGGCGCTTATACGGCGGTGGATGAAAAACTCACCGTTATGCTTGAAGACGTGTGTGATGAAGTCATTCTTTGTTGGCCGGAGGATTTTAACAGCCAGGCCATCAAAAACTATGGCTATATTTTGCGACAGAAGGAGCATTTGTTTCAGTATGATGTGTTCCTATTAAACAAAGGAAAGATAGACGACTATATGTGCCGGATTCATTACACCGAGTTGCAAGCAAAGGATATCGTCTTTGATCGGGATGGCAGTGTGCAAGCGTTGGCGGATTTGGGAGTCAAAGGGCATTTGTGGAAAGATGACATTCGGAGGCTGATTACGACTTACTGGTTTCATGTGCAGATGTCTGCCAAGTATTTTGCGCGCCAAGACTTTTTTAAGTTAAACGGGGTCATGCGCATATTGATGGATACGCATAGCTCTTTGCTGTTGACGGCATATGATCAAATCACCTGGGGCGGCTCGGCCAGCAAGCTGCATTATATAGATGAAACTAAACAAAAGCATTTGATGAAATATGGCTGTACAGAAGATTTGGTGATGGTCAGAGATAACCTCCTGCAAGCCATGGAATGGTTTGAGGACGATGTCAGAGAAATCACAGAGCCGGATGAAAGCATACTCAGCCCAAGAGCCATTGAACTTATCAAGCAGGACTGGACCATAAAAACCGGATCGATTGTTAATTTGTAATGGAGAGGGAAATATGCTATACGGACAACGAGTAACAATAAGGCCGGTTGTTGAAGAAGATTGGATACAGCGATATGAATGGCTATCCGATCCTGCAGTTAACCGAACGTTACCATCTGGAAGCGGTATGCCGATAACACCGGGTGTAGTCAAAGAACGTGTACTGAGGTATGCACAAACAGATCTATCAGCTGTCTATTTTACTATTATGAAAGAAGATGGCATCCCGACTGGCAACACTCAATTGTTTAATATCCATCCTTGGTCCAAGCATGCTGAATTTGGTATTTGGATTGGAGACAAAAGGGTATGGGGACAAGGATATGCTACAGAAGCGACAAGTGTTGTTCTAAAATTTGCATTTGAGCGTTTAAATCTTCATAAAGTGTATTTGACGGTAGATGCCGATAATCCTGGTGCTATTCGGAGTTATGAAAAGTCGGGCTTCAAGAAGGATGGCATACAACGAGACGAAGTCTATAAAAATGGTCAATATGTCGATCGTATAATGATGAGTATCTTGAAGCATGAATATTTAAATATTTCTGACTCTTCTAATTAGCATGCGTGTAGGTATCATTTTACGCACTAGTAAAGGAAGGAATGGGGCTGCATCATGAGAAGATTTTATTGTCTGGGGGCAAATCTGTTATTGCTTGCATGGTTTTTTTTAATTATGACCGGACTGTATTTCGAAAACAGTTATCTGGTAACCCGCTCCTGGAAAGAGGATGGTATCTTTTTTGTACTGTTCGTATTGGCCCTGGCCTTGTTCATATGGAAAGAGCATATCGGAAAATACGTCCTAATGATCTGGCTAACGCTATGGCTGATTACCCAGCTGATTTTTCATGAATGGTATACTGTTACGGGCGGCGGGGCGGGAAAAATTCGTTATTTCGAAGGCTCCGTCAAGCTGATTGATTCCGAAATGCGTTATATTCCTGATTTATATCATATTGTCCTTCATCTGCTTATTTTCATTTCGTTGCTGTTGACTGTGCTATATACAAAACGCAAGCAAGCTTATAAGTGAGAGAGGTAGTTATGTATACGGACTATAGCGTTTGGGAAGCCGTTCAGCAGCGATTACCGCCTGCATACCGGCCGGATCATACTACAATGCCGGAGGAAATCTATATTTCGCTCAGCGATGGTAACCGGATTCATCTGGATGTATATTCGCCGCAAAACGCAAAAGCGACCATTATTTTACTGCATGGGGTAGGCGGAAACGGACGGCTGCTCTCTTTTTTGGCGGTGCCGTTATATAGGTGTGGATATGAAGTCATTTGTCCGGACTTGCCCCTGTATGGATGCAGTGAATATTCCGGTACGGTAACCTATCCTACCTGGGTGAAGGATGCTTCAGAAATGACCGGTTATTATGTCCAGAGAGGAAAGCCGACATTTCTGTTTGGCTTAAGCGCTGGCGGCATGTTAGCTTATCAGGTTGCTTGTAAAAACCCGGCTGTACGGGGGGTTCTCGCCACATGCATTTTAGACCAGCGTGTAAGGGAAATTACCGAGAAGACTTCAGCCCATCCCTATCTGGTCAAGCTGGCGCTGCCGGCTGTCTCCTATATTCGCAAATGGCTGCCCGATTTGAAGATCCCTATGAAATGGGTTGCCAATATGAAAGCCATTGTCAATCATAAGGACCTGGCCCGATTGCTGATGGCGGACAAGAAGTCTGCGGGGGCGAGCATTTCTCTGGCCTTCCTGTACACCATGCTCCACCCTGAGCTGGATATAGAGCCTGCGGAGTTCTTCACTCCTTTCATCCTGCTTCATCCTGAGCAGGACCGCTGGACGGATGTATCGCTCAGCAGAGTGTTCTATGACAAGCTTGGCAGTGAAAAGGAGCTCCATATGCTAAAAGGCGCCGGGCATTTTCCGATTGAAGAAGAAGGGTTACATCTACTCGTGCGAAATAGCATTTCATTTATTGAGAGGCATCGCAGGGAAGCGGAACCGGGAAACCCGTGGGAAAAAATAAAGTTAACGGACTATGAAAACCATATGAAATCAGACTCTGTTAGACAGCTGCAAGTCCTGAACGCGATGATGAAGGAGCAGTTTGCTCAGTATCCTGTCAAAAGCATCATGATTTTGGGGATTGCGGGCGGAAATGGCCTGGAGCATATCGATCCGGAGATCATTAATCATGTCATTGGCGTAGACATTAACAGCGATTATCTGGATGCCTGCGTAAGCCGCTATCCTCAGCTGGGTAGCCTGTTGGAACTGCTCTGCTTCGATTTAACAGAAGATTATACGCTGCTTCCTCATGCCAATCTGGTTGTAGCCAACTTGTTTATCGAATATATCGGCTGCGCCTGTTTCCAACAAGTCATCAACCAGGTTAAACCGCATTATGTATCATGTGTTATTCAAACGGATACAGAAGACGCATTTGTGTCAGCTTCTCCGTATAGTCGTGTCTTTAACGATTTGGGCAGGGTGCATCACCAGATAAGCGCAAAATCTTTGATCCAGGCTATGGAAGAGATTCATTATCACAACGTATCCCAAGCGGAAGTGCTTTTGCCAAATGGTAAAAAGTTGGTGCGATTGGATTTCAGGCGTTTGTAAGGGAGAGGGGGAAAAACTGCTTAAAATCGGAGATTTTTCTGCACTATCTAAAATAAGCATTTACAGGCTTCGGCACTATGATGAGATTGGGTTACTCATTACCGGAGGGCGGGCATAGCCGCTTTTGGTATAGCTGTCCTTACTCAGCGGAAATGAATGTGAAAGGAGCAACTAATATGAACCATGTGGAAAAAGTAAGGTTTTTTTATGAGTCGATTACATCTGAGCATTTGATGGATGAAGTTCTTCATTATGTATCAGACCAGTGTGTGATTAGAACAGGGGACAAAATCATTCCGGTTGGGATAGAGGGCATGAAGCAACACATGATTGAAGTAAGGCAGACCTATCCTGATTTAAAAATGCTCATTACGGCTCAATATTGTGACGGTGATTACGTCATTTCTGAATTTATAATGGAAGGAACACATCAAGGCGAGTGGCTCGGCATGAAACCTTCTGGCAAGAAGTTGTGTATTACCGGAGTCAATATTGACAAGGTACTAAACGGAAAAATTGTGGAGCATGGAGGGGCGGCCAATACATTTGAAGCTTTGTTTGCGGCCAAAATTATTTGCCCCGCTCCGTAACAAGGAGCTGCGGTTCCACTATCGGGCGAAACAAGCAATCGGGGGGAATTATTATTATGAGCAAGCTTCAAAATATGCGAGGCATTGAAATCAGGAAATTCCGTGCGGTTTCCTCAGGCTTAAAAACATTGGACGAGCTGTTTGGCAAAGACGGCTTTAGCGAATGGTTAGAGTCTCACCGCCATCTGGTACAAGCGCATATCTATGAACCTGCAGACTTTTTATGGCATGAGGGCGATAAAGAAACATGGGGATGTGGGCAAAATGTTTTGATATCAGCAATCAAGGATGATGTTACTCAAGCGGACGTAGTTCCTTACGAAATCATTGAATTTCCGGGTGGGATGTTCCTGGTTGCCACAGGGGATGAAAACAACGAGGATGACCTGAACGACACCGTGAATGAGATGATGAACTGGATAAAAAACAGCGACGTTTTTGAATATGGCGACTTTCCTAAAAGTGGAATGTGCAATATGCCAAACCCTGGCGGTGCTTTTGATCAGGCGCTTGGTGTTGCCCAACAGCAAATCTACTTACCATTAAAACTGCGTTCAAACATAAGAAAGAGTGATAAATGATGAGTTCAATAGTGGAATTTGAAAAACTGCTTTATGAAATACCGAAGGTCATAAACCGCATTGAAGATCATGAGTTTATGAATAAGGTTTCGGCAAACAAGTGGTCAAAGCAAGAAATATTAGGACATTTATGTGACTCGGCGGTAAATAACCATTCCCGATTTGTCCGAATCATTTTGACTGATGAACCAGTGAGTATTGATGGATATAAGCAGAATGAATGGATCAGAATTCATGATTATCAAAACAATTATAGTAAGTCAGATTTGCTTGCATTATGGATTCAACTCAACAAACAAATACTGAATGTCCTGAGAAATGCTAGTGAACTGGATTTCAATAAGCAATGTATCTTAAGCGATAAGCGCAGGGTTACCCTACGCTGGTTATTTGATGATTACTTAAGTCACATGCTGCATCATATAAAACAAATTGAAAGCTGACGATCTAGAAAATAATAAAACTTCAAGATGGAGGTGATGTAATGCTTGAAAAAATACCAACCCATGAGGAAATGATAGGTTTGCTTGGGCAACCGTTATTCGATGTATGGGTACAGCTAACCAACCTAATAGAATCAAAATACGATATGGAACGTCTCTGGAACAGCGGCGGGAAGAGATGGACCTACGAGTATAAGTATCGCAGGGGCGGCAAATCTTTGTGTGCCTTGTACGCAAAAGAGAATGTGTTTGGCTTTATGATTATTTTCGGTAAGGATGAGAGGGCCAAATTTGAGGCTGATAGAAATAATTATTCACCAGAAGTGCAACGAGTTTACGATGAGTCTACCACCTACCATCATGGCAAATGGATGATGTTTGAGCTGACCAATACTTCTTTATTTCCTGATATGGAAAAGCTGCTACAAATCAAACGGAAGCCCAACAAAAAGTACAAGTGATTTGAATCTGTAGCAGGTTAGGTACTGGAATATCCTTAAAAAGGGGAGAGAGCATGGAGAAGGAAATATTTCTTTCTGTGGACGGGCTAAGCAAATCCTACGGAAGCACACGGGTCGTGGATCAGGTAAGCTTTTCGGTATTTAAAGGAGAGGTGTTCGGATTGCTTGGCCCAAATGGCGCCGGCAAAACGACGACGATCAGTATGCTGTGCGGACTGTTGAAAGCGGATGCCGGAAACGTGGCTTATGGCGGAATCTCGATATCGGCACACTATCGTCAGGTTAAAGGGATGATCGGATTATGTCCCCAGGACATTGTGATCTGGGAGAAACTGACCTGTTCCGAACAGTTGAAATTTGCCGGAATGTCCTATGGATTAGCTCCAAAAGAGGCCGGCAAAAGGGCAGGGTACCTGCTGGAAGCCCTTGGACTTACAGATAAAAAGAATAAGCTTGCCGGGACTCTTTCCGGAGGCATGCAAAGAAGGCTGAATATCGCGCTTGCGCTTGTCCATGATCCGGACCTGATCATCCTGGATGAGCCTCAGGCAGGGCTTGATCCGCAGAGCCGTGTTCTTGTGCGAGACTTTATCAGACAACTGGCGGCCCAACAGAAAAGCGTACTCCTTACGACGCATGACATGGATGAAGCCGATAGACTATCCAATCGAGTAGCTATTATTGACCATGGGAAAATACTCCAGATCGACACGCCTGAAAGACTTAAAGAAAAATCAGGCAAGGGAGATATTTTACAGGTCAGACTCAGCGGAATACCTGCGGGTCAAACCGATAAACTACTGGAAGCCTTTCCGCCCGTATTCACAGAAAAAAAGCTGGTAGACGGTCTTTTATTGCTTGGCGCAAGCCATGTGATTGAGCACATTCCAACCGTCAACCAGACATTAAAAGCATTTCGTATCCAGATGGAGGATATGACGATCCGCAAGCGGACGCTTGAAGACGCATTTATTTCTATGACAGGAAGGGGGCTTCGGGAATGAAACTGATAGCGGCTGCAATAAAGTCATGGAAAGAAAATATTCGGGACTGGAAAGTACTTGTGATGGTGCTGTTTTTTTCTCCGTTTTTTCTGCTGATCATGTACTTGTTTTATGGGGGAGAGCCGACTACATACCATATCGGAGTTCTTAATCTCGATGGTGGCAAATCGGCGACTGAACTGGTTGAAATGATCCAAGAGAAGAAGGGACAGAATGGCGAGAATATATTCGATTTCAGCCCTATCACCGAGCTTCCTGAATTGGAGGCGCAAGTAAAAGAGAAAACAATCGATATTGGAATGGTTATTCCTAGCGATTATTCCAAAATCCATGCCGATGCCATCTCAAAGAAAGCGATTGTCCCGTCGGAAGTCCATTTTTACGGGAGCATGAATAATCTGCGATATCCCGTTGCGGCAGTCATGGCCGCTGATGAGGTGAATAAACAAGGGATCGCGGCCGTCCAAATTACACTTCCTGCTTTGATAACCGAAACCTTTTTGGAGAAACAACTCCCCTTAAATGAGTTTGACGGTTATGTTCCGGGGTTGCTGGCTTTGGCCATCTTAATGATCTTGTTTACCGCATCCGCGTCCATTGTGAAGGAGAACGATAAAAAAACACTGATCCGGCTGAAGCTAAGCCGTCTCGGAGCCGTTCATTTCCTTACGGCTATTGGTATGGTGCAAGCCGTTATCGCTGTAGGAGCGCTTGTTCTTTCTTATTGGACTGCATTGGGGTTGGGCTACAGTCCGGCAGGGAATTTCGGGCCTGTTCTTCTGATTGGCATCATTTCCAGCCTTTCGATGGTGTCCGTGAGTCTGGTAGTGGCAAGCTTCCTGAATACGGTTTTTGATGTGTTAACCGTGGGCTGTTTTCCATTTTTTATCCTCATGTTCTTTTCAGGCACGATGTTCCCGCTGCCGAAATTGAATATGTTCTCGATCCTTGGGCATCCGTTGGGGCTGACGGACATTTTGCCGCTTACGCATACGGTGAATGCCTTTAATAAAATATTGAATTACGGAGCCGGCTTCTACGAGATCCGATTTGAGGTTTTCATGATGGTTGTGCTCACACTGATCTATTTTTTTGCAGGATTAGTTCTATATCAGAAGCGCAAGCTGTCCAAAGCGTAAATTTCGGTTGTAATCGATAGACCCGATTCGTTTATGGAGGGATAGATGAAGATACGGCCATGGCATTCACGGCTATCTTGTTGGGTTGTGCGGTCTACGTTGGTGCTTACACCATACCTTTAATTACTATCCCTATGTCCAGATCATTGAGTAGAGTTCGGTATTTCCGATAAGTTGCTACATTCTTCCAGAACCTTGGACTTATCGCCATAAATTTTTTCCAGGTGATCCTCTCCCCAATAGCATAGATGGTCAAGTGCGGGCTTTAATCCCCAGCCGTAGGATGTCAAATCATACTCTACTTTTGGAGGCACCTCATTATAAACCATCCGTGTGACGATCTTATCCTTTTCCAGGCCTCTGAGCTGAGTGGTCAGCATTTTTTGAGTAATGCCCGGAATTAGCCGGCGAAGCTCGGACGTTCGTTTTCTCCCCGTCATCAGATGGTAGATAATCAAGGGCTTCCATTTGCCTCCCATTACCTCTAAGGCCGCCTCCACGCCAACTTGATATTTCTTCTGTATGCTATTCTTCATCTGCTCACTCATTTACAATCCTCCTTCACTTCTCGCTGCTGTTCGAGTCAGTTTCCAGGGAACAGGCTTGGGTACTTCCATGTTCCTATGGCACCCGTATCATCCTATAGAACTTAAAAGTGCGTACTTCCGGATCATTTTCCTACTGATTATAATAGCATCAGCCATTGATCATGGCTAGAAATTAGCTGCTGGAGAAAGGTAGTGAAGGTGCAAGATGAAAGTATTAACCGTTGTTTCTCACCCGAGAAAAGATTCCCTGACCTTTAAAGTGGCCGATCGTTTCGTACAAGGCCTCGCCGAGGCTGGCCACAATTATGAGATATTGGATTTGCACGGGATTGGGTTTGATCCTGTCTTGAAAGGAGCGGATGAACCCAATTGGTCCACTTCGGAGCAGATATTTTCTCCTGAAGTAGAGCTGGAAATAAAACGGATGAAGGAGCATGATGCTCTGGCATTTATTTTTCCAGTTTGGTGGTGGCATCTGCCGGCTATGTTAAAGGGTTATATTGACCGTGTATGGAATAATGGGTTTGCGTACGGTTTAAACCACCTTCCTCATCAGCATGTCTTGTGGATGGGTCTGGCGGGCGTTTCCAAAGAACAGATGAAAAAGCGCAGCTACGACGAAATGATTACTCATCTGCTGAATGTGGGCATTGCGGATTATTGCGGTGTATCCAACTCCAAGGTTGAATTCCTATATGAGACTCTGGATTCAAATCCCAGTCATTATGAGTTGCTGCTGGACCAAGCTTACCGCTTAGGTTTGAATTATAACAAGCAGGTTTGAGGATTTCGAACAAATGAGGAAATCTATTGTAAGCTAATGTTCATTAGCTTACAATAAGGCTAATGAACATTAGCCAAGGAATGGATTGGTTTTGATGACCACAAAGCAACGAATCATTTACTCGGCGCTAACACTTTTAGCAGAAAAGGGATATGACGCCGTGAGTGTCAGTGAAATTGCCGAAGCTGTCGGGATTAAAGCTCCGTCCTTATACAAGCATTTTTCAAGTAAACAGGACATCTTTCATGCGATACTTGCTGAGATGGCAGAGAGGTACGAACAGCGGGCAGCCCAAATGCAAATGAATGGCTTGGACGCACATGCGGATCTGGAAAGGCTGGCTCTCTTGTCGGAAAATCAGCTCGTAGAAATGGGAAAAGAGCTGTTTCTATTTTTTTTAAGAGATGAGTATGTATGTAAGTTTCGAAAAATGCTGACGGTGGAGCAATATCGAAATCGTGAGCTTGCTGCGCTCTATTCCAAGCAGTATGTAGAGGATCCCTTGACCTATCAAGGCATGCTATTTGACCTGCTGGCCCAGGCTGGTGTATTCAAGGACGAGTCTCCGCAAATAATGGCGGTTCACTTCTATGCCCCGATTTATATGCTGCTGACTTTATGTGACCGGCAGCCCGAGCGCGAGCAGGAGATGCTTCAACTGGTAGAACAGCATATGAAGCAATTCAGCAGACTTTATAATAATGGAGGAAACTCAAAGTGAAGCGGACGCCAGTTCAATGGTGCGGATTGTTGGGAATCATCAGCTTGTTCTCCTATGCGGCAGCGGTGCTTTTTTCTCCATTAGCCTATCCCGGATATCAATGGATGTCGCAGGCGGTCAGTGATCTCAGCGCAAGCAATGCCCCTTCCAAAGTGCTGTGGGGGCAGCTTGCTTCTCTGTACGATATCTGCGGTATCACCTCTGTGATGATGGTATGCGTATTTATACAAGGAAAGCTGAATAGAACGATCCGGATCGGGATTTATTTGTTCGCAGCGATGAATTGGGTGTCGGCTATTGGATATGCAGCCTTTCCGCTCTCTGCCCAGGGGAATGCCGGTACTGCGTTTCAAGATATCATGCATGTGTATGTCGTGACAGCGCTTGTTGTCCTGCTCTCCGTTCTTTCGCTCATTCTGATTATGGCCGGAGGATATCAGGACAGACGTTATCGCTATTTAGCTGGCTGGGCAACGGCGGCTTTACTATTCATGCTTGCAGGAGCCGTTGGCACAGGGATCGTACCCGCAGCCTATTTTGGCATTCCCGAGCGCTTCAGTGTGTTTGCCGCAGCTGGATTCAATGCGGTATTAGGTGTTTGCTTGTATAGAGGTTTTAACTAAGACAGCCATAGAGAGAACAGCCTTTCATTTACATAAAAATTGAAGAAGGTAATGACATGAACAGGAATACAGCCAAGAGTATAAGAAATAATTTAACTGCTGATTGCGCTAAATGCTTTGGACTTTGTTGTACAGCGCTTAATATAGTACAATCAAGTGATTTTCCCATGAGTAAACCCGCAAATACGCCCTGCGTCAATTTGAAATCGGATTATAGATGTAATATTCACTCTCAATTAAGAGACAAGGGATATAAAGGCTGTACAGTATTTGATTGTCTAGGTGCCGGACAAGTTGTATCTCAAGTTACTTTCAACAACGTAAGTTGGAGAGAGAATCCGGAAGCTAGAGATCAAATGTTTAGAGTATTTCCTATAATGGAACAAATTCACGAAATGATTGCATATGCAGCAGAGGCCTTGTCGTACGATCTTCCGATCGCGTTAACTGATACGCTAAGCAAGAAATTAGCCGAGCTGCAGAAGGTGACTGCCTGGAGTGCCAGCAAATTATTAGCTTTTGATCTGGTAACCTATCGGTTCTCACTGAATGGATTGCTTACAGAGGCTAGTGATTCAATTCGAGAAACTGCGATTGCAGAATTACCTGGTGCTAAAAAACTTAAAGACTTGGATCGTTCAAGAGTTAATTGGATGGGGAAAAAGTTGAATGGCAAAGATTTAAGGGCAGTTGATTTTAGAGGAGCATTACTAATTGCTGCTAATATGCAAAATACAGATTTAAGAGCGGCAAGCTTTATTGGCGCTGATTTGCGCGACGCTGATTTTAGCGGCGCCAATCTTTCTACTAGTATGTTTTTAACCCAGATGCAAATGAATTCGGCTAAAGGTGATGCAAAGACGGTACTACCTTTCTATATACAGCGGCCTTCTCATTGGATACGTGTTGGATCAGGAAGGAGTCGTTAAAAAGGCACCATGTGTAGCAAGTTGACAAGTATAGAGGATTTAATACGAAACAAATCATGTTTTCCAGAGAGAGACCTGGATTTAGCCAGGTCTCTCTCTTTGTAATTGTAACATTTTTAATCCCTAAATACCCACTTGACTAGGTGGAATAATAGGAATATAGTATAAAAAAGCTTAAACGTAGGGACTAAAATAATTGTATACAATTATACAATTTTCCTCGAGATGAACCGTGGAGGAGATGGTTAACTAGTGATGCGATCAAGAAGGTTGTCAAAGGACAATGCTTACTATGAATTAAAACAAAAAATCATAGATAGCGAGCTGAAGCCAAACCAAGCTGTAAACGAAGAGAACTTAGCAGCATTGCTTGGGGTCAGTCGTACACCGCTAAGGGAGGCCATACAGAGGTTGGAGAATGAGGATTTTCTCGTTCGACAGCCCAATGGAAGGTTGAAGGTAGCTTCCATAACAGTTAAAGAGGTTGAAGAAGTTTTTCTTGTTCGCAGCATGCTTGAAGGCTATATCGCGAGGAATGCGGCTAAGAATGCAACAGATAAAGATATTCAAAAATTAACAGTAATCCTTGAGAACATAAAACAATCCTTCCAGCTAGGCGATAATCAGAACTTTGTATCCTATGGCTTTGAATTTCATGATTATTTATCGGAAATGAGTGAACTCATCGTTTTCGAGAAGGTTTTGAATCAATTAAGAGACCACGCGCTTCGCTACTGTCGCTTTGTTTCCTTGCACGGAGATTGGACAAGACAGGCAGATGAAGAACATGGCTTAATCTTACAAATGATAGCTGACAGAAATGAAGACGGCGCTGAGAAGGCAATGCGAGATCATATTATAAGCAGTCTATCTATTGCACTGGAGCGAATAAGAGGAATAGAGGAATAGAAGGAGACAAGGAGGCATGAGTGCAGTGGGGGAAAACAATTTGACTGTGCAGCCATCGGATTTGGGCAACTACTTGATTAGCGTTCGAAGAAATCTTCACAGAGAGCCTGAATTGGCTTATGAAGAGTTCAAAACAACCGAGAAGCTGCGGGGCTGGCTGACAGCAGCTGATATTCAGATCATGGATCTCCCGTTGGCAACGGGATTAATCGCAGAGATTGGACAAGGCGATGGGCCCATTGTGGCTATTCGATGTGATATCGATGCACTTCCAATAGAGGAGCAAACAGAGCTGCCCTTTGCATCAGAGATTCCGGGGAAAATGCACGCCTGTGGACATGATTTTCATACCGCTACGATTTTAGGCGCTGCTTTGCTGCTGAAAAAGCGCGAAAGCGAGCTTCCCGGTACAGTGAGGATCTTGTTCCAGCCTGCAGAGGAAACAGGTCATGGAGCGGAAAGTGTCCTGGCATCAGGAGGCCTCAAGGATGTTGATGCCATATTTGGATTACACAATTCACCTGATCTGCCAACGGGAGCCTTTGGAACGAGAACGGGAGCTTTAACAGCGGGTGTTGACCGGTTTGAAATTACGGTAAAAGGTGTCGGGGCCCATGCTGCTACACCGGAAAAAGGTGTGGATGCCATTGTGACAGCGGCTCAGATCATTACCATGCTGCAGACGATTGTTAGCCGTCAAAATAATGCGATAGAGCCGGTGGTATTAAGTGTAACGAGAATTAACGGGGGCTTTACATGGAACGTTCTCCCGGAAAAGGTGGAGCTCGAGGGAACGGTTCGAACTTACAATGAAGAGATTCGCCGCCTTATTCCTGTTCAAATGACGCGCATCATCGAAGGAGTCGCTGAAGGAGCCGGAGCTGAGGCACAACTGCATTGGTATCCTGGGCCTCCTGCAACTATTAATCATGCGGAATGGGCTGATTTCACCAAAGAGGTCGCCTTAGAGGCCGGGTATGATGTGCATGATATTCCGCTGCAAATGGGGGGCGAGGACTTTTCATTTTATCTGCAACAGATCCCAGGCGCATTTGTAAATATCGGAACAGGACCGGCCTATGCACTCCATCATCCTCGTTTCGATGTTGATGAGGCCGCACTATTGCCTGCCGCTAAGTACTTTGCTTCATTGGCAGAGCGAGCCCTTGAGAAGCTGCAAGCGAAAGCTTCATCTGACTCTAGAAAATGATTGAGGGGAACCAACATGATTGAATTAAAGAATGCTTCCAAAACATTCACTCGGAAAGGGATCACGATCGAAGCTCTGAAGGGAATCAATTTGAAGGTTGAAAAGGGAGATATCTTCGGGGTAATCGGCTATAGCGGTGCCGGGAAAAGCACCTTAATTCGTCTAGTCAATTATCTGGAAAGACCGACAGAAGGACAGGTCCTGGTGAATGGGCGTGACTTAGGAACTTACAACGATAAAGAGCTGCGATTGGCCAAAAAGAACATAGGTATGATTTTTCAACATTTCAACCTGCTAGAATCCAAAAAAGTATTTGATAATGTAGCAATTCCCCTCGTCCTATTGAAAAAGAGTAAAAGTGAAATCCGTCAGCGAGTGCAGGAGCTGCTAGAGTTTGTAGGATTAAGCGACAAAGCGGGAAGCTATCCGAGCGAGTTGTCAGGGGGACAGAAGCAGCGTGTTGGAATTGCCAGAGCGCTTGCCTCGAATCCATCGATTCTTTTGTGTGACGAAGCAACCTCTGCACTTGATCCGCAGACAACACAATCTATTTTGCAGCTTTTAAAAAGAATTAATGCAGAATATAACATTACGGTGATGATTATTACACATGAAATGTCCGTCATCCAAGAGATTTGCAACAAGGTAGCTGTGATGGAAGAGGGACGAATTATAGAGCAAGGGAGCGTTCTGGAGGTGTTCGGTCATCCCCAGCATGAGACCACGAAAAATTTTGTGAAGACAGTTGTTCAAAATAGCATGACACCAAGTGTTGAAAAATCATTAAAGGCAGAAAACGGAAGTCTGCTCTACAAGCTCCATTTTGTTGGCAAAAGTGCTTCCGAGCCTATTCTCTATGAGATGATCCGCTCCTTCGATATTAAGGTCAATATCCTATTTGCAAATATGACAGAGATTCAAGAAACGACCTTGGGAACAGCAATCATCCAATTGTCTGGTGATAGAAAGCTGGTAGAGGATGCCCTGACATTTTTGACAAGGCATGAAGTCAGTGTGGAGGAGATAGAGTCTTATGTTTTCGACGACAATAACGAATGAGCAATTTCTGAAGGCAATTATAGAGACAATTCAAATGGTAGGAGTCTCCCTTTTCGTGGGTTCCTTATTAGGGATTCCATTGGGAATATTACTCGTCATCACTCGCTCGGGCGGCGTGCTGGAGAACAAAGCGCTCTATGCTATCCTGAATCCGATCATCAACATCGTTCGCTCTCTGCCCTTTATTATTTTGCTGGTTGCCATTATTCCGTTCACAAGATTGATTGTTCACACTTCGATCGGGACAAGTGCGGCGATCGTACCGCTGATCATCTATATCGCACCCTATATTGCACGTTTAGTAGAGACTTCTCTGCTTGAAGTGAACCCGGGAATTCTTGAAGCTGCCGAGGCCATGGGGGCGACGCCCTTGCAGGTCATATGGTACTTTTTGTTGCCGGAAGCAGTAAGCTCATTGATTCTGTCACTAACCACGGCAACGATCGGCTTGATTGGAGCGACCGCAATGGCCGGAACCGTGGGTGGCGGTGGAGTTGGAGACTTGGCTATCGTGTATGGCTATCAACGCTTTGACACCGTAGTCGTGGTAACCACCGTGCTGATACTTGTCATTCTGGTACAGGGAATACAGTCTTTAGGCAACACGCTGGCGAGAAAAATTCGCCGTTATTAGATAACTAGATACAGGGAGGAACTTCAATTGAGTGCATGGAGCAAGCAGGATCGATTCAATGCCCTATTATCCGGAGAGCGGGCAGACCGTCCCATTGTCAGCGGGTGGCGCCATTTTATTGACAAGGAACAGAATGCGGATGATTTGGCGGAAATAACGATTTCGTTTACGAAAAAACATGATTGGGATTGGGTCAAGATTAATCCGAGAGCGACTTACTTGGCGGAAGCTTGGGGCAATCAATATGACTTTTCCGATTATCAAACCGTATTTCCTAGGCAGAAATCAACGGTTATTCCAACGGCGGAGCGTCTTTGGGAGCTTGAAGTGAAGAAGGCAACCCAGACGCCATCACTACAGGAGCATTTGGAGGCAGTTAGGAAGATACGTCAAGGGTTACCCGATACCCCGCTGATTCAAACGGTATTTTCACCTTTAACGGTGCTGCTGTTCATTGTAGGGCGATCGGCTTATGTAACCAAGACCGTATTCGGTATTGAGCAGCCCGTTACTTTGGATTCGCTGTTCAAGGAACATAGAGCGGCAGCTCACCATGCGCTGCATGTCATCTCATTAACCTTAGCTGATTATGTGCAAGAGCTGCGTCAAGCAGGCTCGGATGGTTTGTTCTACGCGGTAACCGGTACGGCGCATCCGGGTTTGTTTGATGAAGCTAGGTTTGATGAATTCTCCAGACCGTATGATTCTATTGTCCTGGAGGCTGCAGCCTATGGTAAGAATATTCTTCATACCTGCGGTGCTCATGCGAAGCCGGAGAAATTTAATGATTATCGAATTGACGGGATCAGCTGGGATACTGTAGCCGAAGGAAATCCTGGTTTGGATGCAGATCTCAAAGCTACGAAAGTAGGGGGCGTTGATCACGGATTGTTCGCAGCAAATGATATTATACAGATTCGCAAGCAAGCGAAGGATGCTTTAGCCTTTATGAAGGACCAACCGTTTATTCTCTCGCCAAATTGCGCGATTCCGTTGAACGTGACGGATGAGGCGTTGGAGCAATTTAAAAATATAATATTTGAATAGGAGATGGGTGTATGAAAAAATTAATGTTGGTAGTGTTGATAGGGGTTCTGGCGGTGCTGACGGCTTGCGGCAGTAAACAAGCGGACGATGGCGGGGATAAGAAGAAGATCACGGTTGGGTTTGGAGTCGGTACCTATGAGGAGCAATTCCGTCAATCGATCTTGCCAATCCTGGAGGAGAAAGGCTATACCGTTGAAATCAAAACCTTCTCGCAAAATATGCAGGTCAATCCCGCGATGAAGGAAGGTTCCATTGACGCGAGCGTGTTCCAAAGCACGGCCTATATGGAAGCAATCAACGAGGAGATTAATGCGGACATGGTAGGGATCGCTTATGTTCCAGGTGCTCCGCAGGGTCTGTACTCTGTAAACCATACTTCACTGGACGATGTCAAAGACGGTACAACCGTAGCTGTTCCTAACGACCCGGTAAACCAAGAGCGCGCCCTTCGTATTCTGGAGGAGCTGGGCTGGATCAAGATTAAAGAAGGAGCAGGTGTCGCTGATTTCAACATCAATAGTATGGAGCCGGACAAGTTTAATATCGATATTAAGATTTTGGACCCGGCACAAATTCTCGTATCACTTCAAGATGTTGATTATGGGGTTGTAAACGGCAATTACATTGCAAATGCGCCGGACAGAAAGATTACAGATGCGCTTAAAATAGAAAATACACCTATGCAGCATAGAATCATCGTATCCATTAACAAAAAGGATGAAGACACTCAATGGGCAAAGGATTTGAAGGCCGCATATGAATCCAAGGAGTTTGAGGAATACATCCTCGGCCTGGAGAAATATGATGGTTTTATCCTGCCGGAAGCGTGGGAGAACAACTAACTAAGGAAGTGGCTGACATGACAAAGAGAAGGATTCATTTTATTGGCGGAGGACAGATGGCGGAAGCGATTATTCGCGCATGTATTGCCAAGGGTACGCTGTCCGCAGAGCAAATCAGTGTATCCGATATTAATGAGGCGCGCCTTCAGTTGTTAAATACAAAGTACGGCGTTAATACGGAAGGCAGACAAGAGCAGGTCCTCCCCAGAGCAGAATTAATCGTAGTGGCTGTTCGGCCTCAAGATGATCTGGCAGCACTTGGACACCTTGTACAGCAATTTGCCTCGCCGTCTGCCGCTATCGTGTCGATCGTAGCGGGGGTAACGATTGAAAAGCTGGGCAGTTACTTTGGAGCTGAACGTCCGATCATCCGGGTCATCCCGAACACATTGACCGATACGGGATATGGATATAGCGGTGTAGCCTTGAATGCATTCGCTACCCGGGATCAGGTTGAGGACTTCCTGCTTGGGTTCGGCAAAGTGCAATATCTCGAGGAGTCTCTGATAGACATATTCACCGGGTTTGGAGTGGCCGGACCTAACTATATCTATTACTTCATTGAGTCTCTTGCAGACGCTGGCGTACTTGCAGGACTGCCGCGTGAGCAAGCTTGGAAGGTAGCGCTGGAGAACATGCTGGGTGCAGTTGCGATGCTGCAGCAGACAGGCATGCATCCGAGACAATTGCTTGATATTAATAACTCGCCTGGCGGGGTGGGGATTCACGGCTTGTATGAGCTGAACAATAGCGACTTCGCTGCCGGGCTGCAAAGAAGCGTTCTGGCGGCTGTGAAGCGGACCACCGAACTGGGAGTGAAGGAATAATGGCAAAGCTCAAATGGGACCATCTGGTTCATTACGTGAATAATCTGGACAAGCCGGTTGAACTCTTCGAAGAGCATGGTTTGGCAGCCTTCAAAGGAGGAGCTCACAAGGCTTGGGGGACCTATAATACCTTAAGTTACTTTGGGTTAACTTATATTGAGTTTCTTGGCATTGAGAATCTGGAATTAGCCAAGGCGACCGAGCATAATGTCGTTGTAAGGGATGCGGTTAAAGCTCTTCCAGAGCATGAGATATTAAGTAGAGTTGTACTTCGCACTGACGATATTGAAGAGGTAGCTGCTTCTCTCAAGTTGGCAGGCTTATCTCTATCTCCTATCATCGATGGCCGGCGTCTGGATCATGAAGGCAGATTAATAGAATGGCGGATGCTGACCATTGATGGCGACTTCCAAGGGCTGGTCTATCCATTTATTATTCAATGGAGCGGAAACGATGAAGAAAGGCTGGAGCGCCTATCCGCATCTGGAGTCATACGGCCCCACCCTTCAGGTCATGCTGAAATCGTAAATGCCGTATTCCGCGTCTCCAATCCTGCGGCTGCCGCCGAACATTGGGGAGAGTTATTTCAATTGCCTGTTATAAAATCACATTCTGGATCGGCTACCCTGAAAATTGGAGATAAGTCCTTTGACTTCGTACAAGGAGACGAGAACCAATTCAAACAGGTCATCATTGAAACAGATTCAACGAAATTACAAGGAAAGACCCTTCGGATTGGTGAAGGAGAATATATCTTCGTTTGATAGTTGATTTATGACAGGTATTCCACCAGTACCGGCTTTTCAAGCAGCTTTTTTGCTTGAGAAGCCGGTATTTTTAGGTTCAAGATTGTAATCCGCGCTCTAGTCTGTTATTATGGATACCGTAGATCCATAATTAATGATATCAATAGAAAAGGAAGACAGAATGATGCAGTATTCCAAAAGCACTGATTACGCGCTGCATGCCTTGCTTCATTTGGGCCATTCGGATCGCCAAAGCAATATCGGGATTAAAGAGCTGTCCTCGAAGCTTGGAGTGTCCGAAAGTTATTTGTCCAAAATTATGTCCAAGCTGCGGCAGGACGGGATTGTGCGGGCCGTTCCCGGGGTAAATGGCGGCTATGAGCTGGCGCGGCCTGCCGATCAGATTACTTTTCTGGATGTGATCCAAGTCATCGAGGGAAGACAGCGGCTATTTGAATGCTCCAATTCAGCCTCTCAGCAACATCAGCTATTAGCGAAACCGGAAAACGAGGCGGAAGGCGATTGCGACCGGACGGATGCCCCGCGAAATACTTGCTTGGTGGAACGAGTGATGTACGGCGCTGAGCAGTATCTTCACCAATACCTGCAGGAGCAGACTATTCAGTCTGTCCTGAATATGGCAGCGAAGAATTGCGCGAATGAAGCCATGAGCAAGAAGTAACCCCTTCTTGCACCTCAATTATGGATATCACAGGTCTATAATAATAATGAAAGGTGGAACAAAAAATGACGAATAGCAAGAGGTACGATGTTCTGATTATTGGAGGCGGTCCTGCCGGGCTGAACGCAGCCCTTGTACTGGGAAGAGCAAGGAAGGACGTGGTTGTGATCGATGAAGGAGCCCCGCGTAACGCGGTAACACAGCATGCTCATGGCTTTCTTACCCGTGACGGAATCACGCCAGGCGATTTCCGGCGTATTGCCCAGGAAGAGATAAGCGCCTATCCTTCCGTAACCTTTATTAAGGATAAGGCCGTAGCCGCAACGGGGGAGGATGGAGACTTCCAGATTACGACCGCACAGGGATCCGTATATATGGCCAAAAAGTTATTCTTCGCGGTAGGAATGGCTGACCGCCCGCTGAACCTTCCAGGCTTATCCGAAGTGTATGGAAAAAGCGCTTTTGTCTGCCCTTACTGCGATGGCTGGGAATTGCGGGACGAGCGGCTTGTAATCATCAATCAAGGGCCGGAGCTTATGCATTTTGCACCTGTCCTATCGGGTTGGAGCAAGAATCTCACCATCTGCACGAACGGTCCCGATGGATTAACGGAGGCTCAGCGCGAAGAGCTTCAGCAGCATGGAATCCCCCTATTTGATTCTCCGATTCGTCAGATTGATTCGGTTCAGGGGATAGCTCAGCAGGTTGTGCTGGAGGACGGAACCTCCATTCCATGCCGGGGAATCTTTTTCAAGCCGGATCTGGTAATGGGGTCCCATCTTCCGCAGGATATCGGCTGCAGAATGACGGATGAAGGAATCGTGGCAGTCGATGAGTATGGAAAGACGAGTATTCCGGGCGTTTATTGCGCCGGAGACGCAGCCTCACGGATGCATCAGGCTATTGCCGCTGCCGCTAAAGGTGCGGTCACTGCTGCCGTGATAAATAATGAATTGAATACGGAAAACTGGATGAAAGAGGGAAAATAATGAAGAACGAATTTTTTAGTCAAGAGGTTTGGGAGCAGGCCTGGAAAGAGCGCGGGGATGCAGTTCTTAGCAAAATGAAGCAGGCTGGCATTTCGCCGGCCAATGCTTTTGACCATAAGGCAGAGACCTTTAACGAGCAGTCCTTCAACGAAGAAGGGAGAAAGAGAAGCAGACGTATTCTGAACTGGATTGAGGACCAGGGAGTCCGCTTTCATCAGGCCTCCGTGCTGGATATCGGGGCTGCCTCCGGCGTGTTCTCCGTTCCGTTCGCAGAGCAGGGAGCCCATGTGACTGCTGTTGAGTCCTCTTTGCCATTGGTGAAGCTGCTGGAGGAAAATACGAAGCCTTTTACCGATAATCCTGTGAAAATAGTTCCAGAGCCTTTTGAAAACATTGATGTGCACGCCAGAGGCTGGAACCAAGCCTTTGATCTGGTCTTTGCCTCCATGTGTCCGGTCATCTACAACTGGGAGAGCGTAGAGAAAATAATTCAGTGTGCGAAGCAGTATTGCTACATCAGCATGCCGGCAGGCGCCGCAGAGAACAGTCTCGCAAATGAAATCTGGCCTTTGATTAGCGACAAGCCGCATGCCTCGAAGCCGGCGGAGGTAGCTTATCTCATGCATCTTTTATTCCTCAAGGGCTATTCGTATGAATCGTTAGTTACACGGGAGCTGAAGACGACCGAGGTCTCTGCCGAAGTAGCCATGCAAGAAATGATCAGCTGGTTCCGCGGCCAGGGGCTGGCCGAGGATACCCGGAAAATGAAAGTGGTTGCCGACTATTTAGAGCAGGCCTATCCGGCCGGCAAAGTGGTCATCCATCAGGGAGGGCGATTCGCTAAAGTGCTTATTCGTTTGCAAGATGAAAAGATGTATTCGAGAAATTAACGTTCAGCTTGCGATAGAGTGCCCAGGCGCTGCATGTATTCCCGTGGCGAGATCCCCTCTATCTTTTTGAATACTTTGCTGAAATAAAATGCACTCTCATATCCAAGACGCTGAGAAATTTCATATATTCGCCCTTCGCCGCGCTGCATCATTTCTTTAGCCGCTGAGATCTTGGTCTCCGTGACATACTCGACAAAATTGACCTTGGCGGTCTTGGCGAACAGATGGCTTAAGTAGTTGGGACTGAAGCTGAACATATCCGCTACCTGATTCAAGGACAGCTTGCTGTCCAGATTACGCTTGATATATTCCTGGACATTTCTAACGACTTGCTCCTTGTAAGTCTGCCTGCGGCCGGGCAGAATGCTGCAGCATCCGTCGCGGAACTGGATGAGCCAATCAATGATCCCCTCCATGGAATGCTTCTGGTAAATCGACCGGTAGCCTTCAGGCTCATGCTCGAAAATGTGCTCGACAATCTGTTCGCCATCCGCGAGCAAGGAGGTAGCCATGTAGAGCAGATTGCTTGCCGCATCTGTTGCCGAGACCAGCAGGTGCGGCTGTCCGGCAAAGCGGTCGATCAGCCGGGTGATCATCTCATGGAGAGCCTGAACATCCATCTCCTCAAAGGCCCGGCGAATGTCCGAGCGCAAGGCGGAGTAATCAAACAGAGAAGCATCAGGCTCAGAGACCTGCGGTTCATTTGTGAAGAAGACAATGCTCTGCTCCTGGCTATTTACAGGCAGAGCTTTTCTTGCGGACTGGTAGCTTTCATATAGCAAATAGGGATCCTCAACAGCGATGCCAACGCCTGCGATCAGGATGACATTAAAGTAATTGTGCAGCAGCCTTGCCATGTCGTGCAGCCGCTTTTGCAGATCACTCAGCCATAGGTCTGATTCTTTTCCCGGCAGAGGCAGGGTAATGGCAAAGTTTCTAAGATCCAGGCTCGTGATATGACAGGGCCCGGAGGAGGCTAAGGTCTCTCTGGCCATCTGAACCGTGCTGGTACAAAGGGCAGCAAGCTTGTCTCCGCGGGCAGGCACGGTGTCCGGACCCAGAATGCGGCATGTACAGACGACGTAAGCCGGGGCATCCAGCTCGAGCTCCAGATCATTCTTTTGCAGGAGAACCTGCTCCCTGCTCTCAAACAGATGATTAAACAAGCGGATAAAAAATTTATCGCGAAGATCCTGCAGATTTCTGCGATAATCCAGCTGGGGCTGCCCGGAAGCCGCTTCGGATTCCTCCAACATGGAAATAGCCCGCAGGATGGATTCCTCCAGCATTTTCGGAGTGAGCTCCAGCTTCACAAGGTAATCGACAGCCCTTACTTCGATCGCACCGCGGGCATATTGGAAATCTTCATAGCTCGTTAAAATAATGAATTTCGGAGCACGCCCAGTTTTTTTTCGCACAGATTCGGCTACTTGCAACCCCGTTTTAATAGGCATTTTAATATCGGTGATAACAATATCAGGCTGCAGGCTGTCGATCATTTCCTCGGCCTGCGCGCCGTTATGGGCTACGCCGACAATTTCGATCCGGTAATCCTCCCATTTCAGCATAGACTGAAGACCGACGCATACAAGCGCCTCGTCATCGGCAATCAACAATTTGATCATACGGTTCACCTCGCCTGAAGATTTGGGATTAGAGAAGATCTTTGCGAAAAGGGAGACGGAGCATCATCTTCGTATATTGGTTCGGTATGCTCTGAATGGACAAACCGTAGTTCTCTCCAAATGTCAGCCTGAGCCGTTCATGAACGCTTCGAAGCCCCATGTTCTCAAGCAGCCCGTTGGCACCCTGTTCGCCGGAAGAGAAGACCTTGGCAATGCTCTCTTCACTCATCCCTATGCCGTTATCCGCGAGGCTGACCTGAATATCGTTCGGCGCACAGCGTTCTATAGACAGGATGATATCTCCCTTGCCCTTTGGTTCAATGCCATGGAAGATCGCATTCTCGACCAAAGGCTGAAGCGTAAAGCGCGGAATCAGACAATGCAGCAGCTCCTCCTCCTCGATATGCTTCTCCAAGGTAATATTGCTCCCATAGCGGTATCCTTGAATTAGAAAATAATCATCCAGCAGTGCTATTTCGTCACGAAGCGGCACCAGCTTCCGCGGATCCTTGGCAATACTGCGAAGCAGCCTCGACAGGGAGGTCGTCATTTCGGCGATTCCTGTTGCATTCTGAAGCGTAGCCATCCATTTAATCGAATTGAGCGTATTGTATAGAAAATGGGGGTTAATCTGGCTCTGCAGCATCCGGTATTCCAGGTCTTGCTTCTGCTTCTCATCCGCCAGACGCTTCTCCATCAAGGTCACCATATCCTGGGATAAGCGATTAATTCCTCTTCCCACATCCCCCAGTTCACTGTTCCACTCAATATTGCGGTCGATCAGAAAGTTTCCTTGCGCAATCTTGTCGATGCGTTTCTTCAGCTTCTCCACTGGCAGACTGATCGTCCGGGTCAGATAATAAGTGATGATAGCACTAAGAACAATAACCAGAATAACGACGCCCAGGACCATCAGCAGCCAGATATTCACTTGGGGCACAAACTGCTGCCTCGACAAGGTCTGTGTCAGCGTTACCCCGGTACGAACCGGGTAGGAAACGGCCACTTGGGATTTACCGTCAGCAGTGAACAACAGCAGATCAGTGAATTGCGCACTGCTATCCTCCTGCTCATAGGCGGAAATAAGGAACTCGGAGGGCGCTGGCCCGATTTTTCCTTCAGAAATAGAGTAATATTGATCTCCCAGCTTCAAAAATAACTGTGCTCCCTCCGGCAGCGCATATCCCCGAAGCTTATCCGTAACTACGCTGACATTGGCCAGCAGATAGACCGTTCCGATCCGAACGGAGCGATCTCCATAGATAGGAAGCACGAACGGGATAGTGCTTGTACTGGACAGCGGATCGGCAATCACCCGCTCCCATTCCTCATAGGAGTCCTCCGTCAGCCCGGGAAGCGTACTAATATTGTGTATATTCAAGGGAAGGGAGGTGCCTACGGCATTGTCCACCTGCAGAAATTTGCTGTTATGATCCGTGACGATAATTCTTCTTACATAGCCGTTGGATGGATTCACCCGGAAAGCCTCCTGCATGGCATTAAATGCCTTGACCGCATCCATAGGGCTTGCCTCCGGAGAAGTGAAGTATTGCTTCAGTAAAGCATTTGTAGACGAATTGGTGCTGGAGTTCATCGCCAGAACGGATAAATTCAGCAGGTCCTGCTCTATGATATGAGACACCAGTTGTAAATTGAATTCGGTTGCCTGAATGGTAGTCTTACGCTGGAAATACGAGATCAGCTCGTAGCTGACGTAGGACATCAGTGTGGCGATGAGCAGTGCAAAGCCGGCCATCAGCAGGATGATACGCGTCTTAACGGTAGACCTTCTCTTCGTAGAGCTCACCTCTTCAAATAGAGAGTAAAACGCTTTCAATCATATATTTAACATACCATGTTTCAGCTACCCCGTCACAGGAGGGAGAATAGAAACGAGAAAAATTACAGGTTTATCAACCAATTTTGCAGGTTCATCTTCCGGACATTTTATAAGACAATAGAATTTGGAAGTGTTTCGGATGAAAAATGTATGCCCTTTCATAGGGATATCCGCTACGATAATTGCAGGGTTCGAAATTTCGAATTCGATTCAGAACAAACTCACTGAAAGAAGAGGGGTTAAAAGCATGGGAATGAAAAAGATATTTGGACTTACCCTGACCGTGATCCTTTCAATCGGCTTGCTTGCAGGCTGCGGCGGCAATAACAACAAGACGGCAAATTCGGCTGACCCGGCACCGAACAATTCTGCAAGCGCTGTCAATACGGCGGGGGAGGACAACAATTCAAGTCAGGAGCCTGTGACATTGAAGTGGGCGTTATGGGATTGGGAAGCGACGGCTTACTACCAGCCGCTGATTGACGCTTATAAGGAAATAAACCCGCAAGTAACCATCGAGTACGTGGATCTGGGTTCTACCGACTATATGACCATGTTGAGCACACAGCTCTCCGGGGGCGCGGATCTGGATATCCTGACCATCAAGGATATTCCCGGGTATGCCAACCTGGTGAAGCAGAATCATCTGGAGCCGCTCAAGGGCTACATGGGTGAGCAGAGCATTGATCCTGCCCAATACGGCGGGACCGTGGAGCAAATCGAAGTGGACGGCGAAGTATATGCCCTCCCGTTCCGCAGCGATTTCTGGGTAGTGTACTACAATAAGGATTTATTCGATAAAGCAGGTGTTCCTTACCCTGACAACGATATGACCTTGACCGAATACGACGAGTTGGCCAGAAAGCTAACCTCGGGAAGCGGTGCGGAGAAGGTATACGGAGGACATTATCATACGTGGCGAAGCGCGGTGCAGCTGTTTGGCATCCTGGATGGTCAGAATACGATTATTGATGGCGAATACGACTTCCTGAAGCCGACCTATGAACTCATTTTGAAAGAGCAGGAAGACGGCATTGTGATGGACTATGCCACGCTGAAAACCTCCAGCACCCATTATTCCGGTGTATTCTACAACAACTCGGTAGCGATGATGAACATGGGCAGCTGGTTTATTGCGACACAGATTGAGAAGGTGAAGAGCGGAGAATCCCAGGCAACCAATTGGGGAATTGTGAAATACCCTCATCCGGACGGTGTCGAAGCGGGAACAACACTGGGCACGATCACTTCCCTGGCAGTCAATCAGAAGTCCAAAAATAAGGATGCAGCGCTGGACTTCATGAAGTTTGTCACCGGAGCGGACGGGGCGGCGGTTATCGCTTCCACAGGCACGATCCCGGCTATTAAAACCGATGAGGTTGTCAATTCAATCGCTTCTATTGATGGCTTCCCGTCGGATGAGAACAGCAAGGCAGCGCTGACTACGGCGAAGACTTATCTGGAAATGCCGCTGCATGAGAAGAGTGCAGATATCGAGGTTGTGCTCAACGAGGTGCATGACAGCATCATGACCAAGAACACGACCATAGATAAAGGTCTGGAGGATATGACCACCCGAGTACAGCAGGTGCTGAATAATTAACTGGTGAGGTATGCCCCAGCTCCCCGCAAAGAAACGGATCAGGCTGAAGAGCTGTTCGCGCTTTGCGGGTTTCTTGTCTCAAGGCAATATAGGTTGGACTGAGCAGCCGTAGCAGGCAAGAGTGTGAAATGTTCTGAAGAAACGTAGTGGTCGCCTTTGTGAGCGGATTTCAACAACATCTCATTTTAAATCAGAGAAATCCGCAAACAACAGCGATCGTAAGAACATTTCACACGGCTGCCCTCAACAGCACACTAATTAGTTCAACCTATATTGCCACACATAGGAGGAGGAAACATGCAGAACGAAACTGTGATTAGCACGGGCAAGCCGCCAAAGACGGGCGTCTCCAAGAGCGTGAAGGAGCACCTTGTCGCCTACAGCTTCATTGCCCCAAACTTTATCGGATTTGCCTTGTTTACATTGGTGCCCATGATTTTTGCCTTTGTGCTGGCGTTCGTCAAATGGGACGGAGCCAATCCGATGGATTACGTTGGATTGAAGAACTTTAACCGCCTGATTCAGGACCCGACATTCCACAAGGCTTTATGGAACACGATTATCTATACGATCGGCGTAGTTCCGCTCACCATGGTTTGTGCGCTTGGACTGGCTATTTTATTGAATCAGAAAATTTTAGGCCGAAATATCATGAGAACGGTCTTCTTTTTCCCGTATGTGGCTTCTCTCGTTGCTGTAGCCGCTGTATGGAACTTCATCTTCAGCCCGACGATGGGACCGGTCAACAATATTTTGCATGCCATAACCGGAATTCCAATAGAGGAGCTGCCGCGGTGGGCTGCGGATAAGGATTGGGCGATGTTCACCGTTGTCCTGTTTACCGTATGGAAAAATATGGGTTACTACATGGTGATTTACCTGGCAGGTCTGCAGGGTGTGAACCCGGAGCTGTATGAAGCTGCTGAACTGGATGGGGCAAATGCGTGGAAAAGATTCCGCAATGTTACCATTCCACAGCTGGCTCCAACCACGTTCTTCGTATTGATGATCCTGATTATTAACTCCTTCAAGGTGTACGACATCTTCATCAATTTGTTTGCGGGTGCGGATAACCAGCTTAACGATTCCACCCGGGTATTGGTGTATCAAATTTATAACACCGCATTCCGTTCGCTGGACTACGGCTATGCCAGTGCGATGGCGATCGTGTTGTTCCTGCTGGTTCTGGGCATCACCATTGTTCAATTCCGCGGTGAGAAGAAATACGGACAATAGGAGGATGACAGAGACATGGTAGGATCCAACAAAACCTTAAAATTCGGCGCGCTGATGTTCGCCTATCTTTTATTAATCGTCGTCGTGCTGTGCATGCTTGTTCCTTATGCCTGGATGCTGTCATCCTCGCTGAAGCTGAATAAAGACGTGTTCACCTTCCCTATGCAGTGGATCCCGGAGCTGCCGCGGTGGGCGAACTATGTGGACATCTGGACCAAAATACCGCTGGGCAGGTTCATTTATAACACGGCGAAGCTTTCCATTATCGTCACGGTCCTCCAGCTGCTGACCTCCAGCTTTGCCGCTTATGCGTTCTCCAAGCTTCAATTTAAAGGAAAGAACGTTCTGTTTCTGGGCTACATCGCGACAATCGCCATCCCTTGGCAGGCTTACATGGTGCCGCAGTTCATTCTGATGCGCTCCATGGGGCTGAACAATACGCATCTGGCTATTATATTGCTTCAGGCCTTTTCCGCCTTCGGAGTCTTCCTGATGCGCCAGTTCTATCAAAGCATCCCTGATGAGCTGTGTGAAGCCGCGCGGATTGACGGGCTGAGCGAATACGGAATCTGGGCCAGAATCATGCTGCCTCTCTCCAAGCCGGCTTTGTCGACATTAACCATCTTTACCTTTGTCTCCACATGGAACGATTTCCTGGGCCCGATGATCTATCTGACCAAGACGGAGCTGAAGACGATCCAGATCGGCTTGCGGATGTTCATCTCCCAATATTCTGCGGAATATGGATTAATCATGGCGGCTAGCGTCATTTCGATTATCCCGGTGCTGATCGTGTTCCTGGGCTTGCAGAAATATTTTGTACAGGGCGTCGCCTCTTCAGGGATTAAAGGTTAACAGGCTGCGAATGCAGAAATAGTTACCAAAGAGGTGAAAATATAGATGAAACTCCAGGCCATCAGTCTCGGCTTTTATTATCCCGGGGGAGATGCAGAAGCCTTCTGGAGCAAGGTATGGAGCAGTCCGGAATATGCGGACGATCTGGCGGAGATCAGAGCGGAGGGGGAAAGGCTGCTGGCTGCCCCTGCACAGGAGCTGAGCTACTCGACCTTTTCCCTTTTTCATACGCAGGGCTCCCGGCTGGAATTCGAACAAATTTATTTTGAAAAAAGAAGACGGCTGAATACCTTCGCACTCCTTAGTCTGCTTGAGCCAGAATCCGAGTGTAATCATAGGGCCTTACTGGATGCGATCTGGTCGATCTGCAGCGAATTGACCTGGTGCCTTCCTGCTCATGTCAGTCTCGATAAATCGGTTAGCGCGGAGATTGATCTGTTCCTGGCGGAGACAGGCTTTACGCTGGCCGAGCTCCGGCTGCTTCTTGGTGACCGGCTGCCTGAGATTCTGCGCTCGCGGATCGCTGAATTGGTTGAAGAGCGCCTGTTCCGCCCGTTTCTGGAGCAGGGACCCTATAGCTGGGAGGAGGCGGAGCATAATTGGTCTGCGGTCTGTGCGGGCTCGATCGGCTCGGCGGCGCTGCTGCTGCTGGACTCGGAGGAAGATGCCGGACGTCTGGCCCGGATCTTGGAGAAGACAGAACGAAGCATGGAGTTTTATTTGCGCGGCTTCGGGAAGGATGGGGCCTGTCTGGAAGGCTTGGGCTACTGGAATTATGGATTCGGTTATTTCGTCTACTATGCTGATTTGCTGCTCAAGCGAAGCGGAGGACAGCAGGACTGGTTTCATAGGGAGCAGGTACGCAGTATTGCGGGTTTTCAGCAAAAATGCTTTCTCGGCGGCGATGCCGTCGCCAACTTTTCAGACGCCTTGCCGCATGCTGCCGTTCATTTAGGCCTTTCCCGGTACCTTGCCTCCAAGTATGAAGAGGTAGAGCCTCCTCCGATCCGGTTGCGTGCGGATTATCGGGACGATCATTGCAGCCGCTGGGCCCCGGCACTCCGGAATCTATTGTGGCGGGAGGTGCGCGAGGCGAGGAGCGACTGGGGACCGATCGATGTCTATCTTGAGGATGCGGGCTGGTTCGTGTCAAGGGAGGGAGCGGATGCGGGGGTGTTCGGATGGGCGGCGAAGGGCGGTCATAATGATGAGCCGCACAATCACAATGATCTTGGCCAGTTTATGCTGGCCCATGACGGTGAATTCTATCTCTCGGATCTTGGCTGCGGAGAATATACAAAGGATTATTTTCGTGATGAAGGCAGATATGACTACGCCTGTAACGGTTCGCAAGGACACGCTGTTCCGATCATTGACGGTGTCTTGCAGGCAGCGGGGCGAAGCAGACAGGCACAGATCAGGGAAGCGAAAATTACCGAAATGGAAGACAAGCTGACAATGGAGCTATCCTCCGCTTATCCGTTAGATGAATTAACATCGTTTACCCGCTCCTGGGGCTGGCATAAGTCCAAGCTTCCGAAGCTGGCTCTTCAGGATGAATTCTGTTTCAAGGCTGCTCCCGGCTCGTTGACGGAACGCTTTGTCACGCTTCTTCCTCCTGTCCTTGCAGCTGAAAGCGGGTTGATTGTCCTGCCAGGCCGGGAGGGAAAAGCTGCGCTGGAGCTTCGTTACAATGCGGATTTACTGCGGCCGGAGATAAGCAGGCGGACATTCCGTGATCACTTTGGCAGGGATGCGGTTTGGTACACCGTAGATTTTCATGCCCTTCAACTGAAGCGGACCATGAGATTTCAATTTCAGTTTCAATTTGTCCTATATAAATTGAAATGAAGAAGCTACGCACAGAAAAGGCATAAGTGTAAAGAGTTCTGAAGTAAATATATAGAGAAAGAAACGGAGGATGTGGCGAATGACTAAGCAAGCGGCATGGATCGATGAAGCATGGGAGCGATCCCTGAAGAAGACCATGCAGAATGCGGCCCGAATCGGATCGGGCTTTCCCCATGCAAGTCAGGGCGGCACCTATGATCTGGCAAGTCCCGGGTGGTGGACCGCCGGCTTCTGGCCAGGCATGCTGTGGGTGTTGCACAGCGGAAGCGGCCATGATGAGCTGAAAAAGCTGGCGGAGGAATGCGAAGCGAAGCTGGATAGTGTGCTGGATGGCTATGTGACACTGGATCATGATCTTGGCTTCATGTGGACCTTGACCAGTGTGATGAATTACAAGCTGACGGGAAATGAGATGTCCCGCATTCGGGCGTTGAAGGCTGCAAACTATTTGGCGGCGCGCTTCAATCTGAAAGGGAGATATATTCGGGCATGGAATCCCTGGCAGGAAGGAGAACGTAATGAGGGAATCGCCATTATCGATTGCTGCATGAATATGCCGCTATTGTTCTGGGCTTCCCGGGTAAGCGGCGATCCTCGTTACGCCCATATTGCCGAGGCCCATCTGGATACGGTGGTCAAGCATTTCCTCCGGGAGGATGGCTCGGTCTACCATATTGTCCACTTTGATCCGCATACCGGAGAAAGGCTGGGAGGACTGGGAGGCCAGGGCTATGCGGCGGAGTCGGCCTGGTCGCGCGGCGCGGCCTGGGCGATCTACGGTCTTGCTCTAGGCTACCATCATACCGGGAAGCAGGAGTATTTAGCAGCAGCACAGCGTGCCGCCAACTTCTTCCTCAGCCGGTTGCCGGAGGATCATGTCCCCGCATGGGACTTCAGAGTGCCTGAAGAATTTTCGAATTTGCGCGATTCATCTGCCGGCTCTTGTGCGGCCTGCGGCCTGCTGTTGCTGTCCGCCCAACTGGATGGAGCAGATGCAGCCGTCTATGAGACGGGAGCCGCGCGGATCCTGGAATCTCTCTACAAAAATTATGGAGCTTGGGAAGAGAAGGAGGAAGGTCTGCTTCTTCATGGAACGAGCAATTACCCGCAAGGGACGAACATCGATGTTCCGCTCATCTATGGCGATTACTACTTTGTAGAGGGCTTGGCGAGGCTAAAAGGCTTGGATACGCTCTGCTGGGAATAAGGCTAGGGAGATACGGAGCATGGAAAGGAGATATCCTTAATGGTGGAAATCCTGAATTCGATTGAACGGAATCCGCTGAGAACCCGGCAGGAGGTCCAGGAAGCATTGCGTCAATTGGTTCGCCCGCTCAAGCCGCTTTATGAGCTGGGGGGAAGCCGCCTGCCGATCAAAGGCAGCAGTGCGGGATATGGAGAGGAACTCGCCGGCATGGAAGGCTTTTCGCGCATCCTGTGGGGGATTGTCCCTGACCTGGCAGGGGGAGGCACGAGAGAGCTGTGGGCAGATTGCCTGCAAGGTATTCTAAACGGTACGGATCCAGAGCATGATCAATATTGGGGAGAGGTCGGCGATTATGATCAGCGTCTGGTCGAGATGGCCGTTCTCGGTCTCGCCCTTTGCCTGATCCCCGAGATAATCTGGGAGCCCCTTAATGAGCGGGAACGCCAGCATCTCTACCGGTGGCTTAATCAGATGAACAGCCACCCATGTCATGATTGCAACTGGTTGTTCTTCAACGTGATGGTCAATATGGGTTTCTATAAAATCGGGGAGCCTTATGACAAAGAGCAAATGGAGCGAAACCTGCGGCGGATCGAGGAATTTGACCTTGGCGGAGGGTGGTACAGCGACGGTATCGGAGGGCACAGCGACTATTACGTGCCTTTCGCCATGCACTATTACGGGCTAGTCTACGCCAAGCTGATGGAACAGGAAGATCCTGAACGCTGTAGTCGCTTCAAGCAAAGAGCACTTGAGTTTGCAGCGGATTTTATTCACTGGTTCTCACCGGATGGCTCGGCAATCGCTTATGGAAGAAGCATGACCTACCGGTTTGCCCAAGCCGCTTTCTGGAGCGCGTTGGCGTATGCGGGGGCTTATAATGAGACATTTACACCGGGTGTTGTAAAAGGATTGGTACTGCGGAATCTGCGCTGGTGGTTCAGCAAGCCCATTTTCGATGCCGGCGGAATTCTGACGGTGGGTTATGCGTATCCGAATTTGATCATGGCCGAGAATTATAATTCGCCAGGCTCCCCTTATTGGGCGTTAAAGACGTTTCTTATCCTAGCGATCGGCGAAAAGGAACTCTTCTGGCAGCAAGAAGAGCAGGAGCTGCCAAATCTTCCGGCGCTGTCTGTGCAACCGGAGCCTCATCTGGTGCTATGCCGAGAGGAGGAGACAGGTCATGTCACAGCGTTCAATACCGGGCATCTCTCAACAAATGAGCATACGCATACCTCGGCAAAGTATGAGAAGTTTGCCTACTCAAGTGTCTTTGGCTTCAGTGTGCCGCGAGCTGAATGGGGCTTGGGACAGTCGGCAACAGATTCCATGCTGGGCTTGAGCGAGCGGGACAATCTTTATCGCGTTCGCAGAAAGAACGAGGAGACCTGGATTCAAGGTCATGTCCTGTATGCCCGGTGGCTTCCGTGGCGTGATGTTGAGGTGCGGACATGGATTCTGGCAGGATTGCCGTGGCATATTCGCATCCATCGAATTGTAACGGCGCGTCCGCTGGATGCCGCAGAGGGTGGATTCGCCCTGGGGATTCAGGAACCGCCTGCTGTCGAAGAGGGTGATAAGCAGGTAACGGTAAGGAATTCTATCGGGTGCTCAGCGGTATACGGACTCGTTGGTTACAGTAGTGCCGTTGCAGTTTATCCGAATGCCGACACTAATCTGCTGCATCCCCGCACGGTCTTGCCTACTTTGACTGCAATTTTAGAGCCGGGCACGCATTTATTGATATCTGCCGTCTATGGTCAAGCTGGTGAAGCGGAAATGCCGGAGCTTGCAGAAGCGCTTGAGGCATTGGGAGTTCGTATTGGAGATGGAAAGGCAGCAGTCACGCTAGCCAGTGGAGAAATCCTGAACATAAGTTGAAGTGAGAATGGTTGAAGCAATCGTGTTTTTCTAGCAAAACAACCCGGTACGCGTCGTTCTGAACGGTGCGTACCGGGTTGTTTTTTGCTTATAATGCGCCAGTCAGGAACTGTGCCTCGCCATTGCCAAAGCTCCAATCCGTGTCGCCGTTCTCAACGATCGAAATGATTAAGTCGGAGGGCGGGATCTGGCATTGCTGCTCAAGACGTTCCGCGAGCAGCTTGTATAGCTGCTGCTTTTGCTCTCCGGTCCGTTGCTTGCTTACAATGCTAATCACCACCGCTTGAGAAGTTCGCGCAAAGCCTAAACCGGTATCCTTCAGAACCAACTCATGAGCAGGATGCTGATGGACAATTTGGTACCGATCCGTTACGGGAACCTGGAAAGCATCAACCATGGCCTCATGCGCCGCATCCAGCAGCTTTTTCAATTCTTCAGGGCTGCGCCCTTCGATTACATCAAAACGTAATAATGGCATTTTGCTCATCCTCCTATGAAGTAAGCTCACTTCGTCTATGACAAGTACATTAGGATAAGCATAAAACATAATCAACAATTAATCAACAGTTAACCAAAAATCATGGAGTAACAATCGTAATCCCATTTTCAGCAGCATACTGTTTATAGTTTTCGTTAGGCACACTGTTGGTGATCAAATAGTCGATGTCGCTCAGCGAGCAGAAGGTAGTAATACCGTATTTATCAAACTTGCTGTCATCAATCATGAGGTAAACTTCAGAGCTCTTCTCAACAACCGTACTTTTTACATCGGTCTCCAGCGGTGAGGAGTTGGTTACCCCGTTCGTGACGGTTACCCCGGTCGAAGCGAGAAATGCCTTGTTAATATTGAATTTTTTCAAGAAATCAACACTTTGAAAGCCTACGAATGAATTGGTCTTTCGCTCCAGCATTCCTCCGGTGGAGAAGATGGTCAAGGAAGGGTGGGCCGTTGATTGATGAATGAAATCAAAGTTGTTGGAAATCACGGTGACCTGCTTGTTCTGGATATAAGGAAGAAGTTCCAGCGTAGTCGTTCCGGAGTCTACAAAAATAATATCTCCATCTTCTACAAACTGGGCGGCAAGCCTTCCGATCTCCTGCTTCTTGCTGAGATTCTGATCTCTGCGTTCACTGAATCCGATAAGCACAGAGTGGTTGACTGTGACTCCGCCATACACCTTGTTCAATATACCGGCATCAACCAAGGCTTGAACATCACGGCGTATTGTATTTTTGGAGACGCCAAAGTAGTCTACCAGCTCCTCCAAGGACACGGATTCATGCTCGAAAACATACTCTTTAATTTGATTAATCCGTTTGGTTTTGATCATATGTTGATTCTCCTAAGATAAATTTAGTTAACTTTATGGTCATATATGAATAACCTTTATGGATAAATTTATTGTAATCTAGCCAAGGTTAAAAATCTACACTTCTATTTTAAGGTAAATACTTCTGACGATTATCGCAATTTATTACCAAGATTTACCCATAACAAAAGTCTTTACACTAATAAATTCAAAGAAAATGTGAAAATTATTGGATTGTGTAGTTATATTTTGAGTTTTTTATTGACTGAAAGCGGTTTACGAAATAGAATATAACCATAACTTAACCATACTTGATCAAAAGTTGATGATTATAGTTTGGAATTCTTGAAAGGCAGGAGGATCTTACATGACACAGGCTTCGAAAGTAGAGATTCTAAAAAACTATATTAATGGTGAATGGGTCGAGAGCAGCACAGACCGCTATGAGGATGTATATAATCCGGCGACAAATGAAGTGATTGCTCGTGTGCCATTGTCCACGAAGGAAGAGGTGGATTATGCTGCGAGGGTAGCCGCTGAAGCTTTTCAAACCTGGCAAAAGGTAGCTGTTCCCCGGCGGGCCCGAATCTTGTTCAATTATCAGCAGCTTCTGACCCGGCATAAAAAAGAATTGGCCCGGTTGATCACGTTGGAGAACGGGAAGAACCTGACGGAAGCCTTGGGCGAAGTGGGGCGAGGCATTGAAAATGTCGAGTTTGCGGCTGGAGCTCCTTCGTTGATGATGGGCGATTCGTTGGCTACAATTGCAACCGATGTAGAGGCAGCCAACTACCGCTATCCGCTGGGGGTTGTTGGCGGTATTGCTCCATTTAACTTCCCGATGATGGTTCCTTGCTGGATGTTCCCCATGGCGATTGCACTTGGCAACACGTTTATCCTGAAGCCGTCGGAGCGGACGCCGCTGTTGACCAGACGTCTTGCAGAGCTGTTTGATGAAGCGGGATTGCCAAAGGGCGTATTCAATGTCATCTATGGCGCACATGATGTCGTTAACGGAATTCTGGATCATCCGGAGATCAAGGCAATTTCCTTCGTTGGCTCAAAGCCGGTTGGAGAGTATGTCTTTAAGCGGGGCAGCGAGAATCTGAAACGGGTACAAGCCTTGACCGGAGCGAAAAATCATACCATTGTGCTTAATGATGCCGATCTGGAGGACACCGTAACCAATGTAATTTCAGCCGCCTTCGGCTCTGCAGGAGAACGGTGCATGGCTTGCGCGGTGGTGACCGTTGAAGAGGGGATCGCCGATGCCTTCATGGAAAAGTTGAAGGAAAGAGCAGCCTCCATTAAAATCGGCAATGGCCTGGATGACGGAGTGTTCCTTGGTCCGGTTATTCGCGAAGATAATAAGCGTCGCACGATACAGTACATTGAGAAAGGCTTGGAAGAAGGAGCGACACTCGTGTGCGATGGACGAGACCATATCCCGCAGAATGGTTATTTTGTCGGACCAACAATCTTTGAAGGCGTAACAACGGATATGACGATCTGGAAAGAAGAAATCTTCGCACCTGTCCTGTCCGTCATCCGTGTCAAGCATCTGAAAGAGGCTGTAGAGATCGCGAACCGTTCGGAATTTGCTAACGGCGCTTGCATCTTCACGTCTAACGCCTCGGCCATTCGTTACTTCCGGGAGAACATCGATGCAGGAATGCTGGGCGTAAATCTGGGGGTGCCGGCTCCAATGGCCTTCTTCCCGTTCTCGGGATGGAAATCCTCCTTCTTCGGTACGCTGCATGCGAACGGAAAAGACAGTGTCGACTTCTATACCCGCAAAAAGGTTGTCACAGCCCGCTATGCCGCGCCTGTTTTTGAGTGAGCAAGCCTGAGAGTGGGGAGGTTAGAACATTGACACTGGTAACGATGAAGGAAATGCTGGAAAAGGCCAAGGCAGAGCAATATGCGGTTGCCCAATTCAACTTGAACGGGGTGCAGTGGGCACAGGCGATCTTGCAGGCTGCTGAGGAAGAGCGCTCTCCCGTCATTTTGGCGGCCTCAGATCGGATGGTGCCTTTCTTAGGAGGCTATCGGGTTATTGCTGTAATGGTGGCTGAGCTTGTCAAAGAGATGGGGATTACCGTCCCGGTTGCGCTCCATCTGGATCATGGGATGAAGGTAGAGAATTGCAAGAAAGCAATAGATGCCGGCTTCACTTCTGTGATGATAGATGGCTCACATGATCCGATCGGACAAAATATAGCAATGACCGGCGAGGTTGTAGCATACGCCCGCCGGTATGGTGTATCGGTGGAAGCGGAGGTCGGCACGGTCGGAGGCATGGAGGATGGAATGGTCGGCGGGATTCGCTATGCGGACCCGGAAGAATGTGCCGCTCTTGTAAAAGAGACCAGAGTGGATGCGCTTGCGGCAGCGCTTGGATCCGTACACGGGCCTTACCGGGGAGAGCCGGTGCTCGGCTTTGCTGAAATGGAGCAAATTTCGGACTTGGTGGGAATTCCACTGGTTCTGCATGGAGCCTCAGGTATTCCGGAGCATCAAATCCGGAGAGCCATCTCCTTGGGGCATGCCAAAATTAACATCAATACAGAATGCCTTCAAGCCTGGGCTGCGGCGCTTCGCAAAACGTTGAACGCTGATCCCGGTCTGTATGATCCCCGCGCAATTCTAACGCCGGGAACTGAAGCTATTAAGGAAGCTGCCAGAGCAAAGCTCCGGGAATTCGGTTCTGCCGGAAAGGCGTAATATAAAGCTCCGAGGTAGGCTAACAAGCTTGAAATAGATCCTTGCCTGTCGCGGAAGAGGCTCCCCCGCGCCAGGCACAATCATTAAAAATAACGTGTTAGGAGAGATTGGAATGCTGAAGAACGAGCAACAGCGTACATTTGACCTCGTCACATTGGGAAGAGCATGCATTGACTTGAACGCTGTAGAGTATAACCGTCCCATGGAAGAGACGATGACCTTCTCGAAATATGTGGGCGGTTCCCCTGCAAATATCGCGATTGGTGCAGCCAAACTGGGATTGAAGGTGGGCTTCATCGGAAAGGTTCCTTCTGATCAGCATGGCCGATTTATTCGCAGCTATATGAAGAGCAGCGGTGTCGATGTCTCGCACATGATTGACGATACCGAGGGTCATAAGGCTGGTCTTGCCTTTACGGAAATCAAGAGTCCGGAGGAATGCAGTATTCTGATGTACCGCGAGCAGGTGGCTGATTTGTATCTGCGTCCGGAAGAGATTGACGAGAGCTATATCGCCGATGCGTCGGCCTTGCTGGTCTCAGGTACGGCTCTCGCCGCAAGCCCGTCCCGTGAAGCAGTTTTTAAAGCGGTCTCAATTGCGCGGGATCATGGCACCAAGATTATTTTCGAACTCGATTATCGCGGTTACACCTGGAAATCCCCGCAGGAGACATCGGTATACTATTCTGCGATTGCTGAGCAAGCCGATGTAGTCATCGGCACACGGGACGAGTTCGATGTGCTTGAAGGGATGGAGGGAGGAAAGAACGAAGAGACGGTATCGCGCTTGTTCCGTTATCGTCCGCAATTGCTAGTGATCAAGCACGGGGTCGAAGGCTCCTATGCCTTTACCAAGGATGGAAGCATCCATAGAGGCTTGGCTTATAAATCCAAGGTGCTTAAAACGTTCGGAGCCGGTGATTCTTATGCTGCTGCTTTCCTGTATGCACTGATGACCGGAGAAGAGATTGAGAAGGCCTTGAAATATGCCAGCGCATCGGCAGCGATTGTCGTTAGCAAGCATAGCTCCTCGGAAGCCATGCCGACAGTGGCGGAAATTGAACAGCTGATTGCAGATCAAAGCTGATAAGTCTGATTGATCCTATTTTGGAGGGAATATTAATATGCCAATACTTATTGTGTGCCTAGGGGTTGCTCTGCTGTTATTCCTCATTATGAAGGCCAAGCTGAACACTTTTGTCTCATTGACCATTACAGCATTTGTTGTGGCGCTGCTGCTGGGGATGGAGCCAACCAAGATCGTCACCACTATTGAAACCGGAATTGGCGGACAATTGGGTCACCTTGCGCTGGTATTCGGATTCGGGGCTATGCTTGGCCGACTTGTATCCGATGCTGGCGGCGGATATCGGATCGCGATTACGCTGATTGACAAGTTTGGCCGAAAACGGATTCAAACGGCGGTGGTTATCGCTTCCTTCATTGTCGGTATCGCCTTGTTCTTCGAGGTTGGACTGGTGCTGTTGATCCCGATTGTTTTTGTGATTGCTAAAGAACTGAAGATGCCGTTCCTTTATCTCGGTATTCCAATGGCTGCCGCATTGAATGTAACCCATGGTTTTCTGCCGCCGCATCCGGCTCCGACCGCGATCTCGGCAGCTTACGGTGCAGACTTGGGTCTTGTGCTCTTATATGGTATCATTATCGCAATTCCTACGACGATTGTGGCAGGACCACTGTTTAATAAGGTGTTGAAAAAGGTATATCCGCGTGTATATGAACGCGAGCTCGATGCATCCGTTGTTGTTGGTGAGCAAAAAGCGTTCGTTCTGGAGGAAACCCCTGGCTTTGGCATAAGCGTACTGACCTCCATGCTTCCGGTTATTTTCATGGGGATTGCCGCAGCCGCTAAAATGATTCTTCCCGCTGAGTCCAATGTACTCCAGGTTCTTGATTTCATTGGCACTCCAGGGACAGCAATGCTGGTCTCCTTGCTGGTAGCCATCTATACGATGGGATTGGCAAGAGGGACCAAGATGAAGCAAATCAGTAACACTCTTGTAAGCGCTATATCCCAAATCTCCATGATGCTGCTTGTTATCGGGGGCGGAGGTGCCTTCAAGCAAGTATTGGTCGATGGCGGGATTGGAGATTATGTATCTCAATTGTTCACAGCTACCAATATGTCTCCGTTACTGGTTGCCTGGATGATCGCAGCCATTCTGCGGCTGTGCCTCGGTTCTGCGACCGTAGCCGCATTGACGACAGCTGGCCTGGTCACACCGCTGATTGCTGCCGGTGGCGCAGATCCCGCTTTAATGGTATTGGCTACCGGAGCCGGAAGTGTAATCGCTTGTCATGTGAATGATGCCGGATTCTGGATGATCAAGGAATATTTCGGCTTGACCCTGAAAGAAACCTTTGGTACTTGGACCACATTGACGACCGTATTGTCAGTTACCGGACTTGTATGTGTTCTTGGTCTGGGAGCTATTTTGTAAAGTAACTTTAGATGATAGACCTAAATGGTGGAGGAGGCGTATAGCATGAATGACCTGGATGTATCGCGAGTGCTTGCCTGGCTGGAGACGGCGGCCCAAATGCTGCGGGATTCTTTTCAAGAAGAAAGGGAAATATCCCGGAAGACGGGCAATCTGGATTTGGTGACAGATATGGATCGCCGTATTGAACAGTTTCTGGTCAGCAACATCCGGGAGTTCTATCCCGAGGATCGTATTCTTGGTGAGGAAGGCACAGGAGACCAGGTTGAGGAAATGTCCGGTCGTGTATGGATTCTGGATCCCATTGATGGAACCATGAATTTTATCAAGCAGCAAGAGAACTTTGCCATCATGGTTGCGGTTGTGGAGAATGGGGCGGGCAAATGCGGCTTCATCTACGATTGCATGCGTGAACGTCTGATCTGGGGCGGACCGGATATGGGCTTATACTATAATGGTCAACCGCTTCAGCCGCCGCAGGATCAGGAGCTGAAGGACAGTCTGGTAGCGATCAACTGGCAGATGTTCGCAGATAATGTCTCGAATGTGCAGGCCCTGGCCTGGGGAAGCTGCGGTGTCCGGATTCAAAGCTGTGCGGGTACGGAATTCATTCATTTGCTGCTAGGCAAGCAGTCGGTGTACGTCTCCAAGCTCGCTCCATGGGATTATGCAGCAGGACGGATTCTGTGCGAAGCGGCAGGTCTTCGCTGCTCCACCATCGAAGGAGCTCCACTGGCATGGCTGGAATCAATCAGGGGTGTGTTTGCAACGCCTCGGGCTTATGAAAGTGCGATACGCCTCCTGAACACGCAATAGCGTTTGGGTTTTTAGCTGGTACCGATATTTCGTCGGTCCAGTTGTTTTGTAACGGCTTTAGCTAGTTGAGCTCGCGAAGCGGGCGAAACCGCCCGCTATGCGGGTGGAGGGAACAAAGGTTGAACCAACAGGATGATTGCTCCAGTTTATATTCAACTTATGGTAGCGGTTTAATTGTAAAAGCTACGCCTAATTTCTGAGCTTTGGCCCCGAATTTTAAAATAGCTGTATAGAGTACAGTTAGGTTCGCAAATCTCAGTCATCCTGATAAAAGAACAGACTTTTAGCTGTAGGTTGTACACTTAAACCTGTGAAATTTGGGAATGTCGAGGTTTTAGTTGTACTTCTTACAATTTTAGACGCAGTTTTGGCAATGGTGGGGACTTTGGAAGAGCTATGCTGTCAGTTATTTATGTTTTATTTGCAGGATGAGGTTGTCTCGAAATTCAGAAGAATGCTAACGGTGGAGCGAGTATGGAAATGTAGAGGCATCCCAGCTTTTTAGCAACTTTTCATTGAGGAGCCGTTGGCCTATGAGGCCCGGCTATTCACCAGAGATGACAAATTAGCCAATTTTGATGCTATAGAGCAGGCCATTTCACGGTTCAGAATTACACGCTGCTTGCTTTTGACACTGGCGGCCATATGATGGAGGGACATGAACAGGAAATGGATGGTGCTTGGATACATTCGTTCAGAAAAATGATTGAATTTCAGATATGACGCCAAAGACCAAGGAGCTAAGCGATCTGTTCTCGCTTAGCTCCTTGGTCTTTTAATGAATACCTCGTATAGATCCGATCTATTCAGTTCGTCTTGAACTAACTCTCCATTCCGGAAAGGGCCTGTGTCAGCACATGGCCCATATGCTCCAAGGCCTGCAGGCTATGGCGGTAAAACGTCGTTCGGCTCATGTGAAAATCGTCCGCCAATTGGTTCTTGTTGCGATTCCTCTGAAGATAAACCGCTCTAAGGATACTCTGATCCAACTGTGTCAGCGGATAGGGTGCTTCGTTGGTCGTCAACATATTCTGCACGCAGTTCCGCACGTCAGAGCCGCGCAGTCCCAGCGTTTGCACAACCGGGAGCTGGTCCATTTCATCGCCGCGGAACAGCAGCTCCAAGATCTGTTTTGCCGCGCTTCCATCCACCTTCGCACGGGGCTCATTCCGGGGAATCAGCGAGGGAAGACCCGCGGGTCCGGTTTGCCGGATAATTTCTTTCACCCACTTGTCGAAGGTCTGATGCCGGAAGTCCAGTTCCCACCGGATCAGTTCGCCCTCCGCTTCGGTACCGTTTAACTTGATGTGTCCCATCTTCTGAAAGCCAAGATTTTGGAACAGACCCTTGAGCTGCGGATCAGCTGTAATCATGATTCCCCGGAGTCCGCTGGTCATTTCAACTAACCATTGCCGCATCAGCAAAGCGCCCAATTCCTCCGGTCCATATAAGGGATGACGAACATCAACGGCAGCGAGCAGCACGCAAAGCGTGTCGGTCAACTCCCGGGGGAGCGTCCGGAGAGTGGCCTGCTCATCACTTAATAAAGCAAGAATGCCTGGGGCGTACCGATCCAGCATCGACAGGGTCGAACCATGCAGCCAGAATCCGGCGCAGAAGGCCAGCGGGGCCCCCGAATCATCGCGCACGACACAGATGCCTTCGGGGCTATACCGGGCGATATCGTCGAGCAATGCGGAGTACTCCTGCGCATGAACCAGCTCAGATTGCCAGTTCGTCGGCGAAATCGCCGCCGCCAGCAATTGTTGGAGGCTGTCGAGGTCTTCCGGGCGAAACGGCGTGTGGACTCCCGGGTTCAATGCAGTGGAGAAGTCAGCGTAAGCATGGGCAGACGGCAAAAACTCGCGGTACAGCTCCAGAATATGCGCAGCAATTCCCCTTTGCTGCCGGACATCCGCGAGGCGGAATTGCTCTGCCAATAGCTGGAACGCTTGCTGCCGCCGGACTTGGAACTGATCGGCATCCCTCTGGGCGAAATCGCTTCGCAGGAGCCCGGCGATCACGTGATGCAGCGTTAAGCCGCAGGCCGTTCTGCGGACGAATGACAGATTTCCAAGCGCATAGTAGCCGGCGGCCTCCAGCGGAGCATCCATTAAGCGATTTAGCGTCGCTTGATCCGCTGCCGGCAGCAGCGACAGGACCGATAAAGCCTGATACAAATCCGGAGAAGCCGCTTCCCGCAAAATATCGGCGCTCAGTCTGCCCGGAATCTCGCCAAGCCCTGCGCCGGCATCGGGATTGCTCTGCCGGGAATACAGCACATCTGCAGTCATTGCAAGGAGCAGGGGGAGCCCATCGGTTTTCCGGGCGATGTCCGTCCGCAGCATGTCATCTAGGCCGCATCGGTGCAAATAGTCAAGCACTTCCGCGCGCGTTAATAACGATAAAGGAAATGCCTGGATGCGGTGTCCCCAATAAGGGCTGGTATGCCATTGAATGGGCAATCCGCCTCGCGAAGCCATGACGAACAGCACTTCGGCGCCGCTCAGTTTGGGAAGGAAGCTTGACATCAGCCATCCCTCAATCCCGGTTAGTCGTGAGCAATTATCGATCAACAACACGGAGCGTTGCCGGGTTAGCTCCCCGACCACGAAGGAGAGCAGGGGAAGGCCCGGCTCACGCTGTCTTCCGTACTCGATTTTCAGGCTCGCTTCGAGGCCGGATAAGAAAGCACCCGACGTCGCCAGCTCGCTTTGCCCATCCAGCCAAAGAGTGAGAATCCCGGCCTGCGCTGCGGCCTTCGTCATTTCTAACAGCAGCGTAGTTTTGCCGATTCCGCCAATTCCCGATACGTCGAACAGGCTGGTGGTCGAGTTTGAATCGGTCAGCCATTGCTTGAAGCTTGCCAGCTCCCGGGTAAAGCCGACGATGTGTCGGCGAGGGACGTACGGGCCACTCGTCGGTATCCATTCCAAGCCGATCACTCCTTATCCGTAGTTTATTAAAATTTGAAACAAAAATGAAACATCCAAAGATGGCTGCTATATTACACTATAAATTGTTTGGGCAGATGTTGTAACCATTCTTTATCCGGTAACTATTTTTTGATCATAGAAAGGGGCTTAACTCATGAAACGCTGTGTATCGTTTATTCTGGCCGCGATCCTCTTGGCGGTGCAATTCACCTCCGGGGAGACGCCTTCTGCGCATGCTGACGCTCCCTCGCCCCCGCCTGTAGTAGAAGGCTGGGTACAGGTATCAACGGCGGAGCAGCTTGTCTATATTAACCAGCATCAGCCCGACTATGTGGCTTCGAATATCCGGTTGATGAATGATATCGATTTAAGCGGGGTTGACTGGCTTCCGTTTGGCGGGAATGACAATGACGCCTTCAGCGGCACCTTTGACGGAAGGGGGCACCTGATTTCCGGGGTAGAGATCAACAGCGCCGATTGGGAGGATCCTAAACAGTACGAAAACGTCGGCTTCTTCGGAAAGGTCACCGGAACCGTGCAGCAGCTGCAACTGGCCGTTCAAATCAGCGGTGGTGCCAACACCGGCGGCGCTGCCGGCGTATTAACCGATGGGGGCAAGATTCTGCTTACGCAAGTAGCGGGCTCCGTTGCCAGCGTACCGGTGAGCGAAAACACCCATGTAACCGGAGGTCTGGTCGGCGTTGCGGTCAATTCGACCATTTCCCGCTCTTCCTCGGCAGCTGCGGTCATGGGCGGATATGCTTCAAATACCTACACAGGCGGCTTGGTCGGCTCCCAGGGCGCGGGGCTGATTGAGAATTCCTATGCCACCGGAGCCATCGAACTTCAGTCGTCAGAGGGGGTGTTTATTTATTACTCCGGCGGACTGACTGGCTTTATGATTTACGGCACGATCGTAGAAAGTTATGCTGCGGGCAAGGTGTCCATGGGTCATGGGAGTCTGCACTCGGTAGTTGCCGGCGTTGTAGGGCATCTTTGGTCGGAGGCCAACGTTCTCCGCTCCCATTTTGATTCCGATGCAACGGAGCAGTCCGTAGGCATCGCTGACGAAAACGGCGGAACGGCCGAAGCCGCAGGACATTCTACGGCTGAGATGGTCCAAGCTGCGACCTATACCGGCTGGGACTTCGCGAATACCTGGGCGATCCATCCGACGGTCAACGGCGGATACCCCTATCTGCGTCCGACGGTGCTTACGGAAGGCTTGGCAATGGCCCGACAAGAGAGCACCTATGTCCAGCAGCTTGAAGCTTATGATGGAGCAGGAGGCGGATTAGTCTGGCAAGCAACAGGACTTCCGGAAGGGCTCGCTCTCGGCAGTACAGGCAAGCTGGAAGGGACGCCTCTGGAATCGGGCAGCTTTGATGTTGCCGTCACGGTTACCGACGCCGGAGGTGCCTCCGCAGGGGTGACGCTTCGCTTGATGGTTGCCGAGCCTCCATCCCCGGAACTCGGCACGGTGACCGGTACCGTCTATGGTACCGGAAATATGCCGTTGTCCGGGGCAACGGTGACGGTTGACGCCTATGGAATAAGCGATACGACCCGTGCCGACGGCAGTTTTACATTGACGAACCTCCCGACCGGCCTGCAGACGGTGAAATTCCTTGCTGCGGGCTACAAGACACAGACCGCAAACGCAAACGTTGAAGCGGGGGCAAGCATTGATTTGGGCCGCATCGTCCTGGAGCCCAATGACCCGCCTGGCCCGCCTGCGGGCTCCGGAGGCTCTGGAGGTTCAGGAGGCTCTGGAGGTTCTGGAAGTTCTGGAAGTTTAGGAGGTTCATACGTTCCGGTGAAGCCTTTGGCCTCCAGTCAGCCGGATAAAGCCAAAATCAAAGCCGGGGGCCAAGAATTGCTTGTTGCCGTGACTCATGAGAGGGCAAGCGATGGCCGAGAGATACAGCGATTTATTCTGGGTGACAGCGAACTATCTGCACTGTTCGCATCCGGAAGCGAGAGCACGCTTGAGATCGCCGCCCCCGCTCCCATCCTCAAAACCGACCTGCCGATGAAGGCGATTCGCGACATCCTGCGGCTGCAGCCCGATGCTGTCCTGGGTGTTACGATGAACCGGGCAACCTACAGCTTGCCGCTGCGCCTCTGGAAGGGAGAACCCGGCACAGTTCTAACCGTCACGATCGCGGAAGCAGCGGAGCGGGATCTTTTGGAATTCGAATCGGCTTTAGCGAGATATGGCTTTGAGGGACTCGCCGACCCTGTTGATTTTACGTTGGACGTTGACGGAGAGGTCGTCGCCGATTTTGCGGGAGCTTATGTGGAACGGGCGATCCGGTTGGATACGGCGCCTGATCCGGCCCATGCAACGGTTGTTTGGGTTGATGAGGAAGAACGTCTGCATTTTGTTCCCGCCGTTTTTCGCGGGGATACTTCCAGCGCATACGCCGCTGTATTTTCGGCTCTTCACGATAGCCGATACGCCGTTGTTGGCACCGATCATGCCTTTGCCGATCTAGCGGGGCATTGGGCGGAAGCAGATGTTGAACTGCTCGCCAATAAGCTGATTTTGGACGGGAAGGGGGACGGTGCCTTTGATCCGGATGGCAGCGTAACCCGCGCCGAATTTGCAGCGATGCTGGCACGTTCACTGGGATTGGCTGCCCGGCCCGCAGTAATCGCCTTTTCCGACGTGCCTTCCGATGCATGGTATGCCGGCGAGATCAATGCCGCCGTTCATGCAGGACTGGCCGAAGGTTATGAGGATGGCACGTTCCGGCCGGGCGATCTGATCACCCGCGAGCAAATGGCGGTGATGCTGGCACACGCGGCGCAACTCGCAGGCGGCTTGCCGGCGGTCGAATCAGAGGCGCTGGGCCGCTTTCGCGGCGCGTCGACTCTAGCCCGTTGGGCGGAAGAGCCGATGTCGGGCTTGTTGTCAGCGGGTCTGATTCAGGGAGTGGACGGAGGCCATCTCGCTCCGAAAGCAACAGCAACCCGGGCCCAAAGTGCCGTGATGCTGAGACGGCTGCTGGCTTATTTGAACTTCATCGATTAAGTGAGCGCCATGCAGTTATTTAGCTAGCGTAAGAGCTCATGCGAGTAAACAAGTGCGTAAAAGCAGTTATTTAGCTGGCGTGGGAGTTGGCAGTCACGATGCTCCGGCCTGATAGCGAAATTCTGAGCGCAAAACCTCGCCTGTCCGCCATGAGCTTGTTCAAGTTCAACTATCGACCGTAAGAAAAGCCGCATGAGCTATGTTAGTGCATTTGCCACATAAAGAGGGTGTCCCAAAGCTTACTTTTTTGGGACACCCTCTTATGTGCTTTTTCGCAAGCGTTCTTTTCTCCGCTCGGGTTATTCTCGCAGGCTGCTCTCCACGGGAGGGGCGGCTGAGGCCCTTTTGATACCGGCCCTATTTTCAGTAAAGAAGTAAATCAAAGCCAGCAGCGGCACGATGATGCCGATCAGTGAGGTGAAGCTCCAGCCGCCGCGGGTATATGACCAGCTGCCCAAAGATGATCCGACAGCCCCGCCGATGAAAAAAACAGCCATAAATAAGCCGTTAAGGCGTCCTTTGGCTTCATTGCTCAGAGAATAAACTACCCTCTGTCCAAGGACCAGATTTCCCGAAACGGCCATGTCCAGCAGAATCGCAGCAAGAACCAGCAGGACGAGGGATGCTGCCGAATGGCCATGAACAAGATAGGCCAGGGTACATGATGAGGCGGCAACGATCATGGCCAATCCGGTCAGGAACCGGGTCCAGCCTTTATCCGCGAGTCTTCCCGCGATCGGCGCGGCAATAGCGCCCCCTACGCCCGCCAGCGCGAACCAGGCGATCCCTTGCTGCGTCATGCCGAATTCGTCCGCCAAATATAGAGGGACCACGGTCCAGAACAGACTGAAGACGCCAAACAGGCATGCTTGATAAACGGCGCGGCGGCGAAGAATCGGTGTTTGTTTCCATAGAGAGCCCAGAGAAACGATCAACGTTCCGTAACTCAAGGCAGGTTCAGGCTTACGTTCGGGAAGCACCCGGTATAATAAAATCGTTAAAAGTGCAATGGCCGCCGCGGATAAGGCAAATACCGCCTGCCACTTCCACAGGCCGGCAATGAAGCTGGCTACGGGGCGGGCAAACATGATCCCGAGCAGAAGTCCGCTCATAACATTCCCCACCACCCGGCCTTGATGGGAACCTGATGCTAAATAGGTCGCATAAGGAACCAGGATTTGGGCTACCACGGATCCCAGACCGATAAGCATGGAAGCAGCGAGGAACAGGGGCGCGCTCGTGGCAAAGGATGCCGTCGCCAAGGCGAAGAATGCCACGATAAGGAAGGTGGCGACGAGACGTCGGTTTTCCATGATGTCGCTGAGCGGAACGATGAACAACAGACCCAGCACATACCCGATTTGCGTTAAAGTGACGATGAGCCCAGATGCCCCGGAAGTTAATCCTGTGGCAGCGCTGATCGGCCCGACCAAGGTTTGGGAATAATACAGATTGGCTACGATAAGCCCGCAAGCGGCGGCTAACAAAAATAGGATCCAGCCTGAAATCGGCTTACTGCCGGCAGTTTCTTTCGTGTCCATAACAAAGCCTCCTTATTTAATCTAAATACTGAACGCAACGTTTATTAATTGTCGACGGTTATATAATATACTGAACGTATCGTTTTGTAAATAGCAATTTGATTGCCGTATTTCGAATAAATATTTAGTATAATGAACGTACAGTATTAATGTGGAAAAGGAGTGGGTACAAGTGAGTACCAAAAGAGGGCGCCCGCGCAATCTGGAAACGAAAAACGCCATTCTTGCCGCTTCCCATGAATTGTTGCTTGAACAAGGCTTCGGATCGGTCACGGTGGAGAAAATCGCAGAGCGGGCTGGGGTCAGTAAAGCCACGATCTATAAATGGTGGCCCAACAAAGCCGCGGTGGTCATGGACGGGTTCCTGACGGCGTCTACGGCCAGAATTCCGGTTCCCGATACGGGTTCGGTCTCCCAAGACCTGGTCATTCATGTGACGAGATTGGTTCAGTTTATGACAAGCCGGGAGGGAAACGTCATCAAAGAACTGGTCGGGGAAGGACAGGTTGATGCCGGATTGGCGGAAACTTACCGCTCAAGATACTTTCGTCCCCGCCGGCTGGAGGCAAGCCAAATCATCGAACGCGGAATCCGCCGCGGTGAGTTGAAGGATCAGCTTGATCTTGAATTATGCCTGGATCAAATCTATGGACCGATCTTTTATAGGCTCTTGATTTTGAGCGACGAGCTGGATGAGAACTACGTTGAAAATTTGGTGAGCTGGGTTCTGGAGGGACTGGCGGCAAAATAAACCGGTACATCCGTTTGATACATTTAGAAAATTGACGCCGCATCTGTAGCTATTTCATTGAATTTCAGATATAGTGAGTGAAGAATAAGTTTAGTAAAATATTTTAGAACTTGTATTCTTCAAAGAGCGGAGCTGATGAGTGTGAATAGCAAAACGACCATCAACGATGTTGCCCGCTTGGCCGGTGTCTCGAAAAGCACAGTCTCGCAATATCTGAACGGGCGGTTCAATTATATGAGTGAGGCTACGCGTGAGCGGATTGCCAAGGTCATCGAAGACCTGGATTACCGTCCCAATGGTCTGGCCCGCAGTCTGAAGCAGAATCGTACCTTTCTGGTCGGGATTATCGTTGCCGATTTGAGCTATTCGCTCTCCATTACTTGCATACAGGCTATCGAGAATGAATTGCAGGACCGGGGGATCCAGGTCATTATCTGTAATGCGGACGAGAACCCGGATAAGGAAGCCGATTATATTGAAACCTTGCTTGCGCGGCAAGTGGACGGCTTGATCCTGTTCCCGACGGGGGATGTTTCTGCTCCTTATCAGCAATTATTGGAGGCAGGGGTTCCCTTTGTCCTGATGGATCGGCTGCTCGAACAGGTTACTGCCCGAAGCATATTGCTTGATAACGAAATGGCGGTAAAAATAGGAATTGAGGAGCTTGTGCGGGCAGGTCATCACGCTATCGGGATGATCACTTTGCCGCTTACAGCCCAGCCTATTACCCCGCGCAAGGAGAGGGTAAGCGGATATCGCAGGGCAATGCTGGAGGCAGGGCTCCCGCTTCGGGAGGAATATCTGATCAGTGTGCCGGCAGAGGAGGTCGCCGATAGTCTGGAACAGCTCCTGGCGCTTCCTGAGCCTCCTACCGCTTTGCTTGCCGGCAATGATATCGTGTTGGGAGAGGTGCTCAAGGCAGCGAATCGTTTGAAACTAACGATACCGGAGCAATTGTCGATCATTGGAATTGATGCTGCGGATTTTGCGGAGGTATACAACCCGGCAATCACAACGATCAAGCAGCCTGCCTATGAAATGGGAAGTCAGGCTGCACGGATCTTGCTTGCAAGCATTGAAGACCGCGAGACAGGTCTCCCGATCACCTATCGATTCCCTCCCGCTCTTCAGCGTGGAGAATCCGTTCTGAAAAGAGGGTGTCCCAAAAGTGATCATAAGATGAACTGAGGGGCGCCCTCTTTCATTTCGTCAAACAAAAAGAAACCGCTCTCTGGAAAATGGAGGTACCACCCAACCATAAACCAAGGAGACGGTTTCTTTGCACATTCGATCTAGCCGGGATCAACTCTGTTTCCCAATATAAGCCATGCGGTACATTTGATCTAAGGAAGTAAGCACTTGGTCTAACGGACATTTTGTCTCCTTACGGTTCGTCTTTGGATGAGCCAGAATTGTAACGGACATTTTGGCCGCTTAGAGAGTAGAATCGAGTGAACCAGAGTCGTTTGAGCGTCCTAAGCGCCCGAAATGTCCGTTACCCCTTCGAATCATGAGAACAAGTCTGCTAAGAGTCTAGAATGTCCGTTAGCGAGTTTAAAATATCCGACAGCAATTTTAGGGAAGAGAAACAGCTTCAGCAAAATGGATCATGACGCTGCCTTTATGCGAATAAAAGAGACCACATGCGAAACGGCCAGCTAAAGCCAGACTATACTGTATACTGTTCAGATCGGCACCGAGAATCAATTCATTATCGGCTACAGTCTGCACCAGCATCGGCTACAGTCTGCACCAGCGACCGATACGCGCTGCCTCATCCCGCATCTTGAACAAGTAAAATCACAGTTAGGACAGCTCCCGGGCACCATCATCGCCGATGCAGGCTATGGCGGCGAAGAGGGCTATGCCCTGGCCGTAAGGCGCATGATCGAGCCGGAGCCTGTGTTTGGCGATATGAAGAATAGCCGAGGCTTTAGAAGGTTCCTGCTTCGAGGCTTATACAAAGTAAGCCTTGAGGTCGGGTGGCTTTCTCTTGCCCGCAATCTACTCAAAAAAGCAGCGGTGCACGCCAAAAGCCAAGGGGTTAAGCGAAGATAGACTGCTTAGCTCTTGGCTTTTATTAATACTCCCCTATTTTGTTGCTGTGGGTGTTCCAAAGTTTTCTTTTGGGGCACCCTCTTTTTCCTGTCCCTGTCTATCCTTCGGCCCGTTTTGCAGAAGCCAGGAAAGCCTCCAACTGCGCGCGCGTCGGCAACCCGTCCATATCACCAGGCGACATGACGGCCAGAGCACCCAGCGCGTTGCCGCGTGCTACCGCTTCCGGGATCTCAAGCTTTTCCAGCAGGGCACTGATCACCCCGGCGGCAAACCCGTCCCCGGCCCCGACCGTATCCACGACTTGATCCACCTTGAAGCCCGGAACAAAGCCGGAGCCTTCTTTGGTTTTGTAGTAAGCTCCTTCAGGTCCCAGCTTAATAACCACCAAGGATACCCCAAGCTTCAGATAAAAGTCTGCAATCTCTTCCGGCTCAGTCAATCCGGTTAGAATCTTACCTTCTCCGATCCCGGGAAAGAACCAGTCGCACCGGCAGGCCAGTTCATTGATCGTCGAGACCATGGTCTTCTGATCCGGCCACAGCACCGGCCGCAGATTCGGGTCGAACGATACGGTTCTTCCCAATGACCGCATATAATCCATGGCATGGCGGGCAAATTCCAGCATGCTGGCAGAGAGAGCAGCAGAGATGCTGGTTGCGTGCAAATGGCCGGCCGAAGCAAAGTAATCATTATCGAAATCGGCAATGCTCAAGGTGGAGGCGGCCGAATTTTTACGGAAATACTCCACCTTCGGATCGCCTTCCAGCACCTTGGACTTCATCAGCATACCGGTTGAATGCTTCTTCGTAAAAGTAACGGCAGAGGTATCGATGCCTTCTTGGGTCTGCGCATGAATAATAAACTTTCCGAGGTTATCCTCGCCGAGCTTGGTAACGTAGCCAGTGGGATGCCCCAGTCGGCACAACCCGGTTGCTACATTGCTTTCAGCTCCAGCAAGCGCTTTCGAAAAGGATGAAACCTCATGGAGTTCGCCGACTTCATTGGCGTAAAACATCGCCATCGGTTCCCCGAAGGTAACGGCGGCCAGTGACTTGGACATGATCTATACTCCTCCTTGGAGAGAATTTGGAATCCGGTCTTTTTCAAATTATCACATAAATCGGTTTTGTTCAATTGAAATATGGGATTTTTCAATATTTAATTGTATAATATAACGTTGTTTAGTAAACTAATAGGAGTCCTCAAATGACTTTCGTGTATTTGTCTGCCTATGAGCCTATAGCTAATACGTCTTGGACAAAGAAACTTCGGAAACGTACGATAAAAGAACCACAACAAAGAAGGAATGAAGGATGAGGCTATGGATGGTTTGATGATTTCTTTTTTACACACGATCTACCAAGTTCTGCTGCCGATTTCCTTACCGGTCATTGGCGGAGCATTGCTAAAGAAATTTAAACGCCTGGATACAAAACCCCTGTCCACCTTGTCCTTATACGTCATGAGTCCGGCCCTGATCTTTGAGACGCTGCTTCAGGCCGAGGTCAGTGGGGGCGAGGTCCTCAAAACGGTTATCTTTTGCCTGCTTAACGTGCTGCTGCTCTGGTTGGTCAGTGAGGGGGCCGGGCGATTCCTGTCGATGTCGCAGCCGGAGCGCTCGGGTCTCAATCTGGTTACCATGTTTACGAACAGTGTTAACTATGGACTTCCGCTGGTATTACTTGCATTCGGACAGGCAGGATTGGACAAAGCATCTGTATACGTCATTGTTCAGATCATTATTATAAATACAATCGGAGTATTCCTGGCGGCAAAATCTCACTTCTCGGTAAAGAAAGCACTTCTGTCGGTCTTCACCCTGCCATCGGTCTATGCAGCACTTTTGGCCGTATTGCTCCGCTTGCTCCAGGTGTCTCTGCCTGATGCTCTGGGTACCGGGGTTAGCTTGCTCTCGGCGGCATACGCTCCGCTTGCATTAGTTATTCTGGGTGCGCAAATGACAGGAGTCAGTTCCGGAGACGACAAGCCAGGAGTGGCGAAGCAGGCCTTTGTTACGGGAATGCTGCTGCGGCTGCTAATCGCACCTTTTATCGCTTGGGGCATTCTTGCAGTGCTTCAGGCCGACGGCCTACTGTTCTCTGTTATCATGATCCTTTCCTCGATGCCGGCAGCTGTGAATGCGGTGATTCTGGCGGAGCAATATGATGCGGCACCCGCACTGGTATCGAAGTGTATTCTATGGACGACACTTGCTTCCTTTGCAGTACTGCCGATATGGCTTTTGGCCTTGTAGACAGCAAAAAGGCCGACTAATGGTTGATTCTGCGTGCTGGGGGTAACGCGTGAAGTGTGCTTACGATCGCTGTTCTTCGTGGATTTCTTTGACTGGATTAAGCAAGGAAGAAATCCAATCACAAAGGCGGCTTACGCTTCTACAGCACACTTCACACTTATGCCCAAACTACACAGGCTCCTTAGTTCGGCTTTATGGTACCGGATGCACTTTAAGAGTTAACAATGCCGCCATACCCGCACATACATTTAGTGAATAAAGTTACCTTACATTTAGGGGAAATGGTAGAGGGGCGGATATAGTGAAACTTTTGCGCTTAAAGTTGGCTAAAACGTGGGTTTTACAAGTTTCTGGATATTTAAAGTAAGTTTTTTCACTACAGGTGGGTTTAAGCGCCGAACGGAGAATATAAGGGAAGTAATTTCACTAAATTGCGGCCGGAAGGAGCATGGCAAGAATCAGTCTGGTCAAGTCAAGGCTTACGTTCATATCTTGCTTGCATACCGTTTACGTTAGGATTACGTCGTGCAACATATTGCTGCGTTGCCGTTTATGGCATAGCCATGTGCAACCTGCATTGCAGTTACCCTACAGGGGCGAAGTGATCGGGGCATAAGTGAGAAGTGTGCTGAAGAAGCGGAGCGTTCGCCTTTGTTCGCGGATTTCCCCCTTGTTAGAACTTATTTCAATTAATGAAATCCGCGGACAACAGCGATCGTAAGCACACTTCACACGTTGCCCATCTAACTCGCTCTTTTATGTTAACTGTATTCCACTACTGCACATTTTCCAGCTTACATGCCACAAATAGTAAGCTTACCGCAGTGACTTACGGCAGAATTAAAATTTCACTGTCCGGGTCACAGTTGAGCACGATGGCCTTGAGTCGTGAAACCTCCCAGCGATGACACTTCAACTGAATTTGATCCGGCTCACCATCCAGGGAATTCAGCTTGATGAATTCCGCCTTTCTGTTTAAGTAGTGAAATAAAGCTTCCTGAATATGCGCACAGTGATGACTCTCGATTTGAACCTGATTATAGAAGCGGAAGCCGCTCAGACATAGCTTGATGGATTCATAGGCCAGCAAATAGGCGGTTACGGAATAAATGGCCTGCTCAAAGCCGAAATGGAATCCGGCAATGATGAGTACAAGACAGTTAAACAGCATCACGAGACCTTCCGGTGTGATCCATCTTGTGAAAGGCAAATTACTGACGGCCTTTTCCGCCGAATCGAGATAGCTGCCGAACCGCAGCGCCAGCCCGATTCCGAATCCCAGAGACAATCCTCCCAATAAAGCTGCCGCCAAGGGCTCATTCAGCAGAGCCGGAAATGGATGCAGCAGGAAGGTTCCCAGTGAAATAATCAGAACTCCGAAAAAAGTTAGCAGGCTCACGGAGTTGCCGGAATACTTCCGCTGGAGAACAATGAAAGGCAGGTTTAGCAGGAACAGGAACAATCCTAGCCGAAGCTCTGTGCTTAATGCAAAAATAGCGGATAGGCCAGTAATGCCGCCGACAACGATGCCGTGCGGCATCAGGAATAATTCAAGGCCTATCGCCGCAAGAACGGAACCGAAGATGATGCCGGTAAGCTTCATCCATAAAGGCTCCGTCTTTCTGTCTTTGTGGCTTCCGTCCAATGGAGCGCTGGTGGTGAGGTGATGCTTCACACTCACTCCCCCTTTCCCATAGCTAACGTCAGCCCAACTTGGCGTGGCTTATTCATCTCGTCCTGATTCAGGGGCGAATCTAGGATACAAAGACACTGGAGAAGAGAATCCGGTCATGAGACGCTGACCGACGCTTCTGCTTAGCTTCCGGTCAACAGGATGTGTCTGATCTGTTGTTGATGCAGACGCTCGCCGATAACGACGACCAAGGCGCCGGCAGTCAAGAGCAGGTCCGGACCGGGGTTGATGTGCTTCTTCTGATTTTTTTCGATAACAGCTATGATTGTGGCTCCGGAACGCTGGCGGACGCGCAGCTCGCCAATGGTCTTGCCGATAGCTTTGTAGTTAGTCTCCAAGCGATACCATTCAATACTGATGTCGCCCAATGCAACCTCGATATTTTCCAGAGCTGTCGGTTGATAGGTCACTCCCCCGATAATGGCGGATACGTAGCGTGCCTCTTCATCATCCAGGCTAATCTTGGAAATGCTGTCTTCCTGGTTATCATTATCGTAATGATATACTTCACGACGTCCATCATCGTGAATAATAATTGCTAATTTCTCTCCGCTGCGTGTGGGGATCACAAATTTTTTGCCTACGCCAGGCAAATCGGTCTCTTGGTAATTCATTGTTCAAGCCTCCAGTGTTCTATAATGACAATCCTCTACAATTTGAATCCGATCGACGAGCCGGGCAGCCACTTGCAATTGGGCAAGCAGAACCTTAAGATGTTCGTTGTGATACAAGGAACATACTCGTGAATTTGATCGGTAATAAAAGAATCCGCTTCTTTAAAAGATAGAAGAACGGACGAAAAGACGTCCGCGGAAATAAGGGTATCACAACAGGGATCATTAAAAATAGAAAGAACAGCGCAGCCGTTCGATCTATCAGTAGTTTACCCGGTTGCGGAGAATTCAGACGCAGGGGGATGCTGTGATGCTGCGTCGTTGAAGCCGAGGTTTCAAGGGTATCCTGATCGGCCTCATGAAATTGAAGAACAGGCGAGGTCGCCGGAGCGGACATCAGCAGTAACACTGCCAATAGCAACAGTATTATGGCCGGTGCAAGCAATTTGTTGAAGATTCGCAATCGCATGTTCTTCCGCACCCCTTTACGCCATAGTAGCATACCTCAAGGATAGCACAGAATGGGCATTATCTCAAAGATTTCATCCATATTTAGTCGACTTTACAAACGGGTCTGAATCTATAGAAAACGGCAGCTTTTACACCCGGTTCTGTCTTGCGGAGGAAAGGGACCTCGACTTAGGTCTAGGTTCAAAAACCGTCCCCGGTCCGTTTTGAAGATGCTTGATTCCACCTAGAATAAAGACATAAGGTTGATTCAATGAGAGGCGGTGATTAATAAAATGAGAAACAGAAATTCGAAAGGTCTTGCGATTCTGCTGATTGCTCTTGGAGCACTGATTTTGCTGGGTAAACTGACTCCCTTCCTGGGTAGCCTGTTCGGATTACTGATTGCGGTGGCGATGGTTGGTCTGGGATACTACGGAATCAAGCAAGGAAATGCTTTCTTCGGTTGGGTAATCCTGATTATCGGGCTGATCGTTCTGATCTCCAAGCTGGCTTGGCTGATTATACCGGTGCTTGGAATCGGGCTCATCATTTACGGAATATCAACTCTGAAAGGAAGACGGAGTTACTGATTATATAACGATAGGCAGGAGGGATAGGTAGTTATGAGTGTATTTCGACGCGTACGGGATATTACTGTAGCAAATTTGAACGAACGATTGGAGCAGTCACAGGATCCGGTACGGCTTATCGACCAGTTCCTGATCGAGACCCGGCAGGAGATTATGGAAGCCGAGAAGCTGCATCACCAGTATTCCGGCCATACCAAACAATTGAAGAGTCAAGTTGACCAAGCCAGAGCGATGAGCGGCAAGCGGGAAGAACAAGCGCTGCTTGCAGTGAAGGCCGGTGAGGAGCATCTCGCCAAGCTGGCACTGCAAGAGAAGATGCTGTACGACGAGAAGATCGATCAGTATTCAGGGCTGTATGCACAGAGCCTGGAGTCTCTGCAAGAGCTGGAGAATCAACTGCATGAGCTGAAGACAGAGTATCAGACCGTCTACAGCAAGCGTCAATATTATTATGCCAGAATGGAGACGCTGCGATTACAGCAACGAATGAATCAGCGGATGAATGGATACGGGGCGCAGGATGTGCCGAAAATGTTCCATCGTCTTGAAGATCAGGTGTCGGGCATGGAGTGGGAGGCCCGCAGCTTGCGCGATCTGCGCAAGGCAGGCCAGGATATTGCCAGCCAGGTCGGATCTACGATTCAATCCACACTGGATCAGGAGCTCTCCCGCTTGAAGCAGAAGCTGAACAAAGCCGGAGAGGAGTAGTAATCGATGAACAGACTATATCGTTCTAGACGTGATAAATGGTTGACAGGCCTGATCGGCGGCCTTGCTGAATATTTCGGGATCAGCTCGACGATTCTACGGATTCTGATTATTATCTGCGTTCCGATTACAAGCGGAGCCGCTATACTGATCTATCTGATCGCATCGCTGGTCATCTCCAAGGAGCCCTATCAGCCGTATGATCCTTACTATAATAGTACCGGCGGTTGGAATGGTGGCGGCTACGGCGGAGGCTATGGCGGCAACCCGGGAGGTCCGGGCTTTGGCGGTAATCCAGGCGGCCCCGGCGGCCCTGGCTATGGATATGGCGGACCTCGTCCTCCACAGCCGCCTTATCAAGGAGCGAATCAAGGAAATTCTTTTAACGGAAATACAGGTGCCGGATTTGGCGGACCCCCTTCCTCCAATCTGGACTCCATGATGGAAGATATCGAGAAGAAAGCCATGGAGAAGGAACTTGAAGATTTACGCAAAAAATTGAGCAAATACGAGAAGGGAGAAGTGTAAACAATGGGAGTATTTAAGAGAATTAAGGATATCACTAAAGCGTCGGTTAATGAAATGTTGGATAAGGTTGAGGACCCAATCGTCATGCTGAACCAATATCTTCGCGATATGGAAGCGGAAATTCGCGATGCGGAGGTAACTGTAGCGAAGCAAATGGCGAATGAACGCAGAATGAAGCAGCGTCTGGATGAGGCAATCCGCATCTCGGCTCAACGTGAGGCGCAAGCTGAAGTCGCGCTCCGTAATGGTCAGGAGGAAGTAGCCCGCAAGCTGCTGGAAGAGAAGATTCACTACGATCAAAAGCAAACCGAATTCAGCAATCTGCATGCAGAGTCCGAGACACAGGCTCATGAATTGAAGCAGCAGCTTCATGAAATGAAGGATGAATTCTACAAGCTTCGCAACAAGCGGAACGAACTGGTAAACCGTGCACAAATGGCGAAGGCCAGAAAGCAAATGTCCCAGGTCAGCTCGCTGCACACAATCGAGAGCGGCAACGCTTCTCTCGGCTTCCACCGGATGGAAGAGAAGATCATGCAGATGGAAGCGGAAGCGGAAGTTGCAGGAGTCGTATATCGCGGAACTACATCCTCCTCCTACATCAGCCCGGCTGATGCAGAGAAGCAGCTTAAAGTAGACGCTCAACTGGAAGCCTTGAAGGCTAAGCTGTCCCCAACTGAAAAGAAGGAACAAAGCGAAGAATAACAGCTACACAGTCTGATAGACATTGTGGTATGCTAACATTTGGTGAAGCCATGCGGTATGATCCCATACCGTAATGGCTTCTCCGACTTATATAACATCGGGAGGTGCGGCATGGACAGACGGAAAAGGTTCTTGGCTATAGGGCTGATCGGCTTCGGTGTCGTGATGATTTTTGGCCAATGGCTTAATTTCATGACCCTTGTCGCCCTCTTTTTATTGGGATACGGAGTTTATAAGGTTCGACAAGGCGAGGACGTCAAGACGGGATACATCCTGATGGCTATTGGAGGCATCTTTATTCTTCTGGACCACTTCATCCTGGTCATTGCGATTCTCATGATATCGCTTGGATTGTATTACGCCAAGATTCGTAAAAATCAGCCGCTGGGCAATATGGTTCAGAAGCAGAGCATAACGACAAGCTTGAGATGGGATCTGGATCCTTGGACATTGAGAAATACTTGCATGTGGCATATTCTTGGAGAGATTGATATTGATCTGTCACTAGCCATCATGGAGGGCAAAGACAACCTGCTTATGTTCCAGGGGATTGTCGGGGATATTGATCTATCGGTATTTGATGATTATGGAGTTGAGATTGAAGCATTTGTGTTGTTTGGTCAGGTTGAGTTAGGGCAGGAACGGGATACGGGAATTATGAACCGGGTGTATTGGAAATCGCCGGATTATGATTTGCGTGAACAGAAAGTGAAGATTATGCTCTCTTATTTAGTAGGAGACATTGATATAAAATTATCTTAAGACAGGAGGTTCACTCACGCATGAACAACAGAAAGCCGCGAAACATGGTTTCAAGGAGTATGCGGGAGGGAATTCTCCTGTGCTTTTTCTTGCTGGCGGTTATCGCCTACGTGCTGTATACATATGGATATCTTCGAACGATAAGTGATTGGAGAACCGGGATCAAGACGGGCTTGACCCTGTTAACTTTGCTGGTCAGCATTGGGGCTGCCTACGGATTCTTGCAGGGTTATCGCCAGAAGCGGAGAATTGATCTGTTAAGGAATGCGCTGGTACAGTGGGAGAAGGGCAATCAGACAGGGACGGTGCCCCAGTTGGGTGACGACGAGATCGGCGGCTTATCCGAGCAGTTGGAGCGCATCGGCAAACGGTGGGAGGAGCAGGTTAGCTCGCTGCAGCGTCTGTCCACACATAATGCTCAATTGGCGGAGCAGGCCCGGGTATCCGCTATCGTGGAAGAGAGACAACGGCTGGCGCGCGAATTGCATGATGCGGTCTCCCAGCAGCTGTTTGCCATTTCGATGACAGCGACTGCTGTGGGAAGAACACTGGAGAAGGATTTCGATAAGGCTCAGCGTCAGGTGGAGCTGATTGAGGAAATGGCCTCGGTCGCACAGTCAGAGATGCGCGCGCTGCTCTTGCATTTGCGCCCGGTGTATCTGGAGGGCAAGGAGCTGTCGCAAGGACTTCGCGAGTTGGTTAGAGAGCTGAAGACGAAGGTTCCTATGGAGCTGGCCCTGGAAATGGATGAAGATTTGAATTTGGGTAAAGGGATCGAGAATCATTTGTTCCGGATCATTCAGGAAGCCATGTCCAATACGCTCAGGCATGCCAAGGCGGATAAGATGGACATTCGGATTCACCGTAAGGGCGACACGATCAAGGTCGCTCTGCGCGATAACGGAATCGGCTTTGAGCTGGACGAGAAGAAGCAGACCTCCTACGGGCTATCCACGATGCAGGAACGGGTCCGTGAAATCGGCGGCTCCATTCAGTTTATTACAGCTCCCGGTAAAGGAACACGAATCGAAATTACCGTACCTATATTAAAAGAAGAGATCGGAGGGGAAGAGCTTCATGGAGACGGACACGGAACTGGAGAAGAGCATTAAGGTGCTTCTGGTAGACGATCATGAGATGGTTCGGATCGGTCTGGCCGCTGTGCTGGGTACCGAGGATGGAATCGAAGTGGTCGGAGAGGCCAGCAGCGGAGAAGAAGGAATTCGATTGGCCCAGGAGTATAAGCCGGATGTTGTCTTGATGGACCTTGTGATGGATGGCATGGATGGCATTGAGACGACACGGCAGCTTTTGGCGCTGTATCCTGAATGCAAAGTGATTGTACTTACCAGTTATCTGGATGACGAGAAGATGTATCCGGTTATTGAAGCGGGTGCTTTCAGCTATTTGCTTAAGACGTCCAGAGCTTCTGAAATTGCGGATGCGATCCGGGCCGCTGTTCGCGGACAGTCGGTGCTTGAATCTCAAGTGGCCTCGAAAATGATGAACCGTCTGCGCCAGCCGAAGGCGGAGACGCCTGCCCACGAGGAATTGACCGAGCGGGAGATGGATGTGCTGAGATTACTGGCACAAGGGAAATCCAATCAGGATATTGCGGACGAGTTGATCATCGGAATCAAGACCGTAAAATTCCACGTAACGAATATTTTAGCCAAGCTTGGAGTGGACGATCGCACTCAGGCAGCCATTTATGCGTACAAGAATGGATTGGCAGAATAGAATGCTGCAAACAGCCGTCAACATTTAACCGAGGGGGTTAGATTTTGGCGGTTATTTATTTTGTCCGATGAAAAAAGGGGCTCTTGTATAGGGAAGATGTGGGTGGTTATTCTGTAGATATGATAGATTAGTAGGTAGAACAAGGAGGGATAAAGATGCATAGCCTGAGGGGGAAAGGGAAACCTAAGTTAGCCGTTATTGCGGCGTTCATTCTGCTTCTGGTTGTTCTGTATCAATTATCCGCTTCCCGGCAAGCCTCTCCGACTGTCGTCGAGGATGAGGTCATGAGCGCGGAGTCCCAGTGGAAGGAACTGCTTGATCTGGGGGAACAGATTATCGGTGATGAGATTTCCGGAACTGTAAAATGGCAGGGAAACTGGAGTACTCTGCTGGATCCCGAAGAAGCAGCGAATGTACTGACTACACGTCTTGGTCTGCCGGCGGCGGAACAAGATATACTGCAAAACCATACGGTCTATTCATCCTCAGGCAGCCGTGATGAGTTTGCGCTTCATTTGAATGTCACTCAGCTCTCCTCCTCGGAATATTATGTTGTGCTGCGCCTTGAAGGGGAAGGGCGGCATGCAATGGCTTCATTGTCAGAGCAGCAGGCACTGCTGGGGCAGTCTATGCTGGATGAAGGAATTGCGGCCGAATGGAATGCGGCTGTGCAGGGAATGCGAAAGCAGCCGGATGAGCTTGACAGTGGCTCGTTGAAGGAAGCCTTGGATATCGTGGAGAAGCAATTTCCGAAAAAGCTGGATCTGACCCTGGTCGAGCAATACGAAGATCAAGATACAGTCAGCCGCACTTATTATTCATCCTATCTGCCGATTTCGGTGGACAGCGGAGGCCAAAAAGTAGGACTTCAAGCCGCAGTGCATATTCACTCCGTGACAGGGGAGCAGGAGGTCTCATTGGGCTCGCCATTGCTAACGGTTGAATATTAATTATGAGTTTAAATTAAAAATTAGATAAATATTAGATGAATTTATATAAATTCCAACATATTCTGATATGAATTTGATGGCAAGACTCCTGCAAATATGCTAAAATTACATCACATCCAGTGATGTATCTGTAAACTTATGGCATTGCTTGGGTATGAATAAATATTCACTATATTACATAGAAAGAAATGAGGAGCCATGGCTGATATTCAAAATCTGGAATCATTGCAGACACCAGGAGCTGTATTTTTTATCTTTGGAGCAACCGGGGATTTGGCACGCCGCAAGCTCTTCCCCGCTATATATTCGTTATATCGCGAAGGGAAGCTTGCTGAGGATTTTGCGGTTATCGGCGTGGCACGCCGTCCGCGCACACCTGAGGAATTCAGGGACGATGTACACCGTTCCATTCAAGAGTTCTGTCGTTACAAGGTTGAGGACACCGCTCATTGGACGCGGTTTGCCGAGCATTTCTCTTACAAGTCGCTGGATATTAACAATATCGACGGCTACGTTGAGCTGCGGGAGCTGACAGAATCGGTGGAATCCCGATTTGGTATTCCCGGCAACCGGATGTTCTATCTGGCGCTTGCCCCTGAGCTGTTCGGAAGCGTCTCGTTCAACCTTCAGAAGGGCGGAATGCTGAGCAGCGGCGGATGGCATCGACTCGTGATCGAGAAGCCGTTCGGGTATGATCTTCTGTCAGCCCAGAAGCTGAATGAAGAGCTGAACCAGGTATTTAAAGAAGAAGAGATCTACCGGATCGACCATTATCTAGGTAAAGAGATGGTTCAGAACATTGAAGTGATTCGTTTTGCGAATGCTTTCTTTGAACCGCTATGGAATAATAAGCACATTTCCAATATTCAGATCACGCTCAGTGAGACGGTCGGTGTGGAAGAACGGGGCGGCTATTACGACCACTCCGGTGCGCTTCGCGATATGGGACAGAACCATATGCTTCAAATGCTGACGATGATTGCAATGGAACCGCCAAGTCGTCTGTACCCGGAAGATATCCGGGATGAGAAGGTGAAGGTGCTTCGTTCGCTGCGGCCTTATGCTACTCCGCTTGAGGTGAAGGAGAACGTGGTGCGCGGTCAATATACAGAGGGCGAGAGCATGGGCAAGCATCTACCGGGCTATCGTCAAGAGGATAAAGTAGATCCGAATTCGAATACAGAGACTTATTTTGCGGCGAAAGTATTTGTCGATAATTTCCGTTGGGCGGGAGTTCCGTTCTATATCCGGACAGGCAAACGCCTGCCAGTGAAGACAACAGAGGTCGTCGTTGAATTCAAGCAAATGCCGACAAATGTCTACCTGGGCCAAAAGCATACGCTGGAGCCGAACCTGCTTGTGATTCGGGTCAACCCGATGGAAGGCATCTACATTAAGATTAACGCGAAAAAGCCAGGCTCGGAGTCAGCCATTGAACCTCTTGCCATGGAGTTCTGCCAAAGCTGTCAGGTTGGCATCAATTCGCCTGAAGCTTACGAGCGTCTTATTTACGATGCTGCAAATGGGGATTCCACCTATTTCACCCGTTGGGACGAGGTGGCTACCGCCTGGGCATTCGTCGACCGCATCGCTGCGGCCTGGGCTCAGAACCCTGGCGATATCAGCACATATTCTGCCGGTTCTTGGGGACCTGAGGAAGCGGCTGAGCTGCTTGCCAAGGATGGCTTCCATTGGTGGCCGGTAAATGGGCAGGAAGAGGACAACGTGATCTGGATTAGCAGAGGGTAATATATTTTGAAATAGTAACCGCCTTAAGCCATGTGCTGGGGCGGTTTTTTTGCGGGTATTTTCGATTGTAGCGGAGTTCCTGAACATAAAAGTGCAAATGTGTAGTGAACATGAAATCACAGGACTGTTCAAATTATTTAATTTGTAGATTTACTTGCTGGGCTGATTCCATTGAGTTGGTAGTTGATTCCTGATTGAGTATCGGAGCCTGCTTATGTTATAATCAATAATGATAATCATTATCATTCTAAAAAAATCTAAGTCTTGGTGCATCTTATAGAGTTCTAGATGGAATTAAGGAAAGTGAGTGAGGAATAGATGGAGCATTTATTAGAAGTAAAGGACCTGGCGATCTCATTCAAAACCCGGGAGGGCGAGGTACAAGCAGTTCGAGGCGTCAGCTTCCATGTGAACAAGGGGGAAACCCTGGCGATTGTCGGGGAGTCGGGTTCGGGCAAAAGTGTAAGCTCTCAAGCTGTAATGCAGCTCCTTCCGAAGCCGCAAGCTGTCTATAAACGGGGAGAAATCTGGTTTAACGGTCAGGAATTGACGAGTAAGACGGAGAAGCAGATGCAGAAGATTCGCGGCAAGGAAATCGGCATGATCTTTCAGGACCCGATGACCTCACTGAATCCAACAATCAAGGTGGGCAAGCAGATCACCGAGGTGTTGCACTTGCATGAAGGTATGAATAGGGAGCAGGCTTATAAGCGAGCAATTGAGCTGTTGGGACTGGTTGGAATTCCTGCTCCGGAGCGCCGCTTCCATCAGTATCCTCATGAATTTAGCGGCGGAATGCGTCAGCGTGTTGTCATTGCTATTGCGCTGGCGGCGAATCCAAAGCTGCTGATCGCCGATGAGCCAACAACGGCGCTGGATGTGACCATACAGGCGCAGATTCTCGATCTGATGAAGGAACTCCAGCAGAAGATCGGTACGGCAATTATTTTTATTACTCATGATCTGGGTGTGGTGGCCAAGATGGCGGACCGGGTGGCTGTGATGTATGCGGGACAAATTGTCGAATTAGGAACGGCGGAGGAGATTTTCTATGATCCGCGTCATCCTTATACCTGGGGCTTGCTAGCCTCGATGCCGAGTCTGAGCCAGCAGGGAGGGTCGAAGCTTGCGGCTATCCCGGGGACTCCTCCTGACCTCATTCATCCGCCGCAGGGAGATGCTTTTGCGCTGCGCAGCTCTTATTCGATGAAGATCGATTTTGAGCAAGAACCGCCGTTATACCGGATTTCCGATACACACACCGTCAGATCCTGGCTGCTGCATCCCTATGCGCCGGCTGTGACGCCGCCCGAAGCGGTGTTGAGCAAGCGGCGCAAGCTTGCCGGTGTGTATGAGCAGCCGATGTTGATAGAAGGCTAGAAACGAAGGGGGAGGCAATGCTTTGAGACAAGTGGCGGACTATGAATTAGAAGGCTGGATTCACTCATACAAGTTGACGGGAGTGAGTCAACAGGGCTGCGTTCAAAGAATGACCTGGCAGCAGCATGTCCAGTATGCGATCGGTCATACGATCAATGACTATTTTACCTTGTCGCCTGCTTTCCGCCTCCATACCTCGATCCAGATTCTACTGAACCGGCGTTGGCCTCGTGATCAGAGCATTTTTCCCGATCCCTCTGTGTACTGGCAGGTATATCATCAGATCGTAGAGCATTTAACGATGGTTACGGGGATGATGATCTACGATTATCCTGTTGCGCTGTACGAGAATTGGAAGACTGAGGTCACAGGGCTGGATATGCAGCTATCTCTCATTGTCCAGGCGGTATGGCAGCAGCGAGGCAATCCTTTGCAAATGAAGGTACAGAAGTTTCTCTTTGAGGATGATCCGGAGGTAGTCGATACTTTTGTCCATCTCGTCAATGTGTTTTGGCATAGTGCCTTCGGCCGGCCCCCTGGAGAGATCGAGGTCTATGCTTTGCTGGAGGGGCATAGGTATTCCTTCACTGGAGAATCACTCAGCCTGTCCAAATCGGCGGATTATGTGAGTCTGCTGGTGGATACTTGGGAGAGAGAGACTCAAGGTGGAGATCGTGGGAGTCAGCAAATTGTTGGCTGTCCGAGGGGGTACCTAAGGTAGTATGATCGCTAAGGCCTCTTATGCGGTGCAAGAGATAATGGAATAAAGTGATATGCACAAAAACTCATCGAATTAATGGTGAGTTTTTGTTTTGAGTTGAAAGGGAATTGAGATTTTTGGGTGAGTAGTTGAAACTCATTCTGGAGACAGAAATATAGGATCATTGGCTCGAATTGGGGAGAATTATGATACACTAGTAACAAATCCTCAAGGTTACTTGAAACCAGAAATCATTTTTTCTGGAGTGCGCCAACACTTTTCTCCATAAGGGCTTAAAGAATTGTATCAGACTATTGTTTGACGATACTTTAGATGCTTCTTCCTCAAGTTGTATGGCTGATTAGCAGGATTATATAAAGGCATTAAAATAAAGGAAAAACTTCTGGTGCGAATGTGAAGCAAACATGATTTCCCTGGGAGATTCACACCAAGATAAGTTACTTTCATTTCTATTTGTGTAATTATAAGATAATTATCAATTGATTTTTAACTCTATATTGGGTAATAGAGGGTTGTTTATACCTTCAAATATCCTTATTCTGTTAAAAAACGGAGTCGCACCTTACTCAGGTGCGTGGATTGAAATCTCCCAATCTTACCACAATCGGCTTAACGTATAGTCGCACCTTACTCAGGTGCGTGGATTGAAATTCTTTCAGCATGCCGAGATGCCGAGCTATGCTATCGTCGCACCTTACTCAGGTGCGTGGATTGAAATAAGTATGATCAGCACATTATCCACCGTCTTGAGATGTCGCACCTTACTCAGGTGCGTGGATTGAAATCGTATACATGGCTTGCATTTATGATCCGATCTTACGTCGCACCTTACTCAGGTGCGTGGATTGAAATCACTAGGGTAAATGGTACCAAGTATCAACAGGACGTCGCACCTTACTCAGGTGCGTGGATTGAAATTAAATCCACCGACAAGCGCCAAAATAGGCTATACGTCGCACCTTACTCAGGTGCGTGGATTGAAATTTGGAGTCTGACTCTGATACCTCCATAGCACTCGTCGCACCTTACTCAGGTGCGTGGATTGAAATAATCTCGGGCAGGTGAATCACGAAACCTTCACCAACGTCGCACCTTACTCAGGTGCGTGGATTGAAATAGTGAAATCAAGGGCCAAGTCGGTGCAACATTCCGTCGCACCTTACTCAGGTGCGTGGATTGAAATTGTTCGTAGAATTTCCGTTCGATCGTGCTATCATAGTCGCACCTTACTTAGGTGCGTGGATTGAAATTCAGCCGACCGGCTTTCCCAGGCTCCGTTAACCTGTCGCACCTTACTCAGGTGCGTGGATTGAAATTATCCTCGATGTACCTGTCAGCCATAGCGTATGCTGTCGCACCTTACTCAAGCGGTGGATCAAATCTCAACTGCCACTTTTCAAAATTAATACCAAAGAGTCCTCTAATGAGCAGTCGTACCCATCAAAAACACCTTTTATTGTGAAAAAGCACAAATAAAAGCCTTCCGATCTTCGGAAAGGTCTTTTTGTTGTTCACTTAATTAACTCCATAAATCATAAAAAATGTTGAATCATGGAAGGGATTGGCGATTTTTCGGCGAAATACATGAATATAAGGAGATAGTTCTCAAGAACTAACTGAAAAGGGTTGGAGGTCAGGCGGTTGGACTATATTGCACATGTGCGGGAAAGTGATGGGGAGCCACAGCCACTGGAGCATCATTTGCTAGGAGCACAGCGATTGGCTGAGTTCGCCGGAGAGGCACTTGGCATTCGGCATATTACGGGTTTGGCAGGCCTACTCCATGATCTCGGGAAATACGCGATAGCATTTCAAAACTATCTGCGTGAAGCTGTAGCTCATCCGGAAGCTCCTCCCAAGCGGGGGAGTGTAGATCATTCTACAGCCGGGGGGCGCTTGCTTTATGATCTTTACCATACAGGAACTATTGAACGTGGTAAGGGAACTCTTGCTGAAATAGTCGGCAATGCCATCATTTCACACCATTCCAGCTTGCATGATTACATCAGTCCAGAACTGGAAATGCCCTATTTACGAAGAGTTCGGGATAAGGAGGATGTTCCTGAATACGAAGCTTGCACCAGACTATTCTTTGAGCGCGTGATGAACCGTGAAGCATTTGAACAATACGTGGAGCGAGCGGTGCTGGAGATGGATGCTTACTTCGCCATTCCGTCCTCATTCACCATGGAAATGAAATGCCTATATCTGACCAAATATGTATTTAGTGCTCTAATCGATGCAGACCGCACGGATACGCGGCGATTTGAGGAGCAGATTGCGGAGAGCGAAGAGCAAGCTCCCAATACGGAGGAACTGTTCGAGAATTATTACACTAAATTAATGGATAAGCTGGGGGGATTGGTGGGTCATACTTCTGCTGCCTCCCGAGTTAACCAACAAAGAAGGGAAATGTCGGAACAGTGCGAGCGTTCTGCGTATAAGCCTTCCGGTATTTACACCTTATCCATCCCTACTGGCGGCGGCAAGACGTTAGCCAGTCTTCGTTATGCGCTCAGACATGCGATAGAGCACCATAAGAAGCGCATTATATACGTCCTCCCATACACCACCATAATAGAACAGAACGCTGCCGAGGTACGGGGGATTTTGCAGGATGATATTCACATTTTGGAGCATCACTCCAATGTGATTGACGAACTCAATGATGATGAGATGGACGATGGCTTGATTCATATTCGGCAAAAATTAAAGCTGGCCAAGGACAATTGGGATTGCCCGATTACCTTTACGACGATGGTGCAATTTCTGAACGTGTTTTACGCCAAAAGTAACCGAAATGTGCGCAGGCTGCGTCACCTTGCGGAGTCGGTCATTATATTCGACGAGGTGCAGAAGGTCCCCGTGTCCTGTGTATCTCTATTTAATGAGGCGCTGAATTTTCTGAATAGCTATGGACAATCCAGCATGGTGCTATGTACGGCTACCCAGCCTGCTCTGGATGTGGTAGAGCATGAATTGCATCTATCCCCTGATGCAGAAATTGTCAGCAACCTGGATGATGTGATTAAGGCATTCAAGCGAGTGGAATTAAGCGACGAAGCAACCTCCAGGGTGTTCACCAATGAGAGCTTGGCTGAGTGGGTGCTGGCTAGGCTGGAAGAGAAGCGGGATATGCTGATTATTTTGAACACGAAGGCTGTTGTTAAGAATCTTTATGAGCGTTTGAAGGGAATGGAGCACGGTGCTGTCGTATATCATTTGAGCACGTCCATGTGTGCGGCCCATCGTAAGACGGAATTGGACAAAATCAGAGGATGCCTGGACAGAAAAGAAAAGGTAATCTGCGTCAGTACACCGCTCATTGAAGCTGGGGTCGATGTTAGCTTCCAGTGCGTTGTTCGCTCATTAGCGGGGCTGGACTCTGTGGCGCAGGCGGCAGGCCGTTGTAACCGTCATGGTGAAGAGTCGCTCCAGCAGGTGTACATGATTGATCATGCCGAGGAGAACTTGAAGCATCTTAGCGAGGTTCGCAAAGGGAAGGACATCACCAAGCGAATGCTTACGGACATGCATCGGGACGAGTCAGCTCATGGTGGGTTTTTATTATCGGACAAGGCATTGAGGTTTTACTTCAAGCAATTCTATGCCGACGTTAGGCCGTTATTAAAATTTGAAATCCCAAAGTTAAAGCAGAACATGATGAAGCTGCTGTTCGCCCAGTTCCAGGAAAATGATTACTTTCAAGACTACTGTCAAAGTTACGCCAAGCGACCGCCCCAGTACCTGCTTAACAGCCCTCGAACAGCGGCCGATCACTTTCGCGTGATCGAAGATTTGACCACCCCGGTCATCGCTCCCTATGGGGAAGGTGCCCATATTATCGCTGAATTGAACGGAGCAAGCCGCATTGAGGATTTGGGTCGCCTGCTGCGCCAGGCACAGCAATATACCGTTAATTTGTTCCCTTATGAGAAGATCAGGCTGGATCAGAATCAAGGACTGGAGGCCTGTCTCGACGGACAAATCCTTGTAATGCGTGAAGGGGCATACAGTGAGGAATTCGGACTGGATTTGGAAAATGATAGCTGGGGAGGCGCCTCTATTTTCTAGTCGACGGTCTGATATCTCTAAATTCTATACGATTCCATGGGAAAGGAGGTGAATGCTGATGATAAGAAATGCTGTGGAGTTTGCCGTTTACGGTGATTACGCCTTGTTTACAGACCCGTTAACCAAGCTTGGGGGTGAGAAGCTAAGCTATCAGGTGCCAACCTATCAGGCGCTCAAGGGCATCGTTGAAAGCATCTATTGGAAGCCGACGCTGCTGATGGTTGTGGATGAGGTTCGCATCATGAATGCGATTCGGATGGAATCCAAGGGAGTACGGCCTATTGATTATAGTGGCGGCAATACACTGGCTAATTACACTTACCTGAAGGATGTACATTATCAGGTCAGATGCCATTTTGAGTTTAATCTCAATCGTCCCGATATGGAATTTGATCGCAACGAAAATAAGCACCATAACATTCTCAAGCGAAGCGTTAAGGCAGGAGGACGACGGGACATTTTTCTCGGCACCCGCGAGTGTCAAGGTTACGTGGAGCCTTGTGTATTTGGGGAAGGCGATAGCTTCTATGATCAATATGGAGAACTTCATTTAGGTACGATGGTGCACGGCATCAACTATCCGGATGAGACAGGAAGGGATCAGATGGAGGTGCGGCTGTGGCAGCCGGTGATGAAGAATGGAATTATCACTTTTGATCGGCCTGAGAGCTGCACTCAGATACGTGTAATTTCACAAATGAAGTCTAAGGTATTTGACGACAGCAATGTCCAATCTGCCGAGCAATTACTGGCCAGTTGGGGAGAGGAGGAGGTTCAGTGAGTTGGCTGCTTAACTTATATGAGACCTATGAGTCCAATTTAGATAGGGTAGGCGAGATTGGATTAAGATACAACCGCGAATATACGCTGCTCCCTGTATCGCATACCACTCAGAATGCCCATATTGAAGTGCGTGTGACCGAGGAAGGAGAGTTTCACTCAGCCAAGGTGATCGACAAGAGTGAAGCCAGTACGCTGATTCCATGTACGGAGAAGTCGGCCAGTCGGGCGGGTGCCGTCATCGCCCCTTATCCGCTGCATGACAAGTTAAGCTATGTCGCAGGGGACTATGTCGCTTATGGAGGACAAATTAAAGGAGAAGAGCCCTTCGCAACCTACATACAAGATTTGCAGAATTGGGCCGAGTCCCCTTATACGCATCCCAAGGTAATGAGCATTTACCGCTATTTGAGGAAAAGAACGTTAATTCGCGATCTCGTCGAAGTCAGTCGTATTCTGGCTGTGGATGATCAGCAACAACTTATTGACAAATGGGACAACAAGTACAGCGATCGATACCCGGAGAAGCCTGGAATTTTCAGTGTAATTGCAGGGGATCAGACCAGCGCCTTTGTTCGCTTCACCGTCTATTCGCCGGACGATCGACTTGAAGAGGTCTGGAAGGACGCTGCGGTTCACGCTTCCTTCATCAGCTACTATCAAGAGAAGCTGGGAGATGAAGACTTTTGTTATGTGACGGGACAAAGGCTCCCTAGTACAGACAAGCACGCGAACAAGATACGTAATTCGGGTGACAAAGCCAAGCTGATCTCAGCTAACGACAAGACAGGCTTTACCTACCGTGGTCGCTTCACGGACAGTCGCGATGCCGCGAGTATAAGCTACGAGGTCTCGCAGAAGGCGCATAATGCCTTGAAATGGCTCATTCAGCGTCAGGGGAAGACGATTGATGACCGGGTCTTCCTGGTGTGGGGTAACACTTCTCTGTATATTCCCGACCCTGGCGAGGACACCTTTGCCCTTGATCCAGAGGCGATGCCAGAGGTGGTCCGCAGATCTAACACGTATGAGACGCTGGCCGCTGAAGTGGCCAAGGCGCTTGATGGGTATAGAAGCAAGATGGTGCAGGCAGAGGTAAGCTCGGCCCAGACAGGCGTGAACATTCTGATCCTCGACTCTGCCACAACCGGGCGTATGGCGGTGCTGTATTACCGGAATATGGACAAGGAGCTGTACCTGGATCGGCTGAAGCACTGGCATACAACCTGCGTCTGGCTCCATCGGTATCGGAAGAATGAACAAGGAGAATTCACGGTCTTCTATGGCGCTCCGGCGACACGCGACATTGCCTTCGCGGCCTATGGTCCGCGTGCAGGAGACAAAGTGGTGAAGGGCCTGATGGAGCGGATGCTGCCATGTATCGTTGATGGCTCCAGAGTACCGCTTGATATTATCAGGAGCCTGGTGAACCGGGCCTCTAACCCGATAGCTTTGGAGCGTTGGGAATGGGAGAAGACGCTTAGTATTACCTGTGCTTTATTAGACAAGCACTTATATGATCGACGGGAGGGAATCGGCATGTCACTAGATGAACAGAACGATGATCGCAATTATTTATTTGGAAGAATGCTCGCTGTAGCCGACGTGCTGGAGAGAAGAGCGTTAGGAAAAGAAGACAGAGCAACCAATGCTATTCGCTATATGAATGCATTCTCTCAGCATCCGGAGCGTACCTGGAGAGTAATTCAGACGGCCTTACAGCCTTATCAGGCCCGGTTGGGGCGTAAAGCAACGAATCTGACCAAAATTATAGATGAGATTGCTTATAAATTTGATCCCAAAGATTTTAACAATCAATCCTTGTCCGGCAAGTATTTGCTAGGGTTTTACAGTCAAAGACATGTGTTATATCAAAGTAAACAACAGGATGCTGCCATTGACACAGATGAATCCCAAGAGGATGAGAACGAATCCAACGAATAAGGAGTGAACGAATATGAGTAGTTTGGATCATAAAATTGATTTTGCCGTAGTTCTGTCCGTAACAGGTGCTAACCCCAACGGTGACCCATTGAATGGCAATCGCCCACGCCAGAATTATGATGGTTATGGTGAGATTTCGGACGTAGCCATTAAGCGGAAAATTCGCAATCGTCTACAGGACTTGGGAGAAGCTATTTTTGTACAATCCAATGACCGTAAGAATGACGTGTATGGTAGTTTGAGAGAACGCGCAGAAGGAAATACACGGCTTAGCGAAGTAGCCAAGAACAAGAAGGCAACTAGTGATGATTTTGCTGAAATCGCTTGTCAGGAATGGATCGATGTTCGCAGCTTCGGGCAGGTATTTGCCTTTAAGGGAGCAGCAAGTGGTGGCGGCGTATCTGTCGGGGTGAGAGGTCCTGTCTCGATTCACGCAGCTCGCAGCGTAGCCCCTATTGATATTACGAGCACGCAGATCACCAAGAGTGTCAACTCTGAGCCGGGTAAGGATCGCGGGTCCGACACCATGGGGATGAAGCATCGGGTAGATTTTGGCGTGTACGTCTTCTACGGAAGTATCAACACGCAGCTAGCCGAGAAGACCGGATTTACGAATGAGGACGCGGACAAAATAAAGCAAGCACTTCTGACTTTGTTTGAAAATGATTTGTCCTCTGCTCGTCCCGAAGGCAGCATGGAGGTACGGAAGCTGTATTGGTGGGAGCATAGTTCGAAGCTGGGGCAATATTCTTCGGCTCAAGTACATCGCTCGCTGGCGGTCAGCTCCAAAGTGGACGAACCACAGTCTTTTGACGATTATGCCATTGAACTGTCTGCACTCGACGGACTGAAGGCCGAAGTGCTGGATGGACGTTAATCGGGACGAAGATGAGCTGATGCTGTCAGGCATCCAGCATTTTCAGTTCTGCAAGCGGCAGTGGGCGCTCATTCATATTGAACAGCAATGGGAAGAGAACGTGGGCACGATCGAAGGACAGCATTTGCACCGGAAGGCGGATCAGCCCTTCGTGCGGGAAAAGCGTGGAGACAAGCTGATCGTTCGGGCATTACCGGTTAAATCTGCCGAACTGGGTATTACGGGAATCTGTGATGTTGTTGAGTTTACACGGGATGAGCATGGCGTACAGATTCAGGGGGCAGAAGGCAAATACACGGCTTGTCCTGTTGAATATAAGCGGGGCAAGCCCAAGAAGGATGAAGCCGATATTCTCCAGTTGGCCGCACAAGCGATGTGTCTGGAGGAGATGCTGCTATGTCCGATTCCCGTAGGCTACATGTTCTACAATGAAATCAAGCGTAGAATTGAAGTGCCGCTGACAGCAGAGTTGAAGGATCGGGTTCGCTCTATTTTCGCAGAGATGCGCGAATATTACCACCGAAGACATACGCCGAAGGTGAAGACGGGCGCTTTTTGCAGTAAATGCTCTTTACAATCCGTATGTGTACCTGAAGTGCTAAATAAGCGTTCCGTCAAAAGCTACATCGAAGGGAAAATCAAGGAATGAAAAAGCTGCTGAATACGCTCTTCGTAAATCAGCCGGACGTTTATCTGTCTCTGGATGGAGATAACATTGTGCTGCTGAAGGATCAGGAGACGTTGGGGCGTCTTCCACTTCATAATCTGGAGTCTATCGTTGCCTTCGGTTATACAGGTGCCAGCCCAGCGTTGATGGGATATTGCGCAGACAGAAACATATCCATCACATTTATGACGATGAATGGACGGTTCCTCGCCCGCGTCATTGGAGCAAGCCGAGGTAATGTCGTACTGCGTAAGAAGCAATACGCCATATCCGAGAACGAATTGCAGTCGGCCAGGGTGGCTCGTAACTTTATACTTGGCAAAATATATAATCACAAGTGGATGCTGGAACGGATGACGCGGGATTACCCGCTGCGTGTTGATGTGGAACAGTTCAAAGAGGCCTCATCCCAGTTATCTGCTACAATGGACGCCATTTGGGAGTGCGATGATCTGGAACGCTTGCGCGGGCTGGAGGGACAGGCGGCGTTTAGCTATAATAAGCTGTGGGATCATATGATTTTGCAACAAAAAGAGGATTTTCAATTTCATACTCGCTCTCGCCGTCCTCCGCTCGATAAGGTCAATGCCATGTTATCTTTGGCTTATACCCTACTGGCTCATGATATGACCTCTGCGCTGGAAGGGGTTGGGTTGGACGCTTATGTGGGCTTCCTGCATCGAGACCGTCCTGGACGCGCTTCGCTGGCACTTGATGTCATGGAGGAACTACGGGGCATTTATGCGGATCGGTTTGTCTTGTCACTTATCAATAAAAGGCTTGTTAGTGCCGGGGACTTCGTCCATAAAGAGAACGGGGCGGTGCTGCTTACCGATGAAGGTCGCAAAACCTTTCTGTCCGCTTGGCAGAACCGCAAGCAAGAGAAGATCAAGCATCCTTATCTCGGTGAAAACATTTCTTGGGGGTTGCTCCCGCATGTACAGGCTCTATTGCTCGCCAGGTATTTGCGCGGCGATCTGGACGAATACCCGCCATTTCTTTGGAAGTAGGTGTATGAATCATACTGGTACTTATCACTTATGATGTAAGCACAACGGATTCGGCCGGACAGCGCAGATTGCGACAGGTGGCCAAGGCTTGCCTCAATTGCGGACAACGGGTGCAGAACTCTGTATTTGAATGCATCGTCGATGCTGCCGAATGGACATCCTTGAGACTACGTCTACTAGAACTCATTGACCCGGAGCAGGATAGTATCCGCTTCTACCAATTGGGCAACCAGTACAAGAACAAGATAGAGCATGTGGGTACGAAATCATCTCTTGATTTGGAGGGGCCGCTTATTCTCTAACGGCCAAAATAGCATAAAATATGCTGGTGCGAATGTGAAGCGAACATGAATTCCCTGGGGGTTTCGCACCAAAATAAGTTACTTTCATTTGGTTATGTGTAAAAATATGGAATTATTTAACCGATTATTTATTGTCTAAGGGCTGAAAATGGCTAATTAAGCTGAATAATACCCTTATTATGTTAAAAATCGGAGTCGCACCCCACGCGGGTGCGTGGATTGAAATGGATCAATCCCATGCTTTTTATGCATATCGAAAAGTCGCACCCCACGCGGGTGCGTGGATTGAAATAGAATCAGATCGTTAATAACACAAAACTGCCAACGTCGCACCCCACGCGGGTGCGTGGATTGAAATCATTACCTTCGATACATAATTTTGTGTTTCTTTCGGTCGCACCCCACGCGGGTGCGTGGATTGAAATACAGTCGCCGATGAAAGTCCAATGACACGCCATGTCGCACCCCACGCGGGTGCGTGGATTGAAATACAGACATTAAGACGGTCAAAGCAATCCGGGAAAAGGTCGCACCCCACGCGGGTGCGTGGATTGAAATCATATTCCAGAACTGTTCCATCCCTCATGCGACCGTCGCACCCCACGCGGGTGCGTGGATTGAAATCGTTCTTATCCTTTAGGCCTGTGTATTGACCTACGTCGCACCCCACGCGGGTGCGTGGATTGAAATCCGTTGAATGTCATAGGCATCAAGAGAGATTACGGTCGCACCCCACGCGGGTGCGTGGATTGAAATTTTCGTAAATCCGGCAGCCAATTCTTTTTCCTTAGTCGCACCCCACGCGGGTGCGTGGATTGAAATATCCATCGCCATCACATAAAAGGATTTTTTACCGTCGCACCCCACGCGGGTGCGTGGATTGAAATGCTCATCGATAGCGGCTATTACAAAAGCTTTTTCCGTCGCACCCCACGCGGGTGCGTGGATTGAAATACCCAATCCAAACCGGTAAGGAGCGCGTTAACCACGTCGCACCCCACGCGGGTGCGTGGATTGAAATCGTTCGATCCTCCGTACAATCGCGCCCGGCGGCGTGTCGCACCCCACGCGGGTGCGTGGATTGAAATCGGCGTAATGTCCTCCGTTGGCGCAGCGTGTTTCGTCGCACCCCACGCGGGTGCGTGGATTGAAATGGGGCAAGCGTGGGATCGACAAGTCGGCGCTCCTTGTCGCACCCCACGCGGGTGCGTGGATTGAAATCGGTATTTCGTCCGCACACCGTCTTTTCCGATTGTCGCACCCCACGCGGGTGCGTGGATTGAAATCGTTTGGGACTCGACGCTGACCAGGCGCTGTTCTTGTCGCACCCCACGCGGGTGCGTGGATTGAAATTCCCAACCCTGCTTCAAGATAGTAGCCATGCCGTCGTCGCACCCCACGCGGGTGCGTGGATTGAAATCTCCTTGAAATTTAATGTTTTTGAAGCCTAGCAGGTCGCACCCCACGCGGGTGCGTGGATTGAAATAAAAGAATAACGAGATCGATGAAGAGATCATAAGGTCGCACCCCACGCGGGTGCGTGGATTGAAATACTATCAAGATTGCTGTGAGTCCGTTTATATCGGTCGCACCCCACGCGGGTGCGTGGATTGAAATATAAACGTCTTGAAGGAATGTATCGATCCCCTCTTGTCGCACCCCACGCGGGTGCGTGGATTGAAATCAAAAAGATGTATCCGCGACGTTATACTGGTACGTCGCACCCCACGCGGGTGCGTGGATTGAAATTCATATAAAGCGCTAACATTAATTTTTTTAATCGTCGCACCCCACGCGGGTGCGTGGATTGAAATGTATGATGCGAACAAAACGCAAAAAAGCCCCAAGGTCGCACCCCACGCGGGTGCGTGGATTGAAATGCCAGAAAGCCCATGAATGCACGTTAGCATCCCTTGTCGCACCCCACGCGGGTGCGTGGATTGAAATAGACCATGAGCTGCCGTGTGATCGGCAAAGGCAGTCGCACCCCACGCGGGTGCGTGGATTGAAATAAGTCTGGTTACTCGCTCCGTCAATGCAGCGATGTCGCACCCCACGCGGGTGCGTGGATTGAAATCAAGGACTTGGGGACTGGTTTAGCGGCATCTGGAAGTCGCACCCCACGCGGGTGCGTGGATTGAAATCGGCCGGGGCAAGCGAATTTGTTTACACACGTAATGTCGCACCCCACGCGGGTGCGTGGATTGAAATCGGAGCTATGGTGGGGTATTGGGAAACAAAAAAGGTCGCACCCCACGCGGGTGCGTGGATTGAAATAGGGAGAAAAGCAACGTATCATCGATACAGCTGTGTCGCACTCCACGCGGGTGCGTGGATTGAAAGGGGGCTCTCCCGATATTAGCTTAATCAAACAGCGGCAGTCTGGGACGCTTATCTTTCGTCCAAGGCAGTCGCTGTCTTTTTTTAGGTCAGACCCAAAGTCTAGTGGGCAGAAGCGTTGGATATTCATCGGTGGTACCGTTCATGAAGAAGGAACGATTCGCGCGGAGATTGGACGCACTGCGAAGTTTGCTGTCTTTGCCTATAAACCGATCGTGATGAACGATATGAATAATCATTGGGCAGCAAGCTATGTCCATCGCCTTGAGGGGATGAATGTCGCAGTTGGTTACCCGGACGGAAGCTTCCGTCCGGAACAGACTGTAACAAGGCTTGAATTTGCGAAATTGCTGACTTCGGCTTTGGGCCTTGAAGCTGCCTCCGGCAACACAAACTTCTCAGACAACGGAGATATCCCGTCATGGGCGCGACCGCACGTCGCAGCTGCCGTTGAAGCGGGGCTGATTCTAGGATATGAGGAAGCCGGGACGACAAGCTTCATGGGGATGCGCACAGTGACGCGAGCGGAAGCAGCCGTTATGACGGCAAGAGCATTGCAGTTCTCTGGTGTGGACGCCGACATCGTGACGGGCAATGTTCCTGAACTGAAAGATGCTTCGGACATTCCAAACTGGGCGAAGCCGTCAATTGATCAGGCCTTGTCAGCGGGCATCCTGAGCGGTTACGCGGACGGCGCCTTCCGTGGGGACCAGGCAACGACAAGAGGCGAAGCTGCTGCGATGGTCTACAAATTGTTGACTGCTTTGGGAATATAATTTCAGAGGACCTGTTTTCTATTGAAAAAGGTGTCCCCTATCATCTGTGATGATTTTGGGACACCTCTTCTATTAATAAAGCTATTAGCTCGCGCGAGCATCCTCTCACTATATTGCTCGCAGCGCTCTTGAGTCCTGAATGATCTTCGCGGCTTGGCAGATGATTTCGTCCAGTGCAGCCTCATCGGTAGCATCGTATTCATCGATATTCAAACGCAGTACCGGGCAGGCGCTAAACTCATCGATCCATTTGGCGTACCGTTGATGCATGTGCTCCCAATACGAAATGTCGGTCTGGATTTCCATTTCCCGGCCGCGCAGACGGATACGATTCAAGATGGACGGCAGTTCGCCTTCCAGGTAGATCAATATGTCCGGGTGCGGAAAATAGGGCGTCATCACCATGGCCTCGAACAGGCTGTTGTAGGTCTCATAATCGATAAGGGACATCGTGCCTTGATCGGCGTGCATTTTGGCGAAGATGCCGGTGTCCTCGTAAATGGAACGATCCTGCACGAAGCCGCCGCCTGCCTCCACGATAGCTTTCTGCTCCTTAAAGCGCTCGGCCAGGAAGTAAATTTGCAGATGGAAGCTCCAGCGTTCAAAATCGTGGTAGAACTTCTCGAGATAAGGATTTGTATCGACCTTCTCCATAGAAGTACGGAAGCCGAGGCGGGCCGCCAAGGCATTGGTCAGCGTGGATTTTCCAACCCCGACCGTACCCGCTACCGTGATCAATGCATCTTTGGGAATGTTAAATTCATGGCTCATCATCTATAAGTGCTCCTTTATCTTGGCAACGATCTGCTCGAAATCCTCCGGACGTTCAACAAAGTCCAGTTTATTGCCGTCAATCGTAATAATGACCGTGTCCGGCTCTTGTGCCCGAATATGTGAGATGGCTGTCTCGTAGTCCTCTACCAGCTGGGACAGATATCCCGCATCGAAGTTTTGTTCAAAGTCGCGGCCGCGCTTCTGAATTCTGTGCAGCAGGGTATCGAGATCCGCCTTGATGTATACGATCAGGTTAGGCTTCGGCAGGTCATCCGTCAACAGATGATAAATCTGCCGGTATTTATCCAGTTGAACGCCGGAGAGCGTGCGCTCGGCAAAAATCATGTTCTTGTAGATATGGTAATCCGACACAATAGGTTGGCGAGTGCTAGCCGGAGTAAGCAGAGTATCGCCTAATTGCTTGTAACGGTTGCATAAGAAGAACATTTCCAGCTGGAAGGCCCATTCCTCGATGTTTTGATAGAACTTATCCAGAAAGGGGTTCTCTTCCACGATTTCCTTCATTAACATAAATTCAAACCGTTGGGCAAGCATCGTGCTGAGCGTTGTTTTTCCTGCCCCAATCGCACCCTCCACGGCTATGTATGGATTTTGCTTCATCTCTTGATGGTCCTCCCAATCCTCACTTGCCTGCAAACAGGCTAAAACATTGTAACACAGATTTCGATATCCCGTGATGCATTCATAGACAAGATAGAGGATATTTTTGCGAAATTCATTTTGGCGCTCAGGTTGTTGTTACATCTAAATTAGAGTAAAATGCTGTCCATAGAATAGCTTGCTCAGACCGGCTTCGGACAAATACCGAATTTTGAAGGGAAGAGCAACGCGTAGAGAGGAACGTGAATGAAGTGCAATTAGCGACTTTTGCGGGAGGGTGCTTCTGGTGCATGGTGACGCCGTTTGAGGAATTGCCGGGCATCGGCGGTATTGTATCGGGATATATGGGTGGAACCAAAGACAATCCTATCTATGAAGAAGTAAAAACAGGCGCAACGGGACATTATGAGGTTGTACAGATTACGTATGATCCGGAGATTTTTCCTTATGAGCGATTACTTGAATTGTATTGGCCTCAAGTGGATCCGACAGATCCGCATGGCCAGTTCCAGGACCGGGGCCCGCAATACAGAACGGCGATCTTCTATCATAATGAACAGCAGCGCGAAGCAGCTCTGCAATCGAAGCTGGCGCTGGAACAAAGCGGACGTTTCGATAAGCCGATTGTAACTGAAATTATACCGGCGAAGACCTTCTATCCGGCTGAGGATTACCATCAGGATTACCATAAGAAGAACCCGAAGCATTATAAGGAGGACCGCGAGCAGTCCGGACGGGATGAGTTCATTCAAGCCAACTGGAAATAAGCGATTGTCTCTGCGTAAGCGGAGTAAAAATATGTTACAATAGAAGCTGTGACTTTGTGAAGCGAGAGGAAAGTGAGAATGAGCACTGGATTGGATAATTTGCAGCAGGAAGTAGATAAACGAAGAACCTTCGCGATTATTTCCCACCCGGACGCCGGGAAGACGACGTTGACGGAGAAGCTGCTCTTGTTCGGCGGAGCGATTCGCTTGGCCGGCTCGGTCAAGGCGCGCAAGGCAAGCAAGCACGCGACCAGCGACTGGATGGAGATTGAGAAGCAGCGGGGGATCTCGGTTACCTCTTCCGTCATGCAATTTGATTATAACGGACATCGGATTAATATTTTGGACACGCCCGGGCACCAGGACTTCAGTGAGGATACTTACCGGACGTTGACGGCTGCGGACAGCGCGGTGATGCTGATCGACGTGGCGAAGGGTGTCGAAATGCAGACGATCAAGCTGTTTCAGGTCTGTGCGAAGCGGGGGATTCCAATATTCACCTTCATTAATAAGCTGGACCGTGAAGGACGGAGTCCATTTGAGCTGATGGAGGAAATCGAGCAGGTGCTCGGCATCCGTTCGGTGCCAATGAACTGGCCAATCGGGATGGGCCGGGAGCTTTGCGGTGTCTATGACCGAATGAAGAACCAGGTGGAGCTGTTCCAGGGAGAGGATCATTCCAAGATCGAGGTCCGCAAGGTTGAAGATTATAATGATCCCAAAATCCGTGAGATGGCGGGCGAATATTTGCACGATCAATTGTGTCAGGATCTGGAGCTGCTCGATGTGGCCGGAGACCCGTTTGACTTTGAAAAAGTAAAGCGCGGCGAGCTGACCCCGGTATTCTTCGGCAGTGCAGTTAATAACTTCGGAGTGCAGACGTTCCTGGAGAATTTCCTGCAGCTTGCGCCTAAGCCGGAACCTCGCCGCAGTACCTCGGGACTCGTGGAACCGACGAACGAGAAGTTCTCGGGTTACGTCTTCAAGATTCAGGCCAACATGAATCCGGCTCACCGGGACCGGATTGCGTTTCTGCGTATTGTATCCGGGAAGTTCGAACGCGGCATGAGCGTGAAGCATGTGCGGGCCGGCAAGGAGATCAAGCTGTCCCAGCCGCAGCAATTCCTCGCCCAGGATCGGGATATCGTGTCGGAGGCTTATCCTGGAGATATTATCGGTCTGTTTGATCCGGGAATTTTCCGAATCGGCGATTCCTTGAGCCAGAACAGCGAGGTCGTATTCGATGAATTGCCGACGTTCTCGCCGGAAATATTCGCCAAGGTTACCGTCAAGAACGCGCTCAAGCATAAGCAGTATCAGAAGGGAATCGACCAGTTGACCGAGGAAGGGACCATTCAGGTGTTCACGACGGTCGGCTTCGAGGATACGCTGCTGGGTGTTGTCGGGCAGCTCCAATTCGAAGTGTTCGAGTACCGGATGAAGGGGGAATACGGCGTGGATGTTCAGCTTCAGCGCATGCCGTTCCAATTCGCCCGCTGGATTGTTGCCGACAAGGTCGATCCGTCCAAGTTCCGGATTAATTCAACACTGGTGAAGGACAAGAAGGGCAATTATGTTGTCTTGTTCGAGAATGAGTACGCGATGCGTACAGCCATGGAGAAAAATCCGGACGCCAAGTTCCTGGAGACTGCGCCGTAAGGAGATTTCTTCAAGAGTTAGCTAGACCAAACGTATAACAAACGCCTTCGTCTGCCGATATGACAGCTCGAAGGCGTTTTTATGTATATGCAAGAAGGATCCCGCAAAGAGGACATGTGCTGTACCGCTTTGCGGGGGTCGGGCGGAACCTTTATTTCAATGGCTGAAGATTCGACTGCTCGAGCTGGTTATGCACCAGAGAGACAATCTCATCCTGTTTGGCTGGATCGATGTTTCTCCACATCATCTCAAAGACGACGCCAAGTCCGGGAAGAGCAGCTTCCTGAGCGCCGATCGAGCCCTCGATCATCTCATGAAGTCCGGCCTCGTCCTGTCCGTGCATTTTGTGCATAACGGCTTGTCGCAAATCCATAATGATTGGCATCGGTTACCCTCCTTGAAATCGTAGTTGCCCGCTATATAGCGTGCCCTGCAATTGCCCGGGAAATTCAAGTTTTCACCATGGTGTGATATACTTGACAAACGAGTTCAAAAAGTCAGTTTTTTTGATTAATCTCTTTCAAATTATGAAGTTGTTCAGGTGGTGTAAATAGATGGCACGTGCAACAAAAAAGCAATACGCCGTAATCGGCATGGGACGGTTCGGTTTGAGCGTGGCCACGGCACTAAGCGGGATGGGCTTTGACGTGCTGGCCGTGGATTCCGATGAGCAGCGCACGCAGGAGGTATCCAATGTGGTAACTCATGCGGTGACCGCCGATTCGACAGAAGAGGAAGCCCTTCGCACGTTGGGTATCCGCAATTTTGATGTGGTCGTAGTCGCCATTGGCGAGGATATACAGGCAAGTATTTTGACTACCCTGATTCTAAAGGATATCGGGGGGCCGTTGATCGTCGTGAAGGCTCAGAACGAGCTGCACGGCAAGGTGCTGAACAAGATCGGCGCAGACAAGGTGATCTTTCCGGAGCGCGATATGGGACTGCGGGTAGCTCATCATCTGACCTCGCCAAATATTCTCGATTATATCGAGCTGTCCGAGGAGTACAGCATTGTCGAGCTTAGAGCAACGAGAACCATGCTCGGGCAGAATCTGAAGGAGCTGAACATCCGGGCCAAGTTCGGCTGCAACGTCATGGCGATTAAGCAAGGCTCGAAAATGAATATTTCGCCGTCCGCCAGTGATCGGCTTGTAGATGGAGACATCCTGGTTATCGTCGGCGAAAAAAATGATTTGAAGAAGCTGGAGCTGGCTTACTCGGAAAGCTAACTGTTCGAATAAAGGATGGAATAAAGAGATGCAGATTTTGTCTTCCCAAAATGCCAGGGTCAAGGAATGGTCCTCCCTGCTGGAGAAGAAGCAGCGGGACAAGCTGGGCAAATATATTCTCGAGGGCATTCACCTCGTGAAGGAAGCGCTGGAAGCGGACGCAGAGGTGGAATGCGTCTGCTATGAGCTCGAGGCGGGAATCCCGGCGGAGCTTGCAGCCGCGGCATCGGCACGCCTCGATGTGGACTGGATCGGCGTCTCGGCGGCGATTATCGCGAAGTGCAGCGATACCAAGACGCCGCAGCCGGTGTTTGCGGTCGTGCGCAAACACGCGGGCTCCGCGCAGCCGCTGCTGGAGGCGGCTGCGGGCCTGGTTGTGGTGCTCGACGGTGTCCAGGACCCTGGCAACGTCGGCACCATCATCCGCACCGCTGACGCGGTCGGTGCGGATGGGGTCATCGTCGGCGCAGGCTGCGCCGACATTTACGGGCCCAAGGTGCTGCGCGCCACCATGGGCTCGCTGTTCCATTTGCCGGTAATCCATGGCAAGCTGGAGGAGCTGCTGCCGCAGGCCAAGGGCCGCGGCATTCGCCTGGCCGGCACCAGCCTGCAGGCCGCGGTGAATTGCTTCGCTTATGATTTCACCGGACCGACCTGGCTGCTGTTCGGCAGCGAGGGCGCGGGCCTGAGTCCCACGGTCCGCGCCCTCATGGACGACGGCCTCATCATTCCGATGCGAGGCCAGGCTGAATCGCTCAATGTCGCGATGGCCGCCTCCGTGCTGCTCTACGAGGCGCTGCGGCAGCGGCATTATCCCGGCAAATAATTGAATTGCCTGATCCATACTGCTCGAAGAGGGTGTCCCAAAACTATCATGGATGGTTGGGGGCACCTTTTTTCAAGGTGAGGCTACGGGCGTGCGTTGCTAAATTAAGTGCCGGGAAGTACTAAAATGCTTGGCGGGCGGCTCGTGCGACAAAATAATTGCCGAAAGGCATTAAAATTGCTGGTGTGGGTGTTCATGCGACGAAATAAGTGCCAAAAGGCATTAAAATTGCCGACGTGGGCGCTCGTGAGGCCATTATAATGCAGAATGTCACTAAAGCTTCGAGGCTTGCCAAATAAGTTTGGAGGTCGGGCGGGCTTTCCCTCGGTACTCATTTGATCAAGAAAGCCGCAGTGGACGCAAGAAACCAAGGATTCAAGCAAGAAAAGCCGCTTAGCTCCTTGGTTCCTATATGAATCTCACTCTGTTTTGTTATTAAGGGTGTACAGAATTTTACTTTCGAGACGCCCTCACCTTCGATTCTATGCAAAGAATCTATTGCGGCTCCGGAAAGGTTCGGATACGATGAAGATAGGATGACAAGGGATCTTCCGTGACATACGCTGAATTAGCAGGGCCAATAAAGTGATTATTTTCACAAAATAATTTTCACAAATTAATTTATTCCGGCTTGAACGTGCATCGGAACTGATCCCATTCGAAGGAGGTACGGATTTGAGAATCGGCGAGTTCTCCAAAAGGAACAATATTACCCAGGATGCGATCCGCCATTATATCGATCTGGGATTGCTGGTCGTAGATAAACAAGGCTCCCATTACTATTTTACTGAAGAGAACTGCTGTGATCTGCAAAAGATCATGATGCTGAAGGAGCTTGACTTTACATTAAGCGAAATCCAGACCATTCTGTGCTTCAACCGGCTGGAGGGAGAGCGTTCGAATGATTTCCGCCGGTTTCTGTTGTCATTGCTGGAGCGGAACAGGGCGAGGGTGAATCAGAAGCTGCAGAAGTTCAACGAGATTGAAAAAATCCTGAAGCAGAAGATCCAGGAATTGAGCAGGGAGGAGGAAGGAAGGTCAAAGGTGATGGGTTTCCCGCTGTCCTCACTCTCCGTACTGTGCTGTCCCTCCTGCAAGAACCAGCTGCACATTGCGGGAGGCACGATCGAGAATCACATGCTGCTCACCGCGGATGTCTTCTGCGAATGTGGCTATGGGGCGATCGTCGAAGACGGGATCTTTATTGACCGTCAGGCAGTCAAGAAGAGAAACATGCCGTCGAAACAAGAGTTTCTGGAGTCCACCTCGCCGCATTACATTAATTTTATGTATAACGGAACTACGACTTTGATGGATTATATTCATAAGCATGCCAGACATTCGGAATACATCCTTGAACTGGATCATTGCGTAGGACGTTTTTTAATGCAGTACATCGACCAGATTCCAGAGGGCTGCACCTATATCCTGCTCAGTACGGATCTGGACCGCCTGAGGGAGCTCAAGCACAATCTGCAGCTGCAATACGGGGAGAAGTCCTTCATCTTCCTGTGCAGCGAGCTGAAGCAGATCCCTCTTGCATCGGGCTCCATCGATATTATCGTCAACCATGGCATGAACACCCAATATGCGCTATCCGAGAAGAAGTTCCTTCCTGCCGTAGCTTCACCGCTTCTGAAGCCTATGGGATTGTTTGCGGGGGCGTTCTGGCATCTGGGCATCCGCAGCGGAACCGGAATCCATAACCCGATGGAGGCGAGGGACTATCTGTGCCGGAACGAGATTGTCAAGAGCATGGAGGAATTGAACTTTTCTTCGCTAAATATGGAGGATTTCGGACCGGTTAAAGACAGCAGCCCCTATTTGGCTTTCAAGGATAAGGAGCAGTATTTAACGCTCTATGCCGGAATTAGGAACAGCAGTAATGAAGCTTTACTCAGAAATGCCGCTCGGGAAATATGGCCAACCCAACATAGAATTTCCTAGTCCTTGGGCAAATAGGGTTAAAACATAGGGTTAACCCCATGATTTGGACGTCAAGGCCGTCTTATTAAGTTATTTTTTTCACAAATTGAGATTGACTTGGTGATTACCCCACTTTGTAGACTTAGCTTATAACTTGAGCACAGCAATAGGGGGAGAACAATCATGAGCAGGATTTGGAAAAAAGCATTAATAGTGATGATGGGGGCTCTGCTGGTATTCAGTCTAGCAGCCTGCGGAAATTCGGGGAATAGCGGCAATAAGGCGGCCAACGAAGCATCCGGCAGCGGTGTATACAAAGCTGGAACTTATACGTCATTCGCCAAGGGAAATAACGGAGACGTTACGGTTGAGGTTGTATTTGATGCCAATGCGATTGTATCGGTTACCGTGAAGGATCATAAAGAAACTCAAGGGATCAGTGATCCAGCCATCGAAAAAATACCGCAAGGCATCGTGACAGGTCAGACGCTGGCGGTGGATGTAATCTCGGGCGCAACCAATACCTCTAATGCCATTTTGACGGCGGTAGAGGACTGTGTGAAGCAGGCCGGCGGCGACATCGATGCATTAAAAGCAGCCGCTGCGGTCAGGGAAGGAGACAAGACGGACAGCGAAATGTCTACGGATGTAGTCATTATTGGTGCGGGCGGCACCGGGCTTGCGGCAGCCGGTTCGGCTTTTGAACAGGGCGCCAAGGTAGTTGTTCTGGAGAAGCAGGGCAATGTCGGCGGCTCCACCGCGCTGTCCGGCGGGGGAATTGCAGCGACAGGCACCCGCTTCCAGGAGGAAATCGGTGTGAAGGATACGCCTGAGGACTGGATGAAGCTGTGGAAAGAGCGGCAAAGCACCAGCAATCCGGACAGCCAGTATCCAGACTATGACCGGGTCACGAAATTTATGGATGATGCTGTGGATACAACGCACTGGCTGGTGGATTATATGAATCACAAATATGCCCGCGTTGAGGGCTACGGTCTGGATCCGGTGGCGCGTCTTCACTTCCCGGAGAAGGGCGGAGCGGAACTTATCTCCAATCTGGAGAAGACCGTTCGGGAAAAAGGGATCGACATTTTGCTGGAGACCAAGGCAACCGAGCTTCTGACGGATGAGCAAGGCGCCGTTGTTGGCGTCAAGGCGGAGAATGCGGAAGGCACGCTGACCGTTCATGCCAAGAAAGTCATCATCGCCGCAGGCGGCTTTGCCAAGAATGAGGAAATGATGCAGCGCTTCCTGCCTCAGTTTGTGGAGGACATCGATATCAGTGCAGCCGCCGCAGGAAGTACCGGGGACGGTATTTTGATGGCGGAGAAAATTGGTGCAGCCCTGTATGAAGACCCGTGGGTTATCGGTCTGGGGATGGGCAGCCGCATTCAGGAGTTGGGCGGACTGAGCTGGGATACGACGAAGATTCTGGTCAATGAAAAGGGCAACCGCTTCTTCAACGAGAACAGCCACTACGCTATTGTGACTAATCAGGTCGTGAACCATGAGCAAGTATGGATGGTGATCGACTCCAGTGAAGCAAATACCAAGACCATTGAATCGATCCAAGGGTTGCTGCCTAACGATGAGATTGCCACGGGCGGCACGGTGCAGGAGCTTGCCGATGCCATGGCGGTTCCGGCGGATGCGCTGACGGCAACAATCGATACGTTCAACAGCGGGGTTGCTTCCGGTAAGGATGCCTTCAACAAGGAAAAAGAGACGCTTATAGGAATTAATAAGGGCCCGTACTATGCCTTTAAATTCTATCCTAAAACGATGGGTACCTTCGGCGGAGTCAAAGTGGATGAACATTATCGCGTATTAAAAGAAGATGGAACGGTCATCCCGAATCTGTACGCTGGCGGAGAAGCAGCTAACCGCTCTATCTATAATCAGGTATACATGTCCGGCAGCGCGGTCCAGTATGCGCTGACGAGCGGTCGATTGAGCGGTGCGCATGCTGCGAACGCAATGAAGGAAGGGCAATAAGGCCATAATAGTTATCTAAAGTGAATGAGGGCGCCTGTCGGACGAAGTTTCCGGCAAGGCGCTCTCTTTGCGTAAACGCCGGAAATCTGAGGTTTCCGGAATAGTTTTCTGGAAAATTCATCATACTCAAATAGAAGAAATTGGACGAGAGAGGAGGCAGGAGGAAGATGGGCGATCCGGATTCCGGTACGATAACCGGAACTACCAAGCTGACCGGCGTGCTGGAGGATGACGTGCAGTTGTACCGCAAGCGGCTGGAGCCGGGAGCTGACGTGCAATATAATCCGTTCACGCTTCGAACCGGCAGGCAGGGCTATTTGATTTTGATCCAAGGGATGACGGACGAGCTTCGGTTCCAGTCGGATATTCTCGAGCCTTTGAACCGGATGGATCCGGAGCAGCTGAAAGGATGGGATGAGCAGAACTCCAACGAAAAAGACGGAGGCTCTGAGGATGTGTTCGAGTCTCTGTCTCAATCGAAGCAGCTTCGTCTGATGAATAGTGTGGAGGAGAGCCTGACCGGCTTATGCAAAGGGGAGACGGTTGTGCTGCTGGACGGATGTGCTCAGCCTTTGATGGCGGCTCTGCATAAATGGGAGCAGCGGTCGATTGAGGAGCCTGCCGCCGAACCGACGATTCGAGGGGCAAGAGACGGCTTTACGGAGAGTATGCAGACGAATATGACCCTGATTCGGCGAAGATTGGCAACTCCGGATTTGAAGGTCGAAGCTATCTCAACCGGCAGGGTAACCAAGACGGACATCATGCTCGTCTATCTTGAGTCCATTATCATGCCTGGTTTGCGGGAAGAGGCAAGACAAAGAATTTCGCGGATCGATATCGATGCGATCGTCGAGAGCGGATGTCTTGAAGAATTAATCTGCGATAATGCCTTCAGCGTGTTCCCGCAGCTCATCAATACGGAACGCCCCGATCGGGTTGTAACGGCCCTTCTGGAAGGCAGATTGGCGATTGTGGTGGATAATACCCCTTTCGTTCTTATCGCGCCGAGCACCTTTGCCGACAGTCTTCATGCAGCGGAGGATGATTATCAAAATTATCTTTTTGCCTCCTTTGCCCGCTTACTCCGCTTCTTCTTGTCGTTGTGTGCTTTGCTGCTCCCCTCGTTATACATTTCCCTCATTACGTTCCATCAGGAAATGATGCCGTCCGATCTGCTGCTGGGCATTGCTGCATCACGTGAGGCGGTTCCCTTCCCGACGCTGGTAGAGGCGCTCCTGATGGAGATTACATTTGAGGGGCTGCGTGAGGCCGGAATCAGGCTCCCCAAGCCGGTGGGACAAGCGGTGAGCATTGTGGGTGCCCTCGTGATCGGACAGGCCGCGGTACAGGCAGGGATCGTGTCGGCTACATTGGTGATCATTGTCTCATTTACCGGAATCGCCTCCTTTATTTTTCCGATATATAGCCAGGGATTGGCTTTTCGCCTGCTTCGCTTTCCCATGATGCTTCTGGCCGCAGTGCTAGGGCTATACGGGATTTTTTTGGGTCTGCTGCTGCTCCTGATCCATTTAATGAAGCTTCGCTCCTTCGGAGTTCCGTATTTTGCCCCCATTATGCCCTTCCATCCGGAGGGAACCTTGATTTCGTTGCTTCGGCTGCCCAAGTGGGCGGTGAAGAGCCGGCCGGTAGAGACGGCCAAGAGGAACCGGAAGCGAATTAAGGACCATATGCGCCCGCATCCGCCCGCTACACCGAAGGGATAGCTTTCCGAAAGGAGTGCATCATGCGAAAGTCTGCGGTATCGATTTTAATATTGTGTATGGTATTGAATCTGACAGGCTGTTGGAGCAACCGGGAGGTCAATGATATTGCGATCGTTACGGCCACCGGTCTGGATCTGACGAAAGAGGGGAAATTCCGCCTCAGCTTGCTTATTGCGGTACCGCTGCTGATCGGTACCGCAACGTCGCAAGGAACGGGAACGACGGAACTGGCGGCTTCGGCCGGCTGGCTGGTCGCAGAGGATGGGGATACGGTAATGGATGCTTATCGCAATCTGCAGCAAAAGCTCCCGAGAAAAATATTTTTTTCCCATAACCGTGTCATTATTATCGGAAAGCAGTTGGCCGCTCAAGGTACGGTGCAGGTTCTGGACTTCTTTCAGCGCTACCGGCAATCTCAGATGAAAAATTTCCTAGCCGTCTCGGAGACGACCGCTTTTGAGTTGATGCAGTTTCAACCGAAATTCGAGAAATTGGCGTCCGAGGTGCTGGTCAATGAATTCAATCAGCAGGTTCTTCCTTCGATCCGGTTGGTCGACTTTCTGAATATCTTGCAATCCCAGGGAGTTGAGCCGGTGGTGCCTATGCTGGAGATTGCTCCTTCCGGGAGAGGAGAACCGAAGAAGAAAGGAACGAGTTTGGCGGTTTCCGGCACTGCGGTCTTTAAGAATGATCGGATGATCGGCAAGCTAAACAGCAGATTGTCTAGGAATCTGCTCTGGGTCCTGGATTCAATGAACGAAGGCGTGATTACGGTTAATGTTGAACAGGCCCAGCGGAAGGGGAAGATCAGTGCCGAGCTGGAAAAGGCGGATGTGAAGAGAAAAATTGAAGTGAACGGCGAGCGTGTGAAGGTGAAGCTGAAGGTGAAGGTTACTGCAAATATTTATGAGAATACGTCCAGCATGGATTTGGCGGATGCTAAGAACACCCAGTTGACGATCCAGGATTTGAAGCAAGATATCAGGATGCGGATTGAGCGCACGATCAAGTATGTTCAAAGCAACTTTAACAGCGATATATTCGGCTTTGGCCAGACCATGTATCGAACCCGCCCATCGGTCTGGAAGAGTCAATTCAGGGAACGATGGGAGACCGTTTTTCCGGAGATTGAGCCGGTAGTGGAGGTTGAGGTCCGGGTGCTGCGGAACGGGCTTACCAACAAGTCGATTAAGCTGAGCGAGGTGAACCCCTGAGCATGGACCGGGTGCAAATATCCAAATATGAATTGTTCTCGCTGATTATTTTATTCCAGTGGGGCACAACCATTATCTTCGGTTTTGGCGCAGCTGCAGGCCGTGACGCATGGATCGCTTCGTTGATCAGCACTGGGATCGGAACCGCGCTGATCTTGCTGTATGTGCTGATTTTTCGTTTGGGGGGAGACAGAACACTTGCGGAGTGGTTCACCTATGCATTTGGAAAATGGGTGGGAACACCGTTATCCTGGCTCTATCCGCTGATCTTCATTTATAACGGGGCTCGGATTATCAGCGATATCCGTTTCCTGCTCCCCGTAACGATCATGAACCTTACACCCGACTGGGTGATCGGTATCACCTTTCTTGCCGTAGTCGTCTACGCCATGCTAGGAGGGATTGAGGTGCTGGCTAGAATTGCTGCGTTTTTGCTTCCTTTTTTGCTGCTTGCAATTGTACTCGAGATGATTTTACTCGGAGCGTCGCGCAGTCTTCATTACGTGAATTTGCTGCCGATCGTCGGCGAGGGCTGGGGAAGAATTTGGGAGACGATATGGCCGCTTGGCATTATGCAGACCTATGGGGAGAGTATCGAGTTTGCGTTGATCTGGGGTTATGTCAGCCAGAAAAAAGGATTAGCCGCCACGACAGGCTTTGCTACCCTGTTCGCCGGCTTCTTTATCGCGCTGCTGGGCCTGCTCACCATTGCCGGTATGGGGGAGGCCGTCTTCCAACAGATGATGTATCCGGCCTTTGCTTTGCTTAAATTATCTCGAATAACATTTATAGATAATCTGGATGCCCTGGGAATCATGTATCTTGTGATCAATGCATTCATCAAGCTGTCGATGCATCTCTATGCGGCTTCCCTCTTCATTCAGCAATTGATCGCAGCCAAGAAGATCCGGCCGGTCATTTTTGCCGTAGCTGGGCTGGCCCTGCTCCTCTCGATGACTATGGTCGTCAGCTTTACGGAGCATCTTGAGGTGGCGATGGTGACCGTTCCGTATCATTTATGGTTGCCGTTGTATCTGGTATTGCCTATGATAGTTCTAGCGGTTCTTCCTCTCAGGAATTGGATTGGGGGGAAGAAGTCATGAGCATTTATTTCTTTCCATGGGAATCCCATCATTTACTGGTATCGCCATGGCACTTGCAATTGGTGTTGATTATCGGGGCATTGCTTGGTTCAGTGATTACATGGGTAAGGAAAAAATAGCAGACTGCCCTAGTTCAGCGCAAAAAAAGGAGAGGAGTACAACAGCATGGAGAAGAAGCGGGCATTAATCAATATTGACTATACCTGGGATTTTGTCGCCGATGGCGGAGCGCTTACTTGCGGGGAACCCGGACAGATGATCGAGCAGGCGATTGTCGCGCTGACCTCGCAGTTTATCTCCGAAGGCGATTTTGTTGTCTTTGCAATTGACCGTCATGAGCAGGAGGATGAATTCCATCCCGAGACGAAGCTGTTCCCGCCTCATAACATTGAGGGCACGCCCGGACGAAAGCTTTACGGAGCCTTGGAGCCGTTATATCAAGCACACAAGCAAGAAGGGCATGTGCATTGGATGGATAAGACGAGATACAGCGCATTTGCCGGAACTGATCTGGAATTGCAGCTTCGCTCCCGAGGGATCACAGAGCTTCATTTAGTCGGGGTCTGCACGGATATCTGCGTGCTTCATACGGCAGTGGACGCCTATAACAAGGGCTTTGAACTGGTCATTTACGAAGATGCGGCGGGCAGCTTTGATCCCGAAGGCCATGTCTGGGCGTTGCGTCATTTTAAGGGCTCACTAGGAGCGGATATCCGCAAGGTAGAGCAAGCGACAGGAGGACATTAGGATGAGTTTGCAGCAGGAGATTATTCATACGCTTCAGGTGAAGCCCGTGATCGATGCCGGGACGGAGATTCGTTCGAGAATAGACTTTCTGAAAGCTTATTGCGTTAAGTCGCATGCGAGAGGGTTTGTGCTGGGGATCAGCGGCGGGCAGGACTCCACACTGGCAGGTCGGCTATCGCAGCTCGCGGCTGAGGAGCTGCGCGCCGAGGGACGGGATGCCGTCTTTATCGCGATACGTCTTCCATATGGTGCGCAGCAGGACGAGGAGGACGCCCAAGCAGCGCTGAATTTTATAGCACCGGATCGTTTAGTGACTTTTAATATCCAGGAGCCCGTAAGCGCCTTTTCGGAACAGTTCGGAGCGGCCTTCGGCAGCGCAATGTCCGACTTCAATAAAGGGAACGTGAAGGCCAGAATGCGCATGATCGCGCAGTATGCCGTTGCCGGTGAGACCGGATGCCTGGTCATTGGGACCGATCATGCCGCTGAAGCTGTCACCGGGTTTTATACAAAGTTTGGTGACGGCGGCGCCGATGTGCTTCCGATCTCGGGCCTGACCAAAGGCCAGGGCCGTCAGCTCCTTCAGCATCTGGGGGCGCAGGAAAGGCTGTATCTAAAAGTCCCGACCGCCGACCTCCTGGACCTGAAGCCGCAGCAAGCGGATGAGACGGAATTGGGACTGGCCTATGAGGTGCTGGATCGCTACCTGACCGGTCAAGAGGTGGAACCTCAGGACAAGGAAAGCATCGAGCGGCGTTATATGCTATCGCGCCATAAGCGGGAACTGCCTGTTACTCCATCGGACGACTGGTGGAAGTAAGGACCTGGATCCGGACTCAAGATTTCTTTTCAGGAAGACTCTGCCTGGAGCAATAGGCGGAGTCTTCTTTTTTTCGCCCGTCCTGCATACCTTTTATAGTAGCTTGCCCACAGACCGGACAGGGGGAATAGAGATGCTGTTCAGAAGGGGTTGGAGGCGCCGCAGAAATCTGATATGGTTCAGAAGCATGGCTTTCAAGCCGGCTAGCGGCTGGAGAAGAAGCCGGGGCTGGAAACGGAGCGGCACTGCCGGCTGGCAGAGACGCAAGTCTGTCAGTCAGCGCGAGGGTATGGTCAGTCAGAGTGGAGGAAAAGGCTGGCAGAGCCGCCGCAGGAGACCGCCGATGAAACGTCGCAAGGTTGTTTTGATCGTATTTTTGATTGTGATGGCACTGTTCGTTCAATTTTTTATATATGTTGAGCAGCATATGAGGGGGCCTATCATTCACCTGGCAAAAATCCGCGTCAAGCAAATAGCCACGGAATCGATAAACGAAGCGATCACCGCTCAGGTTGCCAATGAACAGCAGGTCGATAACCTGATTGATTGGAGAACCGACGATTCGGGGAAAGTATCCGGGTTTATGCTGAATTATTCCGCCCACATGCGGATTACTTCGGATACGATCCAGACGGTGCGGAATACCTTGGATGAGGTTTCCCGTCTTTCGGAGCATATTCCGCTCGGTCAGGCGCTCGGCAGCCCCATTCTTGCTTCCTTTGGGCCGGGTATTCCCATCAAGATCGAACCGAAGGGCGATGTGAAGGTAGACTTGAACACCCGAAGGCAGGACGCCGGTATCAACAACATTCTGGTGGAGGTTTATTTGCGCGTCCGAACCGAGCTTGCGGTGGTCGTCCCCTTTGATATGGAGGCCCAAACGGTGGAGACGGAGATTCCGGTGTCTTATCTCCTCGTAGTAGGCGACGTGCCGATGTATTATTATGATGGCAAAGGCAATCCCGTCGGCGACCAGGCCGGAGCTCCGAGCATCGCGCTCCCGCCAATGAGCGGGAGCGGGGAGGCCTCGAATCCGTCGGGCCAATCGGAATCGGACGATAAGCAGGCGGAGACGCCTGTGGAAAAGGAAGGCGCACCGGAGACGAACGAATCCGCGGCACATGACTAACTTTAATTGTGTTTGTGCGGCGAAATTAAGTGACAAACAGCATTAAAATTGCTGGGGCAGGTGATCGTGCGGCTGCATAAGTGCCAGTAGGCAAGTTGACCAGTAGGCAAGAAGGCACTTAATTCACGCAGCTACGCCATACAATACGGAGGCAGTCCAGAAAGTCAGTGAAATCTGACTGCTGGACTGCCTCCGGCTTTTTTCTCTACTGCTTCTAAGGGCGTATATCCCGGGATTCAGGAGGTGCCTCTTTTCTTCTGACGGTCGGTTCGCTCCCATTGCTTCAAGAGCGGATAGGGATTGAAGGCCCACTCGGTTGACCCGGTATCCCGGTAAATGCCGTAGTGAAGATGGGGAGGGAAGCGCCCCTGCGTTCCGGGCGGCCCGTATCCGCTGCTTCCTACCCAGCCTATGGTCTTCCCGGGCTCGATCAGATCACCGACTTCGATTCCTTTTTCGTACCCCTGAAGATGGGCGAAATAATGGTATTGGTTTTGTAAGTCGCGGATCCCGATTCGCCACCCCCCATAGGGGTTCCAGCCCTTTGTTTCAATGATTCCGTAGCAAACGCTGCGAACCGGCACACCGTATGGAGCAAACAAATCCGTACCCTCATGGGTTCTTAGTCCGCCCCAACCGCGCCGGTCTCCCCAGGTATCCTTATACGTATAGGTGCTTCTCACTGGGAGGGGAAAGGCGCCTTTGAGGAAATCGACCGGCCCGTAGGTATTGAATATTTTGGCGAACTGCCGAATTCGGGTTACCGCAGAATCGCTCTGATAGTACCGCCATAAGGCGATGCGGAAGTCTTCTTCCTCATACCCGTTATTGCTCAAATAAGAGGCCAATGTGTATAAGGCATCCCGATCATTGCCGGGATCGGCCAGCCCGTCGGCGGTCGCGTCCTTACCGGCTCCTCCGAACAAACCGATCGTTGCGGGATTTTTATCCTCCGGATCGGGATTCAGCTTACCGGTCCAGAATGAATCCTTGAACCGGATGCCGAGGAGACGCTTGCTGTCTCCTTCTGCTTGCTTTCGCGGTGTTATCGAACGCTCATATTGGTCGACGGCAGCCAGCCAGTGCCATGGGACCTTGGTTAGCATGCCGATCTCCTTGTACAAGGAATGCCTGAGCTCATAGATGCTCGGTTCAGCTACGGTGCTGCCGGCTTCGTTGGCTGCAGCCCGTGCGGTGCCTAACCCCGGAGCAGCGCATAGTATGGCAGGCAGGACCAGACAGATCAGATATCTTGCAAGCATGCCGCAGGTTCTGGGATGCGATCTCAAGGAAGCTCTCCTCCTTTGGGTAAATGCTGTCCTTTTAGCTTGATGTAATTGCTGCGTTTTTATTCCATAAGTAGTGTTATTCTCATAAGCGGAGTGAATTCCGGGAATGATGATATATAGTTATTTCCAGTAGATTCATGATATAATTAATGGCATTGCAAGCTTATACCGCAAGGGTGAGGGTTCTTCAAGATGATGATGGATGCTGCGCTTGAAACCTTAAATAGGATAAACGAAGAGCCATAAAGAAGGAATGCCCGCTTCTGTGCAGGCGGGACTGGAGGTAGAACAATGATTCAAATCGGCGGTAAAACATATGAGTTGATTCAGAATTACAAGGATGCCTGGGATGCCGAGGCGTTCAAACAAAGATACAGCGAGGTGCTGGACCGGTATGATTACATTATCGGAGACTGGGGCTATGAGAAGCTGAGACTGAAGGGGTTCCTGCGCGATAATCATCCGAAGGCGAACCGCGATACGGCCTATTCAGGCATTACGGATTATATTAATGAATACTGTAATTTTGGCTGCAAATACTTTGTTCTGCAGAAGGCCAAGGATTCCGGGACCAAAGAGCAAAGCAAGGAGCACGCCCAAGAATCTAATAAAGAGCATGGCAAGGGACATGTGAGGACGCACGCAAAGGATCAGAATAAAGAGCAGAGCAAAGAACAATCCAAGGAACAAGTGAGATAGTCTTGCTAAAATCAAAGATTTAAATGAATAAAGGAGCTGCTTCTAAATCCAGATGGATTTTTGAGGCGGCTCCTTTTTGGGGTACACCTTTAACATCAACACTATATATAGTAGTATTTCGCCTTCTGCAGTGTTCATAATCACTGTAAGTTGATTTTTAAAAGGGTATACTTTCTGGACAAGCGGGACTATGAGCTTAGACTTCCCTCTAGTTGAACACCTGATTTTAAAATCATTACAAAGGATGGAACTCATGATAGTTATTAAGCGAGACGGTTCAGAGGTAGCTTTCAATCAGCAGAAAATCATCGATGCGATTTGCGCAGCCATGAATAGTACGAGGAAAAAAGGCGATTCCGAATTGGCACAAAAGATAGCCGACAAAGTGACGCGGAAAATTTCCAAGCTGGAGAAGGTGGATATCGAGCATATTCAGGACGAGGTTCAATCCGCTCTGATGAATAGCCGAAGAAAAGACGCTGCCGAGGCCTACATCGGCTATCGCGAGGTCAGAACCTTGAAACGGCGCGAACGCAGCAGCCTGGATAAGAAGGTGCTCGGGCTTCTGGAGCTCACCAATGAAGAGGTATTGAAGGAGAATTCCAATAAGGATGGGGCAACGATACCTACGCAGCGTGATCTGCTTGCAGGTATCATGGCTAAGGACTTCGCCCAGACCTACATGATCCCTAAGCGGGTCGTCGAAGCCCACAACAGCGGCGACCTTCATTTTCACGATCAGGATTACAGCCCCTATTTTCCGATTTATAACTGCATGCTGATCGATCTGAAGGGAATGCTTGAGAACGGGTTCAAGCTGGGCAACGCCCAAATCGAAACCCCCAAGTCGATTACAACCGCCACAGCCATTACCGCCCAGATTATCGCGCAAGTGGCGAGTCACATCTATGGCGGCAATACGATTAATGAGATTGATGTCATTTTGGCTCCATATGTGTTTGAATCTTTTAAAAAGCATTATCGCAAAGGCCTGGAATGGCTGTATATGCTTGAAGAAGAAGAAATCGAAGCCATCGATGTTTCCTGGGAAAATGCTAATCTACATAAGAAATACCCTCGTTGTCTCGAATATGCGAAGAAATTGACCGAAAAAGAAACCTATGATGCATTTCAATCCCTTGAATATGAAATCAATACGCTGGTAAGCGCCAACGGACAAACGCCATTCAGCACGTTTGGCTTCGGACGCGGATTGTCTTGGGCGGAGCGCCAGATCCAGATCGCTATTTTGCAGAACCGGATCCGCGGGCTGGGAAGAGACGGGAAAACCGCCATTTTCCCTAAGCTGATCTTCGGCCTGGAAGAGGGAGTCAATTTAAAGCCCGGGGATCCCAACTACGATATCAAACAGCTGGCTTTAAAATGCAGCACATTACGGATGTATCCCGACATTATTTCCGTTCCGAAAGTAAAAGAAATTACCGGTTCTTTCAAGTTTCCAATGGGCTGCCGCTCATTTCTGGGCAGATATGAAGAAAACGGGGAGGAACTGCATGACGGCCGGTTTAATATGGGGGTAGTAACCGCCAATTTGCCGCGGATCGCAGTCAAAGCGAACGGCTCCGAAGCCGCCTTCTATCGACTCTTGGACGAACTGCTGGAAGTGTGCAAGGAAGGGCTGATGTATCGCATCGAGCGCTTAAAAGGCGTGAAAGCAAAGGTGGCTCCTATTTTGTACATGGAGGGAGCGGCGGGCAGCCGCCTTCAACCGGAGGACACGATCGATCATCTGCTTAAGAACGGCCGAGCCAGCATTTCTTTAGGCTATATCGGGATTCATGAAACGATGATGGCTCTGTACGGCACCTGCCTTTTTGATGATGAGGAATTACGAAAAAAAGGGCTGCAAATCGTACAGCACTTAAGCCAAAAAGCCGAGCAGTGGAAAGAGGAGACCGGTTACGGCTTCAGCTTGTATTCCACACCGGCGGAATCGCTATGCTACCGGTTCTGCAAGCTGGATGAGGAGAAGTTCGGCCATATGGATGGAGTGACGGATAAGGGGTATTATACGAACTCCTTCCATCTCGACGTGAACAAGAAAGTAACTCCTTTTGAAAAGATCGAATTTGAGAAGGATTATCCTCAGTATGCCAATGGCGGATTTATTACGTACTGCGAATTTGATTCGCTCGTCAACAATCCGGAGGCGCTGGAAGCGGTATGGGATTACGCTTATGAACGGGTGCCCTACTTCGGTACGAACACGCCGACCGACAAATGCCTGGAGTGCGGGTTTGAAGGGGAGTTTGAAGCAACCAACACCGGCTTTGAATGTCCAAACTGCGGCAATTCTAATCCGAAAACCTCTTCCGTCATCCGGCGCTGCTGCGGTTATCTGTCGGAGCCGAGCCAACGGCCGTTCAATGCGGGCAAGCAAAAAGAAGTGCTCTCCCGCGTGAAGCATATGTGACGCTTATGTACATCGCGGATTATAAAAGATTTGACGTCATCAATGGGAGAGGACTTCGGCATTCGATATTTACATCAGGCTGTACGCATCACTGCAAAGGCTGCTTTAATGCAGCCACATGGAACTTTAATTACGGAAAGCCCTATACGGAAGAACTGGAAGAGCAGATCATTGGCGATTTGAATATGCCGGATGTTCATATTGCCGGCTTGTCCATATTAGGCGGAGAGCCGTTTCAGAATGTCGACGGACTGCTGCGGCTTGTCTCCAGGGTTCAGAGCGAATGCAGCGGCAAGGATATCTGGGTCTGGTCGGGTTATACGTTCGAAGAGATTGTCGCGGACGAAAGCAGGCGGGAACTGTTAACCTACTGCGACGTTCTGATCGACGGAAAATTTGTTCTGGAACGGCGCAATCTGAAGTTAAAGTGGAGGGGCTCCGACAATCAGCGCGTGATCGATGTGCGTGAAAGCTTGCGATCCAAGCAGGCTGTACTAATGCCCCTATAAACAGAGAAAATACAAAACAGCCCTCGTCTTGAAGTTCAAGGCGGGGGCTGTTAGCTTTGCGCTGCTCGAATTGTTATTTATAAGAAAGTGTAATAGTCCCTTGTTGGTAGCTCCATTTTAAGCCAGAAAACTTGTTTTGAAACTGATGGATTTCTACATAGGTCTCATTATTGATGATCTTTGCGGCATTACTTGAGACGGTGAAGCCGGCCGTTTCTCCGAGCTTGGTCGTTATGGTTACCTTTTGCAGATTGGAGCTCCAGACCACTTCCCCATTGACCAGAGCGTTCAGAACTCTTGATGGTATATACAGCTTGTCTCCGCTTTGGACCACATCAATATAGCCGTTAACCGAGATGCCGTTAATTGCTAGGGAGGAAGAGTTGCCTTTAAGCTCAAGCGATTGCATCCCTGCAAGCCGCAGAGCCAGGACCAATTGGGCAACAGCGTTGTTCTTAACCTCGATATCGGGCGTCAAACCCACATGATTGAAATCCTTGCGGCTTGGCGTCAAGTATTTCTGGACGGTAAGCTTAAGCGAGCTGCCATTGGATAAAGGGAACAGATTCTGGATTCTGGCCTTGCCGTAAGTAGCGGTCCCGACTACGGTAGCAATATTATTATCCTGCAGAGCTCCGGTTAAAATCTCGGATGCGCTTGCCGTCATTTCATTGGTGAGTATGATGACGGGGATGTCAAGGCTCTCGCCGTCAACAATATTGATAGGCTCCAGCTTTCCGCTCTGCCCTGACGTATACATGACCGTTCCATTTGTAATAAAGTTCTTGGCGATATTAATCGCTGCATTCACATAGCCGCCGGTGTTATCGCGCAGATCCAGAACGAGCGATTCCATGCCTGCCTTGCGCAGCATTCCCAGCTCCGCGGCAAATTGCTTGTCCGATTGTTCGGTAAAGGAGGATAACGAGATATATCCGACCTTGGAGTCAGGGAAGTATTTTCCGGTAACGGCGGGAACCGTGAAATGGCCGCGTGTAATGGTGAACGTCATCGGCTTGGATCCCCGCAGGACTTCCAGAACAACGTTGGTTCCTTCGATGCCCTGAATACGATAAATATCCTCCATGCCGGTCACCTTGACACCATCCACTTTGGAGATAATGTCCCCTTGCTGGATTCCGGCTGCCAAAGCGGGAGAGCCTGGCAACGGCTGAGTTACAACCAACTGATCATTCGTGAAACGGAGCGTTACGCCAATCCCGACATACTCCTGGTTCAAGCTGCCTTCAAATTCTTCAAGCTCTTCTACGCTGTAATAATCGCTGTAGGGATCATCCAAGGTATAGACCATGCCGCGAATCGCATTTTCCAGAAAAAGCTCCCGGTCTGCCCCTTCAATATTGTAAGCCTCAAGATAATCCAATACCTCCAGCAAGGTATCAAGCTCTGATGATTCCTGAACACTGCCGTCTTCGCTGAGATCAAGCGTTACCCCGGCGCCATGAGCTGTAATCGGCGTCAGCATCATCGGGACGACGAGCATTGGAGCGAGCAGGGCAGTGATTAACTTTTTCAATTTCATGAGGGTACTCCTTCACATATAGATTAGTCCAAAAAAGCGTTGCGAACCCGGGTCCAGAACGGAAACGGACGGTAACGGACAAAGCTGATCTTCTGCTCTGCCACCTTGCAGCGGACAGATATGAGATCAGAAACCCGCAGGTTGACATGATCCACGGTCAGTAGTAGATTCTGCTCCTTCCGCGAGTAAATATCGCAGTGATGGTGATTCGGCAACACCAGGGACGAGCCCATAGTCCGGAATACGCGATTATTAATCGAGGCAATTTCCGAAATTTGAAACGCTTCGATCGAGGGATGAATCATGGCCCCGCCAAGGCTCTTGTTATAGGCGGTGCTTCCGGAAGGAGTGGACACACAGATCCCGTCTCCGCGGAACATTTCGAACATATGATCATTGATATCGACCTGGAGGACGACCGTTCCATCCACGCTTTTCAGTGTGAATTCATTCAAGCAAACATGCTTCAAGACGCCCGACTGCTTAACGATCTCCAGATCGACTAGCGGATACTGGACAATCCGCGGCTTCAGGTGCGAATCCTCCGGATCGCCTGCCATCATCTGAACAAGCTCGGGAATCTCATCCGCCTTCCAATCGGCATAGAAGCCAAGATGTCCGGTATGCACACCGACAAAAGCAGTGGAAGCGATGCGGTCCATGAAGCTGTGAAACGCATGAAGCATCGTGCCGTCTCCTCCGATAGATACGACGATATCGGGAGAATCGGCATCCCGTATAAGCCCCTGATCGGCAGCAAGTTTATGGAAGGACTCGGCAAGCTCAAGGGATAGCTGATCGCCGCGGTCCAGAACATAATATCTCAAGGTGACAGGCTCCTTTTTTCATTCCTAGTGTAAGGTCATAATGATCATAATCAATTATATATGATAACACAATGTTTCATTTTCGGTTCATTTTCGACGCAAAAGAGATGATAAAGGACAGCACCAGCATACCTGCGACCACCGTGCTGGCAAGTCTGAGCAGCTCAGCCGCCAGCTCCCAGGGAGGAACCGTTCCCGGCAGGCTGCTGTCAAGACGGCTGAAGACAGAATCCGTTGCCATAAGAGGCTTCCAAAAAATCAGAAGTAATGCGGCGGACAGTACCCCGTGAATAGCGCGTGCTGCCAGGAAAGGAAGATACCTTAGGTCGGCACCATTCAGAATGCTTGCTACCTGGGCATGGACCGATAACCCGCCCCAGGAGAGGATGAAGGCAGCCGATGCAGCCTTGAAATGGAGAGGAATCTCTATGGAGATTGCAGAAGCCTTGGAGCCCAGCGTTACCTCGAACAAGCCGCCAACAAGCGGCTCCGCGAGGCCGTCAGGCAGGGACAATAAAGGGAGCAGCATACGAAGCGCATCGTACAGGGTATTCATGACCTGCGAAGCTGTAAGCACTTCAAGCACTACGGAGAAGAAGACGACCAATCCTCCAACGATGGTCATTAGCTGGAGTGACGAGACGACAGCATGACGAAGGAGTTCTCCCAGACTGCGGCCATCCTGAAGACGAGCTTCATGCATGGCCCGAACGGCAAGACGCAAGCTGAAGCCGGAAGAAGAAGTGAGCGCGGCCGGCGTATTTGCCGATGTTTTATGTGCTAATTCCTGTCGGGTTCCATAAAATCGCAGCAGCAATCCGAGCATGATTGCACTTCCATAATGTACCGCTGCCAATGCTCCTGCGAGCTGAGGATTGCCAAAAAAGCCGATCGATACCGCACCGATCAGAAAGATAGGGTCCGAGGTCGTAGTGAAGGCTACCAGCCTCTCTCCCTCGATGCGGCTGATCAAGCCTTGCTCCCGCAGCTTGGTGGCCAGCTTGGCGCTAACCGGATAGCCGGAGGCAAACCCCATTGCCAGAACAAAGCCTCCATTGCCGGGAATCCGAAACAGCGGCTTCATCAGCGGATCAAGCAGCTTGCCCAGAAAATGAACAATGCCAAAGCCCAGCAGCACTTCAGATATAACAAAAAACGGAAACAATGAAGGGAACAGCACATCCCACCAGATCGCGAGTCCCCGAACACTGGCATCCCATGAGGCATTCGGATAAGCAATCATTAAAGAAGCCAAAATAAGTGCTGTACCGCCCAGAAGCGGAGCATGCCAAGGCTTTGTTTTCACGAACTGATCCCTCCAGCAAAACATTATGCAATAGTAATTAACAGATTCAAGACAAGTCTATGTTTTTAGTAGGACAAACAGCACAAATTTTGAAGAGAAAACGCTTACAAAAAGGGGTTTATTTTTCATTTGAATATGATAAAATAGACCTATAAATCGACAAACGGATGGAGAGTGTTGAATATGAGTATTGTCGCAGGTATTCTCGTATGCGCCTTTGTGTATGTTATTCGCGCCTCTCTTGTCCATTCCAGTGAAGAGGATTGGCGCACCTATTAAGTCACCAAATTGTTGAAGAGGGTATATTTTTTCCTGAAAGCTCCTGATGGGGCTTTTATTTTTTTGACCATTGTTTGGTATAATAGGGTTTAGTATCAGATGATAAAAGTGAAAAAGGAATGGAGGGAGTATAGTGAACTCTGGAGCTAGCCTGTATGAACAGCTGGGGGGAGCAGAGACAATCCGGAATCTGGTGGAGGCATTTTATCCAAAGGTGCAGGCTAATCCTCTTCTGGGGCCTCTCTTTCCCGAGGACATTTATCCGGTGATGGAGAAGCAATACATGTTCTTGACACAGTTTTTTGGCGGACCGATGCTGTATTCGGAGGCTCATGGCCATCCGATGATGCGCGCCCGCCATCTTCCGTTTCCGGTGACCCCGCAGCGGGCGGAGGCTTGGCTCGGTTGTATGCGTGAAGCGCTGGAGGATCTTGAGGTGCCGGCTCCTCTTCGCGAGGTCGTGCTGCATCGATTGTCCGGACCTGCCTTTCATTTTGTGAACACAGCGCAAGAGTGACTATGCAGCCATATTTCGGATGAGAAAGGAAGTTAGTTTGTGGAATTAGAACCGCTGTATCAGATCAAGGTTACCTGTCTCCACTGCGAAAACACATTTTCAACTTCACGGGTGCGCCCCAGCTTCAAGCGGGCTACGCGCACCGATACCGATTTTTGCGGTTATTATAATGAGGAGAATCCGGATTACTATGTAGTGAGAATATGTCCTTCCTGCGGATTTGCTTCTACTGAAAATTTTAATGCCAAGCTAAGCGAAGCACAGCGTGCCAAGTTCAAGCAGGATATCGGAGATCGGTTCATCAAGCGAAATTACGGCGGCCACCGGGATTGGGAAACGGCTCTTGAGTCGTACAAGCTGGGATTATTGTGCGCCCAGACGATCGGTGAGAAGGAACGGATTTTAGCCAGTCTGCTGCATCATATTGCCTGGCTCTATCGCTATAAGAACAATCAAGAGCAAGAGCAGCGTTTCATGAAGTATGCGCTGGAGTCTTATATCCGTGTCTTCGAGACTGAGGATATCCATGGCAGTGATGCCCGGCTGATGTATTTGATCGGTGAACTGCATCGGAGAATTGGAGAATATAATGAAGCGGTGAAATGGTTCGCGAGGGTAATAAATGATAAACGGATCATGGATGCCGCGATGATCCGGGCTTGCCGGGAGCAATGGGCTACGCTTCGGGAAGAAATGATGAACCAAGGGCAAGAGCTGCCCGAGGAGATGCGGGGCTGAAGTAACGCCCCGCAGTCGCCGCGGATCGGCAAGATACGCCCGGCAGGCGCTTCTACCTGATGGCCGTGTCTGTCAGTAAGTAATCCTGATCGCTGTCCAGAATCGTGACTTTGTTGTGACAGCAGGGGAAGACAAGCAGCTTCTTCTTTCCTTCACGCACAAGGACAATATCGCGGGGCTTCAGCGGCAGCAAAACGTGCTCTTTTTTACAAAAAGGGCATTCTTGTACATAAACATCCCCCATAAGAATATCGTAGGGGAGAGTCTTCTCAAAAGGAATCATGATGATGAATCCGGTTTCTCTGGAGATGGAGCAGCCGATTCCTTTTTCGCCAGGTCGGCCAATTTTTGCAGCAGTATATGCTGCGGCATATGCATCAAGTGTTCGATAGGCACCTTTAATTCGGCGGCAAGCTTGATCGCTGTTTCCGGCGAAATTTGCAATGGCTTCATTAGGAGCACCTCCTGTTAGTATAGGGATGGTTGTGCAACTATAGTTATACACTTTTCTGCTATTTAACTTCAACCTTTGAGAAGAAAAAGAATGGCGAAAGAAAGGTGAAAAGAAAGGATGAATCGAATGGGACAACTTCAAACACCGGTGTCAACGGTATGGGATCTGGAATCGATTTTTCCGGGGGGATCTTCCTCGGAGCAACTAAAGACCTACATCGCTCAATTGGAGCAAGACATTACGGCTCTGGACAATCAGCTTGCGGATGCGTCGGCTCCGGCCACCGTCGAAGAGACGGCCGCATATGACGAGGTGATCGGGAGCCTGCAGAGCATGGCGGCTCGTCTCTCGGAATCGGGAGCCTTTGTAGAGTGTCTGACGGCTCAAAATCAACATGATAAAAAGGCGATTCAACTGGAGAGCAAGCTTCATGGAATGAATGCGAAGTATGAGAACCTGACGACTCGCTTCCAGAGCATTCTGCGCCTGACCGATGATCAGGTCTGGGAGAAATGGCTGGAAAGAGAGGCGGTCGCAAGCATCGCCTTTGTACTGAATGAGAAGCGCCAGGAAGCCAAGGAACGTCTTGCTCCGGAGCTTGAGAGCCTCGCGGCGGATCTTGCGGTGGACGGATATCATGGTTGGAGCCAGCATTACGATACTATTGTGGCGAAGGTGACCATTCCCTTCACAGAGAAGGATGGGCAGACCAAGGAGCTTTCCGTGGGGCAGGCGGCAAATAAGCTGGATGATCCGGACAGAGCGCTTCGCGAGGAGCTCTTTCCAAAGTGGGAGCGCGCTTGGGGCGAGGTAGCGGATTATGCGGCAGATACGCTGAATCGCTTGGCAGGCTTCCGGCTGAAGCTGTATGAAAAGCGCGGCTGGGAGGATGTGCTGAAGGAGCCTTTGGCAATCAACCGGATGTCCCGTGCTACGCTCGACATGATGTGGGAAGTGATTATCAAACATAAGCCGTTATTTGTGCAGTATCTGGAGCGCAAGGCCAAGCTGCTCGGGGTAGAGAAATTGAACTGGGCTGATGTCGACGCTCCAATTGGTGAAGCCACCGGTAAAGTTACTTATGAGGATGCTGCGAAAGAGATTGTGGAGCAATTCCATAAGTTTAATCCGAAAATGGCCGATTTTGCTGCTTATGCGTTTAATAAGCGCTGGATCGAAGCGGAGGACCGTCCCGGCAAGCGTCCCGGCGGATTCTGCACCTCGCTGCAGGACAGCAAGCAGACCCGGATCTTTATGACCTACGGAGGAACCATCTCTAATCTGTCCACCTTGGCGCATGAGCTGGGTCACGCCTATCATCAGCATGTGATGAATGACGAAGAGATCTTTAATCAGAACTACGGCATGAATGTGGCGGAAACAGCCTCCACCTTTGCAGAGATGATTGTATCGGATGCCCTAATGCAGAATGCTTCCTCTAAGGAAGAGAAGATTGCGCTATTGGCAGATAAAATTCAACGCGGCGTAGCCTTCTTCATGAATATTCACGCCCGCTTCCTGTTTGAGACCCGGTTCTACGAGCAGCGGAAGTCTGGCATGCTGGATGCGGAGCAATTGTGTAATTTAATGAAGGAAGCTCAGGAAGAAGCCTTCTGTGGGGCGCTGGATGTGTACCACCCGCACTTTTGGGCCTCGAAGCTGCATTTTTATATCACAGGGTATCCGTTCTACAACTTCCCTTATACCTTCGGCTACATGTTCAGCACAGGGATTTATGCGCTGGCTGTCAAGGAAGGACAGGGCTTTGCGGATAAATATGATGCGCTGCTTCAGGATACCGGCAAGATGACGGTAGAGGAGCTCGCGTCCAAGCATCTGAATGTTGATCTGACCCAGCCGGATTTCTGGGAAGGAGCTATGGCTCTGGTTGTAGACGATGTGAAGCAATTCCTTGAATTAACGGCAGAGTAATCAAGCCGGGTAAAAGAAATTAAGGCAGAGTGCCAAGACAGAGTAACAAGATAGAGCGATAAGATACAGTGACAAGACAGAGTAATAAGATAGAGCGATAAGATACAGTGACAAGACAGAGTGACAAGACAAAGTGACAAGACACAGTGATAAGACAGAGTAACAAGATATAGTGACAAGATACAATGACAAGACAGAGTGACAAGACAGAGTAACAAGATATAGTGACAAACTTGAGTTCCGGACTTTAAGGGCTGTCCCAAAAGGAAATTCGTTTCCTTAAGGGGGCCCTTTTGCTTTAAAACAATAGTTACTGGTACACCTTTCATGGGTGGAGCTAATAAGTGTAAAAAAGCATTAAAACCGTGCAGTAAACAGCCGAGCTCCGCCATCAGTAATTTTAATGACTTTCTGCACTAAAATGGGCACCTGAGCTCCACCATCAGCAATTTTAATGACTTTCTGCACTAAAATGGTCACCTGAACGCCGCCACCAGGAATTATAATGACTTTCTGCACTAAAATGGTCACCCGAATGCCGCCACCAGGAATTTTAGTGACTTTCTGCACTAAAATGGTCACCTGAACGCCGCCACCAGGAATTATAATGACTTTCCGGCTAGGCCCCCTTATTTCGGAGTCCTACCCTACAATGTTTATGAATTCACAGGATTGCTCCTTATTCTGCCGTATTACACCGCTCTATGAAAGGCAGAGGTGTCTTCCAGTGTCCTCACCCATAT
>NZ_BORS01000014.1:0-150277 GCF_018333295.1 Paenibacillus apis
ATTGAGTCATATCAAAATCCCCTCCAAAGAATGTTGTCTCGACAACCTCATTCTAAACGAGGATTTTGACTATGGCTCCTTTTATTTTTGAAGCCTAGCTTTTTACACAATTATATGGACTCTACTCCGCACGACCACCCACACCAGCAATTTTAGTGACATTGTGCATTAAAATCGGCGCTCGACCACCCACGCCAGCAATTTTAGTGACATTGTGCATTAAAATCCGCGCTTGACCACCCACGCCAGCAATTTTAGTGACATTGTGCATTAAAATCACCGCACGACCACCCACGCCAGCAATTTTAGTGACATTGTGCATTAAAATCGCCGCACGACGCCCACACCAGCAATTTTTAGTGACATTGTGCATTAAAATCACCGCTCAACCACCCACGCCAGCAATTTTAGTGACATTGTGCATTAAAATCGGCGCTCGACCACCCACACCAGCAATTTTAGTGACATTGTGCATTAAAATCCGCGCACGACCACCCACGCCAGCAATTTTAGTGACATTTTGCATTAAAATCGGCGCTCGACCACCCACGCCAGCAATTTTAGTGACATTGTGCACTAAAATCACCGCACGACGCCCACACCAGCAATTTTAATGCCTTTCGGCACTTATTTCGCAACGCACGGCGTAATCTCACTCTTAAAAAGGTGTCCCAACCATCTATGATGGGCGCAGTTAAATGACTGGGACACCCTCCTTTCGTTACTGAAGTACGGTTGTAGTGTAGCCTGGAATAACAAGCTGATTGGCGCTGAGCTGTGCACCTTCCCTTGTGGTTCCGGCAATCTTCGTGAATGCCTGCTCTTCATCAGCTTCGAGAAGAAGGGTCTGTTCCTTGCCGGTCAGGTTATGCAGGACCAGTACAGATTCCTTATCATTCTGACGAAGATAAGCAATTACACCGTCATGGCCTGAAGCAAATTCCTTAACGGCGCCATCCTTCAATGCACTGCTGACATTGCGCAGGGCGATTAATTTCCGGTAATGCGACAGTAGGGAATCCGAGTTCTGAAGCTGCTCCTCGACGCTGGTCCCGGGCTTGCCGGTATTGAATTGAACAGGTTCCCAGGTGGTCTGCCCAATCCCGGCCCCGCCTGCATGCCACTGCATCGGCTCGCGAATGCTCTCGTCGGGCTTGGCGCCGGTCATGCCGATTTCTTCTCCGTAATAGATGAACGGATTCCCAGGCAGTGTGAGCATTAATCCGGCTGCCATTTTGGCATGATCCGCATTTCCTTCCAGTTGAGTCATCACCCGGTTCATATCATGATTGGTCAGGAAGGTGGCATCAACGAACTGGCCCTTTGATTTTTCTTCGAACAGCTTATAAGTTCTTTCCAGGGTGAAGGCAATGTTGTTGTCCTTCTCCTGCTTGGCTGCACTTAGAATCGTCTCGGCCAGTCCGAAGTTGAAGCCGGAATCCAGAGCGGAGTCCAAATAATTTGCAACTAGAGCCGGTGAAGGATCCCACACCTCGCCGACGAGATAAGCATCAGGGTTGACTTCCAGCATACTGCTGCGGAATTCTTGCCACCATGCCACGTTCTTGTCCGTGGTCTCTTGCCCTTTATCAGTAATCAGATCCTCATAAATATGCTTGGCCGCATCGAGCCGGAATCCATCCAGTCCCAATTCCAGCCAGAATCGTCCGGTCTCCTTCATCTCCTGACGAACCTCAGGATTATCGAAGTTCAAATCAGGCATGCCTTCCCAAAAAATCCCCATATAGTGGTCGCCTCGCGCTGTATGCCACGGACTTCCGCTTCCGGCAGCACTGGATCCTCCAGTCTTGCGGTTCTGATCCTCTGCCCAGATGTACCAGTCGCGATACGGACTGTTCTTGTCCGCTGCGGCCTCCAGAAACCAAGGGTGCTCTTTGCTCGTATGGTTCACGACCAGATCCATAATCACCTTGATGTCGCGCTTGTGAGCTTCATCGAGAAATTCCTTGAAATCCTCCATCGTCCCATAATCAGGATGAATAGCGCGGTAGTCGGTTACATCATACCCATGATAGCTGGGGGAAGGATTGATCGGCATAAGCCAAATTCCTTCGACGCCCAGATCATTGTCTGTATCCGGGTTGCCGTCATTCAGATAGTCCAATTTTTCAATGAGGCCCTTGAAGTCACCGATCCCATCTCCGTCCGAATCATAAAAGGAACGGACAAATATCTCATAATATACGTCCGAAGGCTGGGTAGCAAGCATCGATACCGGGCTGCCACCAGGGACAGATTCGGAATTGGCCGGTGAATCTGCTTGTTGCGTGCTGTTCGCGGAGTCCCCAGAAGCGGAATTAATTTCCTGACTGCTATGGCCTCCGAGAGTACATCCTGTTAATATCACTATGATCAGGACAGCGCTTCCAAGCCATTTGAGATATCCGGGCTTTGTGTTTTTATTACGATTCATTATGAGAGTTGCCTCCATTCAAGTTAGCATTCTATGTCCATCATAACCGAATAACTCGTTTTGTTAAAACGTTTGCACAACCGTAATTCTGACTATTGAAGCAAATTACCTTTTAATCCAACAAATTATTGGGTAAAAGATAGTATTATTGAAAATTACTTATATATACTTCATATATATGGTACCTTCGCATCGGGAGTTATAACGAAAATTCCTAGATAAATTAATCCTATCTATTTAGTATGATATGTGCTAAGATAACAGCTGAACAGATCCGACTTCTTTACACCAAGAGTCAGGTTGCCAATCTGTACGGTTCACAATAATTAGCAGGGGGAGTATTTTAAGATGGGTACATTTCAAGTTATCCTGAATATTGCAATAATGCTGGTATTGCTTGGCGTGCTGGTATGGATGCAAAAGAAACATATTTCATTTACGAAGCGGGTCTTCACCGGCCTCGGGCTAGGCTTGGTATTCGGTGTGATTCTGCAGCTGGTATATAATGCTGATTCGGAGGTGCTTGCAAAGTCCACCGACTGGTTCAATTTGGTTGGACGGGGATATGTAGGCTTGCTGCAAATGATAGTGATTCCTTTGATCATGGTATCGATTATCTCAGCGATTGCGAAGCTGAAGGGCAAGCAAAATCTGGGTAAGATCAGCGGTCTGATCATCGCAGTGCTGTTAATTACCACGGCGATTGCAGCTTCGGTCAGCATCATCACGAGTATTGGCTTCGATTTGAAGGCCATCGAGATTGAAGCGGGTGAAGCGGAGCAAGCGCGTGGTGTTGCATTGGAAGAACGTGCGGGATCGGTCGCGAATAAATCTATTCCGCAGCAAGTATTGGATTTCATTCCAACAAATCCGTTTGCAGATATGACTGGTGCCCGCAGCACCTCGACACTGGCAGTGGTTATCTTTTCGGCATTTATCGGGGTAGCCGTACTTGGATTGGATAAGAAAAAACCGGAACAGGCAGACACCTTCCGCAAATTGGTTGACGCTGTCTATGCGGTTGTTATGCGAATTGTGACGCTGGTGTTAAGGCTTACGCCATACGGAATTCTGGCTTTGATTACAAATACGGTGGCAACAACCAATCCGCAAGAGATTCTGAAGCTGATCAAGTTTGTTGGTGCTTCCTATGTAGCGCTTATCGTTATGTTCATCATTCATCTGATTCTGCTCGCATTGTTCGGGTATAATCCGGTGCAGTATGTTAGAAAAGTATTGCCGACACTGATCTTTGCATTCACCTCGCGTTCGAGTGCAGCGACTATTCCGCTTAACGTAGAGACACAAACGAAACGCCTTGGCGTATCGGACGGGATCGCTAACCTGTCTGCTTCCTTCGGAGCAACCATCGGTCAGAACGGCTGCGCAGGGATCTATCCTGCCATGCTGGCTGTGATGATCGCACCAACCGTCGGTATCGATCCTTTGAGCTGGGACTTTATCCTGACGTTGATTCTGGTGGTTACCATCAGCTCGTTCGGCGTAGCCGGCGTTGGCGGGGGCGCAACCTTTGCCTCGCTGATCGTCCTATCTACAATGAATCTGCCGGTTGCACTCGCTGGTCTCTTGATCTCGGTCGAGCCGTTGATCGATATGGGGCGCACGGCCTTGAACGTTAACGATTCGATCACAGCCGGTGTCATTACGGGCAAGATTCTGGGCGAGAACGATCAGGACGTCTTTAAACAAAATGTAGATCTGGATAGTGCTGTGCAGGCATAAAAAGGGTTGAATAAGGAATTCAACAAAAACGCATGAATGTCCCTTTAATGAGTATTGAATAACTAAGCTGCGAGCTGGCGTCGGTACTAAACCGGCGTCAGCTCATTTCGTTTCTGCCGTTAACCTTTACCGTTTCTTACCTGCCTTCCGATAAATAGCTTGCTAAAGAAAGAAATTCCTGATACTTTTTTGTTCGAGCCTCGTATATATTACTATCATGCGGAAAGGTGGTGCATCTGACACAATGGATGCATGGATTGTATGGTTGATAGCCGCAGGTATCATATTGGTGCTTGAAATGTTTACGCTGACCTTTTATATGCTCTGGTTCTGTATAGGAGCCCTGGTGGCAGCGTTAGTGGCATGGATTGCCCCAGATGCATATTTGCTCCAGGTAGTGGCTGGAAGTATCGTAACGCTCGTGCTGACGATCTTCACCAAGCCAATTTCCAAAAAGGTTCGGAGTTCCAAAGGATTTCAGGACACGGGTACCGAATTAGTAGGGAGACAGGGAGTTGTCGTCGATCCGATCGAGCCGGGACAGTACGGAATCGTTAAGGTCGGGAGCGACACGTGGAGTGCCGTATCAACTCAGTTGCTGGCCAAAGATGAGCGGGTAAGGGTGATTTCACGGAGCAGTACGATTATCGAAGTAGAACGATGGGAGGAATTCACTTAATGGAATGGGCTATTATTGCGGTCATTGCTATTGTTGTTGTTGTCTTTGTCTCACTAACCATCAAGATTGTACCGCAGCAGCGGGTTGGGGTTGTGGAACGTCTGGGTAGATTCCACAGATTAATGAGTCCGGGTCTGAACATCCTGATTCCGGTGATCGATCAGGTGCGCACGTACCATGACTTGCGGATTCAACAAGCCAATGTACCGCCACAGACCGTAATCACGAAGGATAACGTGCAGGTTCAGATCGACACGATTATTTTCTATCAAGTTGTAGGTCCTGAACAAGCCACTTATGGTATCTCCGATTATGTATACGGGGTTCGCAACATTTCGACAGCAACCATGCGGCAAATCATCGGTAAAATGGAGCTGGACGAAACGTTGTCCGGGCGTGAAAAAATCTCCTCCGATATCCGTATTGCGCTGGATGAAGCAACCGAAAAATGGGGCGTACGGATTGAGCGCGTAGAAGTCATCGATATTAAACCGCCGCTTGATATTCAGGAAGCGATGGATAAGCAAATGAAGGCTGAACGTAACAAGCGTGCGATCGTCCTTGAAGCGGAAGCTGCTAAGCAAGACATGATCTTGCGTGCTGAAGGGGATAAGCAAAGTAAGATCCTCAAGGCGGAAGGTGACAAGGAAGCACGGATTCGCGAAGCGGAAGGTCTGCGTCAAGCTCAAGAGCTGGAAGCTCTCGGGGAAGCAAAGGCGATCGAAGCTGTTGCTGCTGCCGAACAGGCGCGGATCGAAATGCTGCGTAACGCGGCTCTGAATGAACAAGTCCTTGCTTACCAGTCCTTTGAAGCACTCAAAGAAGTGGCTAAGGGGCCTGCTAACAAAATCTTCATCCCTTCGAATGCGGTGGAGACGCTGGGCAGCCTCGGCGCAATGGGTGAGCTGTTCAAGAGCGGCAAGTAAAATTTTATTTCATACGGTTAATAAGGAGCATAGCCGACAGGGGAATTCCTCTGAATGGCTATGCTTCTTCGTTTGCCGTTGTCTGCATGTGCAATAATGAGAAACAGTAAAACATAAGAGGGCGAGTTAGATGAGGCAACGTGTGAAGTATGCTTACGATCGCTGTTGTTCGCGGATTTCTATGATTGGACTAGGTTCTAACAAGGGAGAAATCCGCTCACAAAGGCGACCGCTGACGCTTCTACAGCACACTTCACACTTATGCCCTGACTCCTCGCCTTTGCAGTTCAACTGCATTCCAGTGTGCACATGACTGCGTCATATGCCATTTCAGCAAGCTTGCAGCCCGCGGCATCATGCATGCAGGGTACCGCTCACGCTAGAGTCGCGCCTCCGCCTCACGATGCTCCAAGCCTTGCCCCGAAGCCTCGCCTGTCCTGCCAATACTCAAGTTTTCTCCGAACTTAACTTGCTCCACCGGCATTCCAGTCTTGTTCTGAACTTCAATTGCCCTACAAGACGATATGAGCACCTCATTCTTCTGCTCATGCTCATCCGGTAACGATTTAATGAAATTACTTCCCTTAAAATCTTCGTTCGACGCACGAACCCACTTTTAGTGAAAAAACTTACCTTAGATCGCCAGTAACTAGCCAAATCCGTGTTTTTGTCCACTTTAAGTACAAAAATTTCACTAAATCCGCATTTCAAGTATTTCCGCTGAATTTAAGGTAACTTTTTTCACTGAATGCGTACTTGGTGGGTATATTGCTGAAGTTACTGGAATAACTCTGCTCTGCGTGCTTGTTGAAATTGGGGCATCCCCTAATAATGATGCGGTGTTGCCTATTTACTGTTTGTAATGTATCAGGCATCAAGATGCTATGCTGATGAACGAGCCTGTAGACTAGGCAAGTGACTCTGGTGCATTCTGCCATCCCTCAGACTTGCGGAGGGACGTGTGGAGCTTCTAAGCATTCGGCGGCGCAATACGATGCCGACCTAATGTGCCTGCGTAAAAGGGTATAAGTGTGAAGGTTGGTGCAGAAACGGAGTGGTCGCCTTTGTGAGCGGATTTCTACCTTGTTATGGCTTAGTAAATCAAGAAAGTACCCCCAGCACGCTGAATCAATCTTCAGACGGCCTCGCATGGCTGCGCTCTCGCAGGATAATGCGCAAAGAAGCCGCACCGGAGGTCATTGGATCAAACCATCCGGCACAGCCTCTTAATTAACGCGCGTCTCCGAATTAAACTTCCTTGCGGCTGTTCAGTTGATCCTTAAGCCGCTGCAGTTCATCATTGACGGCGGAGTTGTCTTCTAGTGATGAAGAGCCCTCGGAGCCTGTGCTCGTTGTTCCTCTGAGCTGACTGCCGGCTTCCCATTCCAGAATCTTCTCTTCCATACGCTCGAATCCGCGGGCGGCTGCTCCTGTCTCAAGGCCGGAGCTGAAGTTCGGACGTTGCGCCTGGTTCTGTTCTTCGACCTTGCGGGCGCGAGCCGCCAGCTCATTGCGCTTCTCCTTCAAGCGTGCATACTCCTGCTTGCCTTCCTCCAGGCGAATCTCAAGCTCGACCACCCGGCTGCGAGCTTGTGAAGCCTCTTCGCCGTATTGCCCCGCCAGCTCTTCATGGCGAATCTTCGCTGCCGCCGCCGCACGGGCCTTTACATCGTCACCGGCTTCCAGGGCTGCCAGAGCTTGCCCCTCGCTATAGCGTGCCGCTTCCAGGGCATCCTGCTGTTTGCGTTCCTGGATGCTGACATTCATGCGCTGCTCCTTCAAGAGCTTCTCAGCAACCCGAAGGTCTTCCTCCAAATTCCGTAAATATTGTCCTGTCATCAGAACAGGATTCTCCAGCTTATTCAAAGCTTCATGCAAGGTAGCCTTTGTTAAATTGGAAATTCGATCAAATAGACTCATGTTTATACACTCCTTTTGATAATATAGAATTAGTACTGGTTGAATGGATCATCGTAGCTGTAAAAGCCGGTCGGCTCCTTCGGTACGATCAAGCTGGCAATCAGGTAGATAAGGATCGTCGTGCCGAAGCTGCATATACCCAGCACGACAGCGATCAGGCGGACGACTGTCGAGTCAACTCCGAGGAAGCTTGCAAGCCCGCCGCAAAGACCGGAGACTTGCTTGTCGGTGGAGGAACGAAATAATTTTTTCATAGGTGACACTCGCTTTCTTGGTTTATTTAAAGGGGATGGTTATGCGGTTCGTTTGTTATTCATGTCTTTATTCTACCGATTTCCGGGTCTCGGCATAACAGGCTGCAGACGGTTTTTGAACTGGACCTAAGGCCAGTAGCCACCTCGTCGCAGGGTCAGGGAGGAGGCGGACGGTGAAGGCTGCGTCGTAAGGATTGCAAATCTTGCAAGGCCATGGCGATGTTATTACAAGCAGGAGGATGTGGAGAAAAATGAGTATTTTGGTGCTGCAGGGAAGTAGTCGAGCGGATGGGAATACCGAGCAATTGACCCGGTTGGCCCTTGAGGGACTCCCTCATAAACAGATTCTGCTTCGCGAGCTGTCTATTTTACCGATTCGGGATCAGCGGCATGAGCGGGGAGGGTTTGATCCGGTGGCTGACGATTATGAGTCGGTGATCATGGAAGTGCTTCGCCATGACAAGATTATTTTTGCTACGCCGGTGTATTGGTATACGATGTCGGGAGTGATGAAGAACTTTATTGATCGCTGGTCGCAGAGTCTGCGGAGTGCTGACTATGACTTCAAGGCGAGCATGGCGCAAAAGAAGGCGTACGTCATTGCGGTCGGAGGAGATGATCCCCGCATGAAGGCGATGCCGCTAATTCAGCAGATGAAATATTGCTTTGAATTTGTCGGGATGTCATTCGAGTCTTACGTTATCGGCAAAGCCAGCCGTCCGGGAGACATCTTGCAGGATACCCGTGCGCTCTCTGATGCCATGCTGCTGAATCGGGAGCTAGGCTCTTAGGGCAACACTCGCTCTACCTTACAGACCTTTGGCCTGAATTTCTGGCTGAGGGTCTTTGTGTTTATATTCCGCTGACAATGCAGGATTATACTTAGGGCGTGGATAATACATATTTAATCATCTAAAAATGCAGATATATGGAGGAGGAACTGCTTTGTCTGAATTGATAAATTTCGCACATCGCGGTGCGGCCGGGCACCGTCCGGAAAACACGATGGTTTCTTTTCGATATGCTTTGGAGCTGGGCGCTACAGGGATTGAGACGGATGTGCAAATGACCCGGGACGGGCATCTGGTATTGATCCATGATGAGTCGCTGCAACGAACAACAGGATCTCCGGCATGGGTAAAGGACGTTACGCTGGAGGAACTGCGCCAGCTGGAGGCAGGGTCTTGGTACGATGAAAAGTACAGAGGGGAGCGGATCCCGACGCTGGAGGAATTGCTTGAGCTTGTCCGTCAGGCAAAAAGTCGAGTGGTGTTGAATTTGGAATTGAAGAACGGGCTAATTCAATATCCGGAACTGGAGCGGAAAGTGATTGAGGCCGTGAGAGCCTGTGCATTGTCTGAACAGACGGTCATTTCAAGCTTCAATCATTATTCCCTGGTTGAATGTAAAGCCTTGGCACCCGAGATCAAAACCGGCATTCTCTATATGGAAGGGCTGTATGAGCCCTGGAAGTATGCCGGGTCGATTGGGGCTGAGGCGTTGCACGCCATTCAGTATGCCGTGCGTCCGGAATTTGTTGCTGAAGCAACTGCTCATGGGGTGGCCTATCATCCCTTTACGGTTAATGAAATTCACGAGATGACCGCGCTCATTCAGGCGGGAGTGGCCGGGATGATCACCGACTACCCTGACCGTCTGGCCGGCCTGCTGTCAAACTAAACGGGAGCGTGAAGCAATGAAAAAAACATGGCTGCTGGGACTTGGCTTCTTCAGTATCAGCTTGACCTGGGCGCTGTATAATGCCTTTGTACCGCTGTTTTTGGATAACTATCTGAAAAGTGCGGCATTAATCGGGTTTATGATGACCATTGATAATTATTTCGCCATGTTTTTGCAGCCGTGGATTGGACATCGCAGTGATAAAATTCGTACACGCTTCGGGCGCCGCATGCCTTTCCTTCTGATCGGCATGCCGCTTGGGGCGGTATTTGCCTCTTTGATCCCGCTTCATAACAGCTTTGTGACGCTGGTGCTGTTCATGGTGCTGATGAACTTGTCCATGAGTCTGTTCAGAGCCCCTACCGTGGCTCTGATGCCGGATATTACGCCGGAGGCCAAGCGGACCCGGGCCAACGGGATCATCAACCTGATGGGCGGGATCGGTTCGGTGCTGGCGTTTGGTGTCGGATCCAAGCTCTATGGAATCGGCTCGTTTGTGCCCTTTTTATTTGCGGGAGTTACGATGCTGATCTGTATGGCCGTATTGAAGGCGGTAATCAAGGAGCCCATCGTTACAGGGCTTGCGGTGTCTTCCAAGAGTGAGGCTCGTCCGCCGGTGCGTATTAAGGATCAATTGGACCGGACGACTTTGTTTATCCTTGGGGCTATATTTTGCTGGTTCGTGGCTTATCAGGGCGTGGAGGCTTTATTTACGTTATATGGAACGAAGCATATGGGCATGATGGATGGAGAGGCCTCATTTTCGCTGACATTTTTCTCGCTGGCCTTTCTGATCTTTGCGCTGCCAAGCGGATGGCTCGGGGCTAAGTTCGGCAAGAAGAAGGTGATCATGGCCGGTGTGGCCGGGTTATTCCTTGTGTTTGCTTCGATCGTCTTTCTCGATTCCATCCTGATGCTGCGGGTCATGTTGATTGTGGGCGGTGTTTTCTGGGCCTGCATTAATATCAATTCCTATCCTTGGGTGATTTCAACCGGTGCAGAGGAGAGTATCGGGACGCGGACCGGGATCTACTATTTTGTCTCCTCGCTTGCGGCTATTACCTCCCCTCCGCTGCTTGGTTGGGTGATTGATGTGTTCGGGTATTCGGCACTGTTCATAAGCGCCTCAGCGGGGCTGCTGTTGGCCCTGTGCTTCCTGCTGGGCGCCTCCTCCGGCGAGCGAAGCGCAGAGGATCGCAGCGCCGCATAAGAAATTTCTTTACTTTAAATGTGAGTTCAAAAAGTCGGCTTTTCAGCACCGAGAAGGTTGCGAGAATCCGAAGAAGGAGGAACGGAGTGTAGGCAGAACCTACAAGAGCGAAATGCTTCCAAAGGAAGCATACCTCGTAAGCATCCGCTCGGACTTCGAGGGTGAACGCAAGATTCGATGTCGAATCAACCTCTTGAACCCCCTCGTGATCAAAAGCTGACTTTTTGAACAGCCTCTTTAGTGTCAGCTATTTAAAAAAATTGCTTGGTGCGCTAAAATGGGACATATTATTTTTGAAGGAGGACAAATAAGTGACCAAGGCCATCAGAGCAGGAATTGTAGGTTATGGAAATTTGGGACGAGGCGTGGAGAAGGCGATCCGGCAAAATCCGGATTTCGAGCTTCGCGCTATTTTTTCCCGGAGACATCCAAATGAGGTGGCAGCGTCACAGGGCGTTGTTCATATTTCGGAAGTAGAAAAGTATAAAGGTGAAATTGATGTGCTTATTCTATGCGGCGGTTCCGCAACTGACCTGCCAGAGCAGGGACCGGAGCTGGCGGCTTTGTTCAATACGGTGGACAGCTTTGATACGCATGCCAAAATTCCGGCGTATTTCGAGGAAGTGAACGCGGCTGCGCTTCAAGGCGGAAATGTCAGCGTCATCTCAACGGGGTGGGATCCGGGCTTGTTCTCGCTAAATCGACTTCTGGCGGAAGCGGTGCTTCCTGAAGGCAAGGAATATACGTTCTGGGGGAAAGGCGTCAGCCAAGGACATTCCGATGCTATCCGCCGCGTAGCCGGAGTGAAAAACGGTGTGCAGTATACGATTCCTGTCGAAGCGGCAGTCGAACGTGTTCGCCGTGGCGAAAATCCGGAGCTAACCACCAGAGAGAAGCATTTGCGTGAATGTTTTGTCGTAGCAGAGGAAGGTGCAGATCGGGCACAGATTGAGCGCCAGATCAAAGAGATGCCTAACTACTTTGCCGACTACGATACCACCGTTCACTTTATCAGTGAAGAGGAATTGAAGCGTGACCACTCGGCCATGCCGCATGGCGGAACCGTGCTGCGCAGCGGAGTAACGGGTGAGAACAATAAGCAAATTGTGGAGTTCGGCTTGAAGCTGGACAGCAATCCCGAGTTCACAGCGAGCGTACTAGTTGCTTATGCGCGTGCCGCCCACCGCTTATCCCAGGAAGGGCAAAAAGGAGCCAAAACGGTATTCGATATTCCGTTCGGTTTATTGTCACAATTTTCACCTGAAGAGCTGCGTCAAAGATTGCTGTAAGGTGTAATAGAATAGATACAAAACATACAACTAAAGGATCTCCTGTCAATCGATAGGGAGGTCCTTTATTTGATTTTAAAATACATACGTAAGTGATTATTATCACAAGAATCTGCGATGAATATGACAAATTTCCGAACTAAAGGCGTGAAGGAAGGGTTTGTGAACAATTATCAAAATCGCCGAAAACGGTCTAATTCAACCGAATTTGCCCTTAAATCAAGAAATTATTGAATAAATAAAAAAAGATAACGCTTTTAATTGTAAATATATTACATATATTCCTTTCTATATGAATTGTCAATGAATCGGGGCTTCCCTAACATAATCTTAGAGTGATGTTTGAGCGTGGTTGGGATCCGTCTGACCATGACATGAGAATTCTACAATGAGAAGTCTTACATTATGAAAGGGGAATCGTAATCCTATGAAGAGGAAGGGACTTCTGCTTGCGGTATTTTCGGCCCTGGTGCTCCTGCTGTCTGGCTGCAGCTCGCTGATGGTACTGAATCCCAAGGGACCGGTAGCCAAGACACAGTCGAATGTTATTATCTTTTCGATCATCGTAATGGCGCTTGTACTGCTAGTGGTGTATGTGTTGTACATTTATATGCTGACCAAATACAGAGCTTCCAAGGCAGCGCCTGACTATGAGCCGCCGCATGAGGAGGGCAACAAGTGGTTGGAAATAACCTGGATCGCGATCCCGGTTATTATCGTGGCTGTGCTTTCAGTTGTTACTGTTCGCAGTACGTATGCGGTTGAAACGGTACCGGCTGGGTATGAGGATCAAAAGCCATTAGTCATTTATGCGGCTTCATCTAACTGGAAGTGGCATTTCAGCTATCCGGAGGAAGGCATTGAGACGGTGAACTATGTGAACATTCCTGTAAACCGTCCAATCGAATTCAGACTTTATTCGTATGGACCGATTACCAGCTTCTGGGTGCCGCAGCTTGGCGGACAGAAGTACGCTATGAGTGACATGGTTACGAAGCTAAATTTGGTTGCCGAGCATCCGGGCTCCTTTATGGGCAAGAACTCTAACTTCTCGGGCGAAGGCTTTGCCCATATGGAATTTGAAGTTTACGCTACCTCGACTAAAGAATTTGAGGAATGGATTGACGAAGTGAAGATGACGGCTTCGGATTTGACAGAGGAAAAGTTCCAATCTCTGCTTGATGCGGACCATGTAGGTCGTGAGACCTTTACTTCCACACACCTGGAGTTCAGCCCGGCGCCTGAAGGGGAACATGCAGGACATAATCATGGCAGCACGGATGAAGAGAGCACGGAGATGGATCACTCGGAGATGGATCATTCCGAGATGGATCACTCCGAGATGGAGCATTCGGAACACAACCATGAGTAGCACTTGAAAGGCAGAACATTAACAGCAACTTATGAACGGAAGGGAGCAAGCTTGACATGAAATGGGACGAATTTTTCGTCACCGGCGAGCCGATGATCTATGGCGCGATGGTGAGCATCGTCGTGGCATCACTGGCGATTCTGATCGGCCTGACCTATTTTAAAAAATGGGGCTACTTATGGCGTGAATGGCTGACGACCGTGGATCACAAGCGGATCGGGATTATGTACATCATCTCGGCGCTGCTGATGCTGTTCCGCGGAGGCGTAGACGGGCTCTTGATGCGCGGACAGCTGTCAAGACCGGAGAACGGATTGCTGGATGCCCAGCACTATAATGAGATTTTTACAACGCATGGCGTAGTCATGATTCTGTTTATGGCAATGCCATTTATTATCGGCCTGATGAATGTGGTTGTTCCGCTCCAGATCGGAGCGCGCGACGTGGCGTTCCCTCGGCTGAATGCGGTCAGCTTCTGGCTGTTTTTCGCAGGGGCGATGCTTTTCAACATCTCCTTCGTTATCGGCGGTTCGCCGGACGCGGGTTGGACGGCTTATTTCCCGCTGGCGAGCATTGAGTTCAGCCCGACGGTAGGGAATAACTATTACTCGATTGCACTGCAGATAGCGGGGATCGGTACGTTGATGACCGGGATCAACTTCATTGTCACGATTCTGAAAATGCGTGCCAAAGGCATGACATTGATGAAGATGCCGATGTTCACCTGGTCTGTCTTGATTACTTGTGTCATTATTTTATTTGCCTTCCCGGTATTGACCGTGGCCTTGGGACTGATGATGTTCGACCGCTTGTTTGGCTCTCAGTTCTTCACGATGGCCAATGGCGGGATGGATATGCTCTGGGCCAACCTGTTCTGGGTCTGGGGGCATCCGGAAGTATATATCGTTATTCTTCCTGCGTTCGGGATTTATAGTGAAATTATCTCGACCTTCTCGCGCAAAAATCTGTACGGCTATAAATCGATGGTATGGAGTATGGTCGTCATCTCGCTCCTGTCCTTCGTGGTATGGGCGCATCACTTCTATACGATGGGACACGGAGCGATGGTCAACGGGGTCTTCTCGATCACGACGATGGCGATTGCGGTTCCTACGGGTGTGAAAATATTCAACTGGCTATTTACGATGCACAAAGGCAAGATCGAGTTTACGACGCCGATGCTGTACGCGCTCGCCTTTATCCCGATCTTTACGATCGGCGGCGTCACGGGCGTCATGCTGGCGATGGCCAGCGCCGACTATCAGTATCATAATACGATGTTCCTGGTGGCGCATTTCCACTATGTATTGATTCCGGGTACGGTGTTTGCCGTTATTGCCGGCTTCTACTACTGGTTCCCTAAGCTGTTCGGCTTCCGGCTTAACGAACGTCAGGGCAAGCTTGCCTTCTGGACGATCGCAATCAGCTTCAACGTAACCTTCCTGCCGCTGTTCTTCCTCGGACTGAACGGGATGACGCGCCGGATGTACACTTATTCGGAAAGCACCGGCTATGGTCCGTTGAACTTGATTGCATCCATAGGTGCAGTGGGATTGGCTATCGGATTTATTATTCTGGTGTATAACATCTACTGGAGCTTCCGTTATGCGCCAAGAGATACTACAGGCGATCCTTGGAACGCACGGACACTGGAGTGGAGCACCCATAGCCCGGTTCCGGAGTATAACTTCGCGATTGAACCGACGGTTACAGGACTCGACCCATTCTGGGAAGCGAAAAAAGGCGGACATAAATTGTATCAAGGTAAGCTTGAAGAAATCCATATGCCGAATAACAGCGGCCAGCCGGTGATTTTGGCCATACTGTTCTTCTTCTGGGGCTTCTTCATGGTATTCAGCTGGTGGACTCCAGCCATTATTTCCGGGATCGGCATTCTGATCATGCTTGCAGTTCGTTCCTTCGAACGCGATCATGGGCGTCATATTCCGGTGAAAGAAATTCAAGAGACCGAGTCAAGATTGCGGGGTGAACAAGTATGAAGCTAGATAATACACTGCCGCTGGAGTACCGTTCCGAGGAGAATAGCAATCGGATTCTTGGCTTCTGGATGTTCCTTGGCGCTGAAATTGTTCTGTTTTCAACTCTGTTTGCCGTGTATTTTGCGCTGTGGAACCGGACGGGGAACGGCCCGGGCGGACATGAGATTTTCGAGATTGGACCTGTATTGATTGAAACGTTTGTCCTGTTGACGAGCAGCTTCACAATTGGTCTGGTGATTAACAGTATGCGTCTGGGGTTGAAAAAGCCCGCGCTCCTATTCTTTGGAATTACGCTTGTGCTTGGTCTGGTGTTCCTTGGCGTTGAAATCATGGAATTCGTTACCTATGTGCATGAAGGAGCAACGCTGCAGACGAGCGCATTCCTGTCCAGCTTGTTTGTACTTCTCGGCACGCACGGCCTCCACGTGACCTTGGGTCTGCTGTGGGGCGGCGGACTGTTGCTGCAGATCAAGAAGGAGGGCTTCACGCTCGATACTTCGAACAAGACCTTTATCTTCTCGCTGTATTGGCACTTCCTTGACGTCGTCTGGATCTTCATCTTCAGCTTCGTATACTTGAAAGGAATGATGTGACATGAGTGACATGAAAAAATTGTTCCCGATTCAGCACATTCTGGGCTATGTATTATCCCTGCTGCTGTCGGTTGTTGCCCTGTCCGTAGTCTTCCTGGATATGTCTGCGGCAGTAGGCATGACGATCCTCATCATCAGCGCGGCGATTCAAATGGGCGTCCAGCTCTTCCTGTTCATGCATATCGGGGAGAACGGCTCCAAGACGGCACTTTACACTAACCTCATCTATGCCTTGTTTGTAGGCCTGGTGACGATATTCGGAACCCTGTTCACGATGATCTGGGGCTACCAGTAATCGATCGGGAGAGCCTGAGGCTCGGATGAACATGAGTTAGCAGATTTGAATAGAGCTGAATTGTCAGGACCCTGAAGCATCCTTGTGATGCTCAGGGTCTTTACTATTTTGCGTTGAACTGAAGAAGTGAGTATTTGCAGCTAAAAACCAGGCAGGACAAAACGAATATCACAATGTCTATATCATGCTAGTAGCATGACCCGAAAGTGAAGGTTCCATGTCCTATCGTGAAATATAATAGGGATTGAGAGCTTCCTCCGGCAAGACGGAGAAGTATTCTATATGAGTTGAATTCAAAACTACTTCAAAGGGCATAAGTGTAAAGTGTTACGAAGAAACGATAGTGTTCGCCTTTGAAAGCGGATTTCTGCCTTATCCTAATTTAGTTGAATCAAAGAAATCCGCGAATAACAGCGATCGTAGGAACACTTTACACGCTGCCTCTGGAAGTAAGCATATTGATTCAACTTATACAGCACGCTAAATACGATTCAGACAGGAGTGCAATGGATGCAGTTCACGAACCCCGTTATCCCTGGCTTTTATCCTGACCCCAGCATCTGCCGAGTCGGTGAGGACTATTATTTGGTTACAAGCACGTTTGAATATTTTCCGGGCGTACCTATTTTTCATAGCAAGGACCTGGTTCATTGGCGGCAGCTCGGCCATTGTTTAACTACCGAAGAGCAACTGCTGCTTGCAGGTGCAGGGAATTCTAGCGGTATCTATGCGCCCACCCTTCGTTATAATAAGGGGTGGTTCTATATGGTGACCACCAATGTGGGCGGAATCGGAAACTTCTACGTGAAGACGAGGAATCCGGAAGGTCCCTGGTCCAAGCCGATAACAGTTGCTCAGGATGGCATAGACCCCTCCCTTTTGTTCGACGACGATGGCCGTGTGTACCTTCAATCTGCGCGTATCGGCGGTATTTATCAATGTGAAATCGATATCGAGACCGGAAGGATGCTGACCGAGAGCCGCCTGATCTGGAAGGGGGCCGGCGGGGCCCATCCTGAGGCCCCTCACATATACAAAATCAAGGATTTCTATTACTTGATGATCGCCGAGGGCGGGACTGAATACGGCCATATGGTGACCATTGCCAGGAGCGCAGATCCGTACGGTCCCTATGAATCCTTCTCCGACAATCCCATTCTTTCGAACCGGAGCATGGACATTTCAATACAAGCTACCGGCCATGCGGATCTGGTCCAAGCCCAGGACGGCAGCTGGTGGGCGGTATGCTTGGGAATAAGACCGGTATCCTATCCGTATCGCCACCATCTGGGCAGAGAAGTATTTCTTGCCGGCGTATCCTGGACGGAGGACGGATGGCCGATCATCGGCAATCATGGTCATATTCATCCCGTGATGGAGGCGCCCGAGCTCCCCGAGACCCGTTGGCCTGAGAGGCCGGTAAGAGATGATTTCGACGAATCCCGTCTGGGCTGGGAATGGGCCTTTTTGCGGAATCCGAAGCTGGGCAGCTGGTCGTTGGAAAAGCGCCCTGGATATCTGACCTTATATGGTCAACCAACGACGTTGAGCGATTACGGTTCTCCAGCCTTTGTCGGGCGCCGGCTCAGTCATTTCTCCAGCCGCATACAAGCAGCGATAGAATTTGAGCCGTTGAACGAGGGGGAAGAGGCGGGGTTAACCATATACATGAACAGCAAGTATCATTATGAGCTCGCTGTAAGACTCGAAGGAAGCCGGAAGGTTCTGGTATTCCGGCGGACGGTCGGCTCGATGAAGGTAGAAGACCTTCGCGATTGCCCGGAGGGGAGTGGCGTGCTGCAAATCCGTGCGCTTCCGGAGAGGTTCGAAGCTTCGTTCCTTACGATGGATTCGCAGGTGCTTGAGATGGGCTGGGGCGAGTCGCATTTGCTGTCCACGGAAATCGCCGGCGGCTTTACAGGGGTCTTTATTGCGATGTATGCAACAAGTCCTTCAGAGCATGCGACTCCGGCGTATTTCGACTGGTTCGACTACGAACCGGTGAGCTAGTTCATCGGTTCTTCCGATAGGCTTGCGGCGACACGCCGTAAGCTTTTTTGAATTGGCGGGTAAGATAATTGCTGTCATTAAATCCGCAGGTATAAGAGATCTCCGTGACGGATAAGTGGGTCTGCTTGAGGAGCATACAGGCTCTTTCAAGACGAAGCCGTTGAAGGTAAGAGATCGGCGTGGTCTGATAATAGGCCTTGAAAATCCGGTTCAAATGCCGAATGGAAATATTGGATTTCGCAGCGATGCGTTCCAGCGTAATCGGCTCGAGGTAGTGATCTTCAATGTAGGAGACGGCATTCGCCAGATGCATCATGGCACTGTCCAGATCCTTTTCACCATGGTCATAATGTCTGGATAAGTAAACGACGAGCTCCATAAAGCGCGAAGTAAGCATCGTTTGACGGCCGGGAAGCCGGGATTCGTATTCCTCGATCATGGCAGCGACCAGATGCGCCACATACTCCAGACTGGACATGGTCAAGCTCAATTTGCTTTTATACGTCGTAATGTTCCGATAGAACGGTTCTAGAATAAACAGCGCCTGAAAGCCGTTCAGTGTCCGCAGATCCTGGGCGGCGGATTCAAGCAACTCCGGTTTATACATAATGTTGCAGATCCTGAAGTCCTGAGGCTCTTTATAGGCATGGGAGGTGCTGCCGTTAATGACAAACACATTGCCCTTCTTGATAAAAGCTTCTTCATTATTCACGATATGTGTGGCATGCCCGTTCAGGACAATGACCAGCTCGGAGAAATCCTCATGGTTATGGGTGTTGGTGTCTTCATCATGGCCTCCATATTGAATGAAGAAAGGGAAATCCTCATCCATTGTAAACCAGTTCAAGTAGACGTTCGTCATGACCTCAATGCCCCCTTAGCCTGCATACATGTCTATATCATGCTATTGGATGACTTGAAAATCAAGGTTCGGTCTTATTCGGTACGCTAGAATAATACCTGTAAGCAAGACCACCATTCGCCGGCCAGGGTGGTTCGCTTCGATGAAAGTAAGCGCATTCAATTGAAATGAATCAGGAAATAGACAGGGGGAAGGATGATTAGATGCGAAGCTTAAATAAAAAAATTGGAGTTTTTGCACTGGCTGGTATGTTGCTCATATCTGCAGGCTGCGGTAGTTCAGGAAATAATGCCGTGGATTCAAATTCGGGGAATCGAACCGGCGGAGATGAGAATAGTCCGATCTCGTTTACCTTTTTTGGTGCTGATGCAAGCCCGAACTGGAATAACATGAAGGATGAAGTCGGCAAGGAAATCACCGCTAAAACCGGAGTTACCCTGAATGCGGAGTTTGATGTTGGCAGCGGCGGCGGCCAGGATAAAATTTCACTTATGGCGGCCAGCGGCGATTATCCTGATCTTATTTTTGCAAAAGGCGAGCTTGGCAAGCTGGTAGACAGTGAGGCGATTATCGACCTTACGGAACTGATCGAGGAGCATGCCCCTAATATTAAAAAGCTGATGAGCGAAAATATGAACCGCATGAAATACAGTATTGAGGATCAGGCGATCTATTCAATTCCGACCAATATCGGCGTTGGACAGCAATATTTTGATGCCGTAAACGGCTTCCAGATTCAGCATCGCGTGCTGAAGGAGCTTGGTTATCCGGAAGTCAAAACGATCGATGACTTTGAGAACGTACTTAGAGCCTATGTGGAGAAACATCCGACCACGGACGGACAACCGACGATTCCTCTCACGCTGAATGCGGATGGCTGGAAAATGATGATAACCGTAACGAATCAAGCCAATAACACTACGAATGGAATGAATGACGGCGAATATCATGTGGATCCTGAAACCTATGAAGCGGTGCTTCATTATAAACGACCGGTAGAACGGGAATATTTCCGCTGGTTGAACAAATTGTATCATAACGGATTGCTGGATAAGGATTCCTTTGTCCAAAAAGAAGATCAATACAAAGCCAAAATCGCCAGCGGCCGTGTCCTGGGTCTGACCTCAGTGGATTGGGAATACGGTGAAGCGGAGAATGCACTGAAAGCCGCGGGCAAACACGAGTACACCTACGCGCACTTTCCGGTGACACTGAGTGAAGAATACAAGGACCATGCGATGCAGTCTTTCGGAGTGGACGGCTACGGAATCAGTATTACAACCGCTTGCAAAAATCCGGTGCGTGCGATCAAGTTCATTGACTGGCTGGCATCGGACGAGGGCCAGGTGCTGAGAAACTGGGGAATCGAGGGGAAACACTATAACGTGGAAGATGGCGTTCGTGTCATCCCTGAGGATGTACTCGATCGAAAAGTAAACGATACCAACAGTTTTGCCAAGGAGACGGGGATTGATCTATACACCATCTTCGGACCGCGTTACGGGGATGGCGTGAAGGATGCCACAGGCAACTATTATACAACCAATTTCCCGGAGCAGATTATCGCCAGTTATTCGGAGGTTGAAAAAGAAACTCTCGCTGCTTATAGCGCCACGACCTGGAAGGATCTGTTCCCTAGTGAGGAGGAGCTTCCGGTCAAAGAGTGGGGAGCCTTGTACAATATGCAGGTTCCGACGGATGGAGACTATCAGGTTACATATCAGAAAACACAGGATATTATCCAAAAGAGAATTCCAGCAGCCATCTTGGAAGCGCCGGATAAGTTCGATCAGGTGTATGATGAATTCCTCGCCGAATTAGATAAGGCTGGAGCTAGAGAAATGGAGGAGCAATACACAGCGCTGGTAAAAGCAAGAGTTGAGCTCTTTACAGGCAAGGCTATCGATTAAAACTGGACAGCAGATACGTTCCCCGGTAATCCCTCGTCATAGCGAGGCATTACCGGATTTTTTATGCATGCGTAATCTGCTCGGGCGTCGAAACAAGCGCGTAAAGAAAGTTGCTAAATGCTCTTTATCAGTGCGAGTGTGATACATAGATTGAATGGTATGTGTGAAAAATAAAAAAAGAAGGTCTCTTTACATACCCCCTGGGGGTATAGTATGATGTACTCAACAGCAGGAAGTTTGATGTGAATAGACTGTTGTTCCCTGGACAAAAGGATGGGGAGGAGGAAGTGAAGATGGTGAATGAACAAGAGTTAAGCAAGCTATCTGGTCATGGTGCTGCCGGACATCAGGATCAAGCGGCCAAGCCGGAAGCATGTTGTTCTCATGAGGCTGGCGAGCATGCTCATGCAAGGCACAGTCACCACTCCGATGCGGTGAAGAGCAATCTGATCAGCAGGTTGAACCGGGTCGAGGGACAGATTCGCGGAATTAAAGGGATGATCGAGAAGGATACCTATTGCGATGATGTGCTCAATCAGATTGCGGCTGTTCAATCGGCTTTAAATAGTGTGGGCAAGCTTCTTTTGGAGGGACACATGAAGAGCTGCGTGATCGAACGCATTCAGGCGGGAGAGACAGAAGTAGTTGATGAGCTGTTGTTAACCGTTCAGAAGCTGATGAAGTAGCAGGAAATTGAGCTTGCTTTATAAAACTTTTAGGAGGATGAATAAGATGTCGAATGTAACCTTGAAGGTAGAAGGAATGTCTTGTAACCATTGCGTAAAGTCTGTGGAAGGCGCGGTAAAAGAGCTTGGCGCTGAAGCGAAGGTAGATCTGGCTGCAAAGAGTGTCACGGTAGCCTACGACGCGGATAAGGTTACGGTTGAAGCGATCAAGGGAGCCATTGAAGAGCAAGGCTATGACGTGGTAGGCGAATAGACAGAAAGAAATTTCTGTCGCCTTCTATATACCCCCTAGGGGTATGAAGCATCGAAAGGAAGTGTGGGTATGGAAACGGCAAAGACAAATCCTGCGGCCAGTGATCAAGCGGCAACCCTGCAAATTACGGGGATGACTTGCGCGGCCTGCGCCAACCGGATCGAGAAGGGTCTGAACCGGATGGAAGGCGTGGAGGCCAATGTCAATTTTGCGCTGGAGACAGCTCAGGTTAAGTATACATCTGGTCAAGTGTCGATGGATGACATCTTGAAGAAGGTGAGCCAGCTCGGGTATCAGGCGGCTCTGAAGCAATCCGAGCAGGACACGGATGAGGCAAGAAAGGCGGAGATCCGCAAGCAAAAGCTTCGGCTGATCGTCTCGGCGGTACTGTCCTTTCCGCTCCTGTGGGCGATGGCCGGGCATTTTTCGTTCACTTCGTTTATTTGGACCCCCGAGCTGTTCATGAATCCGTGGTTCCAGCTCATTCTGGCCACACCGGTTCAGTTCCTGATCGGAGGAACCTTCTATATCGGGGCTTACAAGGCCCTGCGCAACAAGAGCGCCAACATGGATGTGCTGGTTGCGCTGGGGACGTCGGCGGCGTATTTCTATAGTCTGTATCTCAGTCTGGACAGCTTGTCGATGAGCCACGGACATACCCCCCAGCTGTATTATGAAACGAGCTCGGTGCTGATCACGCTGATCCTGCTGGGCAAATGGTTCGAGGTGATGGCAAAGGGACGGTCCTCCCAAGCGATCAAAACCTTGATGGGCTTGCAGGCGAAGACGGCGCTGGTGCTTAAGGACGGGGCAGAGATCAGCGTGCCGATTGAAGAGGTTGTGCCCGGAGACGTAATTATTGTAAAGCCGGGGGAAAAGATCCCGGTCGATGGCGAGGTTGTCTTCGGCACGTCGGCGGTGGATGAATCGATGCTGACCGGGGAGAGCATTCCTGTAGAGAAGCGGGAGGGCGATGCTGTCATCGGCGCTACCGTCAACAAGAATGGCTCGCTCCGCATCCGGGCGACCAAGGTTGGCCGCGAGACCGCACTGGCCCAGATCATCCGGGTCGTGGAGGAAGCGCAAGGCTCCAAGGCGCCGATTCAGCGGGTGGCGGATGTCATCTCCGGCATCTTCGTGCCGATTGTCGTCGGGATCGCGTTGGTAACGTTCCTCGTCTGGTTCTTTATCGTTGAGCCGGGCAGCTTTGCGGGGGCGCTGGAAAAAGCAATCGCAGTGCTTGTCATCGCCTGCCCGTGCGCATTGGGTCTGGCGACGCCGACCTCGATCATGGCGGGTTCGGGCCGTGCGGCCGAATACGGCATTCTGTTCAAGGGCGGCGAGCATCTGGAAAGCGCTCAGGCGCTGGACACGATCGTGCTGGATAAGACCGGCACGATCACGCGCGGCCAGCCTGAGCTGGAGAGCGTCGTTCCTGCCGATGGCTGGAACGAGGCGGACCTGCTGCGCCTGGCCGGTGCGGCCGAGCGCAGCTCGGAGCATCCGCTCGCGGAAGCGGTGATCGCCGGGGCCCGTGCTCGGGGCCACGAGCTGCCGGAGGCTTCCGCGTTCGAGGCGGTGCCGGGCCATGGCATCGCCGCCGTAGTGGAGGGCCGCCGCGTGCTGGCTGGAACGCGCCGCTTGATGGCGCGTGAGGGCGTGGACGCCGGCACGGCCCTGGACGGGATGACGGCCCTCGAGGAGGCCGGCAAGACCGTGCTGCTCTTGGCCGTCGACGGGCAGTACGCCGGCATGCTGGCCGTGAGCGACCAGGTGAAGGACAGCTCGCGGCAGGCGGTAGCCCGCCTGAAGGAGCTCGGCCTTCGGGTGGTCATGATCACGGGCGATAATGAACGGACCGCCAAGTCGATTGCCGCCGAGGTCGGCATCGATGAGGTGCTGGCCGAGGTGCTGCCGGAGGGTAAGGCAGCCGAAGTGAAGCGCCTGCAGGAGCAGGGCCGCAAGGTTGCGATGGTCGGAGACGGCATCAACGATGCGCCCGCCCTCGCCATGGCCGATGTCGGCATTGCCATCGGTACGGGCACCGACGTGGCGATGGAGGCCGCGGATGTGACGCTGATGCGGGGCGACCTGGAAGGCGTGCCGGATGCGATTCTGATGAGCAAGCGCACGATGCGCAATATCAAGCAGAATCTGTTCTGGGCGCTCGCCTACAACTCCATCGGCATACCGGTCGCTGCGGCGGGCTTCCTGGCTCCATGGCTGGCGGGAGCGGCTATGGCGCTCAGCTCGGTATCGGTGGTTCTCAACGCGCTTCGCTTGCAGAGAGTGAAGCTGTAGGTATCGGTAATTGGAATATGGAAGGACTAACACACAAAGCCTTTCCCGCAACGGAGTGATTCCGGCAAGGGAAAGGCTTTGATGTGCTCTAACCATTCTTAACGATAATTCTCCCGAATGACTCCATGCTCCTCCAGGGCCGCGATAAAATACCGCATAAGCCGTACTCCTTGATTCAAGCTGTCGGCATCGGGGTTTTTGCTCGCTTCCGTCAAGGTTAGCAGCAGCCTGCGATCCTTTGTTTTCAGCGAGATATAAGCGTCCGGCTTGCTCTCCAACACTTCCTGAAGCCCTTCGAACTTCAACAGTTGACGGAGCAGGCTAGGGTGAGTGGCCTTGGCGTGAAAGCTCTTCTGCATCGCAGAATTCGGCATAGACGCATCCTTCAGCTCCGAATGAAACGGAATAAAGATCAGCCGATTGACCTTGCACAGATGAAACTGAAACTTTCTTCGAGGCTGAAAGGAGTACTGGATACTCGTAATGAGCTGGGAGGACTCGGAGCCGGAATCTTTTATGGTGACATATAATGTTCCGCGCCCATGTCCCAGCTCGATGCGTACATGCTGTCCGGTATACTTCCAGTTTTTGAAGGAAGCGGGAACGAAGGAGCCGCCTCCGGTCTGGGCAAATTGCTGCAGCACAGTCGTGGCCTTGGATACCCACCAAGGCTTATTAAGCTTCTTACTCGTCTTCGTCTGCATGATCCTTGACCTCCTTGCCGGGAGCGCGCTTCGGAGAAGGCAGCCGTCCCTCTTTCCTTAGAGCCTCCCGCAGCAAATATTCGATATGGCCGTTCACGCTTCGGAATTCATCCGCCGCCCAGCGCTCCAAAGCTTCGTACAACAATGGGTCAAGACGCAAAGGGAAGCTTTTTTTAGCTGGCATCGTCTGGATGTCCCTTAGTACAGCGAGCTTGTATTAATGACCGGCTGGGCGGAGCGGTCGGCCACGACGGCAACAAGCAGATTGTTGATCATAGCTGCTTTGCGCTCATCATCCAGTTCGACGACATTGTCGCTTTGCAGGCGCTCGATAGCCATTTGTACCATGGTAACGGCACCGTCGACAATTTTCTCGCGGGCGGCGATGATGGCCTCGGCCTGTTGGCGCTGCAGCATGGCGCTTGCGATTTCAGTGGAATAAGCCAGGTGGGTGAGACGGGATTCAATGACCTTTACGCCGGCAATTTCAAGCCGTTTTTGCAGTTCCTCGGTCAGCTCCAGTGCAATCTCCTCGGTGTTGCCCCGCAAGGAGAAGCCCGTACCGTCCGGTTGATCATAAGCGTATTTGCTGGCTACATGGCGCAGTGCCGTCTCGCTTTGAATTTCGACAAAAGTCTCGTATTCATCAACCTCGAACAAGGCGGCCGCCGAGTCCACGACGGAGAAGACAACGACCGTTGCGATCTCGATCGGATTTCCGTTCACATCATTCACCTTCAGCTTGGCACTGTTGAAGTTGCGAACGCGGAGCGATACCGCTTTGCGTGTGGAAAATGGAATCGAAAGATAGAAGCCGCTCTTGCGGATGACCCCCAGATATCGGCCGAAGAAGGTCAGGACGCGGGCCTGGTTCGGCTGTACAATGGTAAGTCCGGTTAGCAGAATAAACGCAATCGCACATGCGATAATCCCGACAATTAGCGGGAGTGTGGATTGAAGGGAGATCAAATAGCCTCCTGCGACGCCGATAAGAACAATAAACAGCAGGCCAGCAAACCCGTTCAAATAGGACAACTCTTTCTCTTTTAACATAGCGAGCACTCCTTATAGTGGATATTGATTTGATATTTTAATGATATCACTTTTGTATATTACTGTAAATAGGTAACTTCGGGATAGAGACAAACATATGTTCTGTGTTATGATAATTAAGCGACTAAGCAGGAAAGGACGGATCAGGTAGATGAATATAGCGGTATATTGCGGAGCAAGTTTGGGCAACTCGCCTGTTTATCAGGAGGCGGCGGTTGAGATTGGGGAGTGGATCGCCCGCTAGGGTCATGTGCTGGTTTATGGCGGCGGAAGAGCAGGATTGATGGGGATATTGGCGGATACCGTTTTGAGTCATGGCGGAGAGGTTATTGGGATTATTCCGGGCTTCCTGCGCGACCGTGAGCTGGCGCATCCTCATCTGACGGAGCTGATCGTGGTAGATTCCATGCCGGAGCGCAAGAAATATATGATGGATTTAAGCAAGGCGTATCTGGCCCTGCCTGGCGGTCCCGGTACTCTGGAGGAGATTACGGAATGCGTCTCTTGGGCGAGAATCGGACAGAATGAGCATCCGTGTATTTTTTATAATAAAAACGGGTACTACGATCTTGTGGATTCCTTTTACAGCAAAATGGTGGATGAAGGCTTCTTGAGCACGGAAGATCGGAGTAAAATCCTGTTTTCAGATTCGATCGGGCAAATTGAGGCTTTTATTGAAAGCTACATACCGCCCGGTATTCGGCAATATCAAGTGTAATAGGAAAGACGTTTGATGCAGCACACCCTATTCATTAGTTCATTGAAGGGAGCGGAATCCGATATGAATGATACGATCTCATTATTGATGAATCATCGCTCGATCCGGAAGTATTCGGATGCACCGGTGACGAAGGAGCAGGTAGAGACGATAGTTGCTGCAGGGCAGATGGCCTCCAGCTCCAGCAATGTGCAGGCGTATATGGTGATTGCAGTTACGGACCCGGAGCAAAAGGATAAGCTGAAGGAGCTGTGCGGACAGCAGACTTACATCGCAGAGTGTCCGGTGTTTCTGGTCTGGTGCGGTGATTTGTCACGATTGAAGCGCGCTGCGGAGCGTCATCTTCCCGAGAAGCAAAGCTATGAGCAAACGACGGAAAACTTCATTGTGGCGACCGTGGATGTGGCGCTTGCAGCACAGAATGCGGCAGTGGCTGCGGAATCACTGGGACTTGGCATAGTCTATATTGGCGGTATCCGGAACCACAGTCAGGAGGTGTCCGAGCTGCTGGGTCTGCCAGAGCTGGACTATCCGGTATTCGGCATGTGTCTCGGCTACCCCGATCAGAACCCCGGACAGCGGCCACGGCTGCCGCAGGAAGCGGTGCTCCATTGGGAACATTACCGCCCGCAGCAAGGGGAGGTCGCTGTGGAGCGGTATGATGAGGTCATGGCGGAGTACCTGCGGGAGAGAACCGGCGGTGCGAAGGATACGCCATGGTCGGTCCTGATGGCGGAGAAGCTTGTTCACCCGTCCCGGGCGCATATGAAGTCATTTTTGCGGGATAGGGGATTCCTTAAGGAATAGCATCAAGCCTGCAGACGAGGGCGGAAAAACAGGTAAACGGCGGTGAAGCAAGCGCCCATCGTCATGAGGAATAGGCCTCCGGCCAGTCCAAGCATCCTCGGGGTGAGAACCTCCAGCAGAAATCCGCTCAGGAACATGGAGATTCCCATGATCGTGTTCTGCATGGAACCGAGCATGCCCATGAATCTTCCTCTCAGGTACTCCGGTACGGTATTCATCAGAAGGGTCTGGTTGCAGGCTCCGCCGATACTGGAGATGGCAGCTGTCAGCACCATAAGTCCAGCGGCAATCAGCATAGAACCGCTCTGGCTGACGAGGATATGGCATATTCCTTCGGCGAGCAGCGTGAGGATCGCGGCGATCCGAAGCTGACCGGCGAATCTTCCGGTCAAGGCTGAACCAGCGACAAGCCCGATGCCTAGCGCCCCGTACATGAGCCCGATTCCAAAATCACCCGCATGGAACACCTCTGTGGCATATATGCTGAGCAAAATATTAAAGATCCCGTCACCGATCGGCCATACCGCAAAGATAAAGAGCATGAGTCGCAGGTAGGGAGAGGCGGCAAGCAAGGACTTGAATTCAGCCCATCCCTGTCTGCGTGCCATCGGCTCTAATTGTGAATGATCCAGGGAGCCTGGGGAGGCTGATTGCGGCTGAGCGTGCTCGTCATGCTGCGCAGTCCTGGATAGCTGAGGCAGCCTCGCCAGCAGCAGTGCGGATATCAGGAAGGATACGGCATTACACAAGAACGAGGCCTCCGAACCGAGCCAGACCGCCACCGCGCCCCCGGTTACGGAGCCGAAAATTAAAATAAAGCCGGTCATTACCTCTTCCAGGCTGTTGATGTTCAGGAGATGCTCCTTCCTGACCAGAAGCGGGATTGCTGACATCCGGGCGGGGACATAGAGCGCTTCTCCGGCAGACAGCAGGAACATGGATAACCAGATGATCCAGATGTCCCCAACGTCTCTGACGAATAACGGAAGCAGGGCGAAGGCGGCCCTGATGAGGTCCGCAGCAATCATTAATCGCTTCTTGGGGAAACGGTCTGCCAACCAGCCGCCAAGCGGCGCAAAGATCAGGTAGGGAACGAGCCGGATTGCGAACGCGATTCCTACGGCAAGCCCGGAGCCAGTTAATGACAACAGCAGCCCCAGCACAGCCACCTGGCTAATGCGATCGCCAATTCCGTTCACGATTCCAGCCCCGAATAATTTTGCATAATCTCTTTCGTGGTGAAGTACTCCTTTTCGAATAAGCATGATAACTCCTTACTATAAAGTAAATTTGATATTAACCTAATTCGACATATATCTAATTAACATTCCAAAAAAAGTAGGGAAGCCATTAAGGCTTCTCCCAGATTTCCCGAGGGTTCAATTCATAAATTTCATTCTCCCGGTACATGTATTGATGCATTATAAATTCGCGCCGGATCGTCGCATAATCCTCGTGGTATTGCTTGATATACTCATTAATCTCTTTCTCTGTATACTTCGTGTTCGGCTTCAAGCCCTCGACCAGATGCTCAAGTACGATCCGCTTCTTCTTCTGCTGGGCCGGCAAATGCTTGAGCCTGCCTTCCTTGGTAAAGAAATTCTTGATGACCGTCTGTTTCTGCAGGGCCAGGTCTCCGGCAGGCTCACGAGAAGAAGGCTCCGCTCCGCCGCCCCCGATGCTTAATATCGCTTCCGCCTGAAGATTCAGGCTCTTCTCATTCAAATAGAAATAAATTGTATTCTTCTCTCTACGTTCGTAAATGAGGTCCGCCTCCCTTAATTTAGTCATGTGATGAGTAATCGTCGGAGGGGACACTCCCAGCTTTCCGGCCAATGCCTGACCGTGAAGGGGACCGTTTCTTAGCAAAGCAACTATGCGTACACGGGTAATATCGCCCATCGTCTTATGGAACTGAACAATACGATCAATCTGCATTTTGATCCCTCCCCAACAAATTAAACATATGTCTAATTAGAATATAATTAAATTACCATGATCGGGCTTACAAGTCAATCGACAAAGTTGCAGGTAGTTTTATATGCAACTAAAGGCCTGTTTTTGGCGAAAAGTTAGTATTTTGAAAGTTTGTTGTCGCTTATTTCTATGCATTTCATAACTTTTGACCTATAATGTAAAAGTGTTCCAAAAGTAGAACAGAAAATATAACGACTTGTGAAACAGGTATTAGGAGGCAGGCTGTTGGTTGCTTCAAATATCAACGTGGATAATTTGGGATGGGAACGGGGTCCGGAAGCGAAAATATGGATTAAGAAGCTGAGAGATACGCATCCGGATATCTATCACCATTCGTCGCGCTTGGCCATGCTGGCCGAGAAGATAGCTGTTCCATTGGAGCTGAGCGAGGAGGCCGCAGGCCAGTTGAGCCGAGGATGCTTTCTGCATGATATCGGTAAGACGGCCATCTCTCGGGAATTGATCACGCAAAGGGATAGCTTTAATGAGGAGCAATGGAAGATCATCCGCAGTCATCCGGAGATCGGTGCGAAGATGCTGGAGGGAGACCCCGGCTTTAGCCCCGAGATCATCTCGATTGTAAGGCATCACCATGAGCGGTGGGATGGCAGAGGATATCCCGACGGGCTTGCAGGTACGAATATCCCGCTTGGGGCTCGGATCTGTGCGGTGCTCGATGCCTTTGATTCCATGACATCAAACAAAATTTATCGGAGAAGAATCAGTCTGAGCGAGGCGAGACTCGAGCTGATCCGCAATGCCAACGCTCAGTTTGACCCGGAAATCGTGCATGCAATGATGGAAATATCGGAACAAACGCTGAATATATATTCCTTATAATAAATAAATGAAGCCAATCCGAGCGGGAAACGCTGCTCAGATTGGCTTTTTGCGTTGTTGTTCAACCATACGTTCACTGACCTCGCGCTTGAGCCTGAGAAATTCGGGATCATTGGCAATATCCTTGCGGCGGGGCCGCTCAAAGGGGACATCTACCTTATGGATAATGGAGGCGGGTCGATTGGAGAACAGGTAGACCGTGTCCGAGAGCAAGAGAGCTTCCTCAATACTGTGTGTGATGAGCAAGACAGAACGGCGTTGTTCCTCCCATAGCTCCAGCAGCCATTCCTGCATTTCATGACGGGTTAATTCATCCAGCGAGCTGAAGGGCTCGTCCAGACAGAGCAGCTCCTGCGGAGCAATCAGACCGCGGAGGAAGGAGGCGCGTTGCTGCATTCCTCCGGACAGCATGTGAGGATAAGCCTTCTCGAAGCCCTTTAATCCGGCCTTCGCTATCCAGTTCTCCGCCTCGGCGCGAACATGCTGATCGATACCTCCGGAGATTTCTCTTGCCAGCAAAATGTTATCACGGGTCGTTCGCCAGGGAAATAGTGCAGGCCTCTGCGGAACATAGCTGATATAGCCCCGCTCTCCAGTCACATCTTGTCCGTGTATCCGTACAAGCCCCTGTTCCGGCCGAAGCAGACCGCCAATCACATGAAAGAGCGTGCTTTTTCCGCTGCCGGAGGGTCCGATAATGGAGACAAACTGACCGGAGGGCACAGTGAGGGAGATATCATTCAATACGGGCAGTCGCTGTGAACCATCGGCGAACGCAAGGCTGATGCTCTGAAGCTCAAGCGCAGCGGCTGGAAGATTCGGTTGCTGGGATTGAATCATGTTCATTGAATTCCCCTCATTTCTGTTTATCCTCTGTTGGATTGTAGCGGATCAGCCATTTCTCAAGCAAAGCGACCAAAGCAAACATGGCGAGACTGACGATGACAATCACTGCGATGGCGACGAAAGTGCGGTCTGTCCGGAATGACGCTTTTTGCAGCATCATATAATATCCGATTCCTTTGTCCGCCCCGATCCACTCGGCAATAATGGCCCCCATAACGCTATAGGTTGCCGCGATCTTCAATCCGGAGAAAATCGACGGCAGCGCGTGAGGAACCTCCAGCTTGGTGAAGATAGCCCGTCTCGATGCCCCGGACATTCGCATATAGTCAAGCATAACCCGGTCCGTGCGCGTCAGTCCGTCCATGGCGGCTACGGCGACAGGGAAGAAGCAGACAAGTGTAATGACGATAATCTTCGGCAGCAGTCCGAACCCGAACCAGATCATCAGAAGCGGTGCGAGCGCTATCGTAGGCACGTTTTGACTCAGGATGATTAGCGGGTATAAGGCGGATTTTAGAAAAGGAATATAGTGCAGCAGAAAAGCAACCAAAAGCCCGACAACACTCCCGATAACAAAACCAAGCAGCATCAGGCGAAGCGTTGCGAAGGTATGGACCCAGAGGCCAGCGGCTTCAGATACGGCCTGATCGGCAATGGTTGAAGGGCTGGGCAAAACCCACTGTTCAATATTAAATAGCGAGGTGGATACTTGCCATACCAGTATAAACAGGATGACCGCCGCAAGCGGCGGCCAAATCCTGTTCCAGAGACGGCGGGAATTCATGGACGGTATTTCTCGACCAGCTTATCCATGCTGACGCCTTTCTCAGGATTGTATACAATTTTAACCTGCGAAATGATGCTGTTGCTTCCGAATTCAGCGACCGCCACATTCATCTTTTTCACGATTTCCAGCAGCTCATCCAGGTCTCCTTCCATCGTTGTCTCCAAGGCATTGACCTGATATTTGACCCCGGAGCTCTGGATAACCTCGATGGCACGATCTACATAAGGAATGGAATCCTCACCGTTAGGTGTCTTAGGAATAATCTGAATACTGAGCAATGTGTTTGACATAGCGAACATCCTCTCTTGAATTAGATTAAGTGATCTGTAAGTGTGGTGAACAATAGGAGCCTGCGGCCGGTATGGGCTTACACTCGCTGTTAAACCCGGATTTCTGGGAATTGGACCTGATAAGGTTGAAATCAGGGTTTAAAGGCGACCGCTTCCGCTGTTTCAGCTCCATACCGGCTCTCCGGCTACTTGCTCACCACACTTATATCAGTTGAATAATAAATTCAGTTCGTCTCAGGTAAAAAGTCGTTCGTAAAGGCGCTGTCGATATCCAGCTCTTGCTCGATCAGTCCGCGCTCGTACATCCAGTCGGAATAGTTCTTCCAGACTTCCGGCTTTTGTTCTCCCCAACGTGGTGCATCATCCTGATATTTCGGACTTAGCCATTTCTGGCTGGCATGCACCAGCTCTTTGTCCAGCTCGGGCACAGCCTTCAGCAGCAGATCTGCAGATTCCTCCGGATGCTCGGCTGCATACTGATAACCCTTGGAGGTGGCACGCATGAATGCCCGCACCAGGTCCGGATCATTTGCAATGGTCTTCTCATTGGTGACGATGACCGGCGTATAGTAGTCCAATTGGTCCGAATAATCTTTAATATATTGCATGTCCAGCGGTTCTCCGCGCAGCTCGGCCTCAATTCCGGTCCACGCATAGAAGATCCACGCAAAATCAATATCCCGCTTCACGGCTGTGAAGTAGTCTGCCTCACCAATATTGACGAGCTTGACCTTGGATATATCGCCGCCGTCCACATCCATAATGGACTTCATAATCGCTTCCTCTACAGGGGATCCCCAGCCGCCGTAAGTTTTACCTTCGTAATCCTTAGGCGATTTGATTCCGCGATCTACCGGAGCCGCGAAGCCTGACGTGTTATGCTGGATGACCGCCGCGATCGAGACGAGCGGAACCCCTTGCAAGCGGCTCTGGGTCACGTTCTCCTGAACGCTTACGCCGAAGGGCACTTCATCGGAAGCAACCATAGCATCTGCGCCGCCCGAGCCCGGGAGCGCGATCTCTACATTCAATCCTTCCGCTTCGTAATACCCCAATTCCCTGGCGGCATAAAGTCCGGTGTGATTCGTGTTGGGGCTCCAGTCCAGCACAACGGTTACGTCCTTCAGGGCTGCTTGCCCATTTGTTCCTTCAGAGCTGTCTGTAGTGCTGCCCTGATTTCCGCAGCCCGCAAGCATGGCTGCAATCAAGATGGCCATAGCGAGCGGGAACAGCGTTTTTTTCTTCACAGAAATCCACTCCTTCTAGTGCATGAATTTCCGCAGCGATAGGTTTACGTTCTCCTGAACCGTGAAGAACATGCGATAGAGTTCCTTGCACGGCGTATTGGGATAAAAAAAGCGCCCCGAATGCGGGACGCGTAGGTTCATGGCAAAATATGCGAGCCATGCTCTGTCATTCTTCCTACGCTGGCATTACCCAGATCAGGTTAAAGGGTCAGTATCTTGATGGGATACAATCTCAGCCGGCCTTATTCCAGCTCCCCCGAACTATGTAACTGCGGATACACTAGTCATTATAGACACGTAACCCCCGTCTGTCCAGCAGGCAAGCTGAAAATTCCTCGGGTATCCTTGCTGATTGATTTGCTTTTTAATTTCCAGCAGAGTATAATTAATACATCTGGAAATTTAAAGAAGTGATATTCGCATGTTGAAAAGAGTGTCAATTTTTTAAAAGTGCGAGTTCAAAAAGTCGGGTTTACAGGACCGAGAAGGTTGGATGAAGCTAGGGACTGAGTAGCGGAGCGTAGACAGATCTACGTGAGCAACGGAAGGCCCGGCTGAATTCAAGATTCGATGTCGAATTTACTCCTCGAACAACTCCGTCCTGGGAAGACGACTTTTTGAACAACCTCTTAAAGTGAACTTTTTTCAATGTGTGAATTTTTTTTACGAAAAAAGGAACATGTTAATCTGTATCGAGGAGGCAACAAACATGGAAACTGGAACAGTAAAATGGTTCAATGCCGAAAAAGGCTTCGGATTTATCGAGGTTGAAGGCGGCAAGGATGTTTTCGTTCATTACAGCGCGATTACCGGCGATGGCTTTAAATCGCTGGACGAAGGCGCTCGCGTTCAATTTAATGTGGTTCAGGGCAATCGCGGGCCGCAAGCCGAGAATGTCGTAAAACTGTAATGCAGAGCCGGCTGCCCTTAACGCCCCCGCGTTGAGGGCGGCTTTTGTATTCTTTTTCGGCACGCTGGCAATAGATAACATTCTAGGAGGTAATCATGAACTACCGTAAAAAAACGATTGAAGAGATTCCTGAGGAGAACACCGCAGTTTGGTCTTGCATAAGCGATGATTGCAACGGATGGATGAGGGATAACTTTGCGTTTGATTATAATCCGGTATGTCCGCTGTGTTCCTCTGAAATGGTAAAGGGAACCAAGCTCTTGCCTCAGCTGATTAATTCCAGTTCCCTGAAATCCGAAGGTTAGTCCCAGATTAACACTGATTCTGCAACAACAAACAAGCTGCTTCCCGGCAAAGGCCGGAAGGCAGCTTGTTTTCATGAGAGCAGGGGATTGCATCTCCGAATGAAATGAAATATCTTGGAACTAATGCTGAATCGCCTTGAATTTCGTGTACATAAACAATCTCCAGCGGAGAATCATTCCGAACGCAAGGATGAAGAAGACGGAGCCCGTCTGCAGCACGGAAATATACTGCTCTACGACCTCATGCAGAGCAAGGCGAACAGCTAGCAGTCCGATCAGGATATAGGCGAAGCCTGGTGAACGCTTGGCATACACTTCTCCATCAACTGTCTCGAAATGGGTGGTACGAACCAAGGGGTAGGAGAACAGAAACCATCCGGCAGCAAACGCGACAATCACCCAAATCCATGGGATTCGCATTTGCGGCTCAATAAACATTAGGAAGCCGGTAGCCATTCCCAGCGGAGGGATGATAATCTTCCTGATCGTCACAGGCCGGCGGCTCGCCTTGAGCCGGACGATAAGGACCGATATGGCCATCAATGCGGCCCCGATTGTAAAGAACAGCTGGAAATACGGCGAATCTAATAGTTGGCTCATTTAACAGATCCCTTTCTTGACAGCAGATCATTAAGTGATACTTCGTTGAACATCCTCTATAAGCTATATAAGTTGAACAAAAAAATACACAGAAAGGGCAAAAGTGTGAAGTGTGCTGAAGAAGCGTTAGCGTTCGCCTTTGTGAACGGATTTCTACGCTATGATGGCTTAGTCCAGTCAAAGAAATCCGTGAACAACAGCGATCGTAAGAACACTTCACACGTTGCCTCCAGTGTACAATCTTTAGTTCAACTTATTTAGAACATTATAACATATTCTGCATCTTCTGTTTCAATTAACCTCCAGGGAGGAATTATAATGAATAACATAAACCGGGATGATAAGCTGTTGTTCTATGTAGGATCTTATGCAGAGGAGAGCAGCGATGGCATTCATCTCTGCGAGCTGGATAACAACACGGGAGCGCTTCAACTGCTGCATGGCGCTTCGGGTATTAAGAACCCCTCGTTCCTGGTCGTCAATCAGGATTATACCCGTCTCTATGCTGTCAGCGAGCAAAGTGAGGGGGCAGTGTTCAGTTATGAAATTGATCGGGAGAACGGGAAGCTGACCCAACTGGCTCGGATTTCGACAGAAGGTGCGGATCCATGTCATTTATCGTTGGATGGAAGGGGCAGCCTGTATGCGGCCAACTATTCCAGCGGCCATGTGAATCGTTATGTGCTGGATGAGCGGGGAGCCGCTGCCGAGCTTGCGGCCCTAGTCCAGCATGTGGGCCAGGGATTCCGCGAGGACCGGCAGGAGGCGGCTCATGCCCATAGCATTGTTCCTGATGCTAACGGACGCTATGCTTATGTATGCGATCTGGGGCTGGATCAGATTATCTATTACGATCTAAGTGAAGGAAAGCTGACTACGGCAGGAAAAGTGGAGCTTCCGCCGGGTTCAGGGCCGCGCCACTTCCTTATTCATCCGAACGGGGAGCATGCCTATGCGATCAATGAGCTGAACAGTACGATTACGGTATTTGCCTATAACCGCATTCAAGGCCATTTGGAGATTCTCCAGCATGTTTCAACCGTACCAGAGGACTTTGGGGGAGAGAATTACCCGGCTGACCTCCATCTGTCTCCGGACGGCCGATACGTATACGGCTCCAATCGGGGCCATGACAGTATCGTCAAGCTTACAGTGAATTTGGAGACGGGAGCGCTGGAGACGCCGGAGTGGACCTGCGGGAGAATCAACTGGCCGCGTAATTTTGCAGTGCTTGAACGCTTTGTGCTGATCGCGAACCAGAACGGAGACGATATTGCCGTATTTCGCAGGGACCCGGCCACTGGAGGGCTGACAGCGACAGAGCATAGACTGGCGCTTAAGCAACCGTCATGCATAGCACCTTTATGAGGCGGTTCTCTTCAGGTTGTCGCAACCTTCCCGGTGTTGAGCAGCCGGCTTTTTAAACATGCGGTTTCATTTAAAATAATTGCTTGGAACACCGTAAGGTGTTCTTTTTTTTGTAAAAAAAAGGTTTGACAACCCATGCTCAGCCATATAGAATAGCACCATAACAAACTAAACAGGTAGGAATAATCAAATTGTTCTGGCCGTACACACGGAGGAACGCTCTGCTTGCCTTGGCAGACACGGGTAGCGGCTCGGTCTGACCGGTCAGGAGGCAGCGCGTTACTCCGTTTGCTGTATCGGCAAAACCTGTAAAACCAGAAATACTTGCTGAGAGAAATGAAAATTCGGGAAGAGGATGAGGAGTGATACGATGAAAAAGGGGATCAAAAAGGGAGTTCTGCTGGGAATAGTTGTAGCAATGACGGCGGTGCTCGCCGCCTGCGGATCAGATTCGGATGCGAAGAGCGCAAGCGGAGATTCCAGCGGTGAAAGCAAGGGAAGCGTAGAACTTTTGAATGTATCCTACGACCCGACTAGAGAATTATACGAGCAATATAACAAGGCATTTGCTGCTTATTGGGAAAAGGCAAAGGGGCAAAAGGTAACGATCAAGCAATCGCATGGCGGCTCCGGCAAGCAAAGCCGGGCGGTCATCGACGGACTTGAGGCGGATATCGTCACCCTGGCGCTGGGCTATGACATTGACGCGATTCAACAAACCGGATTGATTGATGAGGGCTGGCAGAGTGAGTATGAGCTGAACAGCTCGCCTTATACCTCCACGATTGTATTCCTGGTTCGCAAGGGGAATCCGAAGGATATCCAGGACTGGGATGACTTGATCAAGGACGGGGTCGAGGTAATCACCCCAAATCCTCAAACATCAGGCGGAGCACGCTGGAATTATCTCGCTGCCTGGGGTTACGCGCTGCATAACAATAATAATGACGAAGCTAAGGCACAGGAGTTTGTGAAGGAATTGTTCGAGCATGTGCCGGTGCTTGACAGCGGCGCCCGCGGAGCTACTACCACTTTCGTGGAACGGGGACTTGGCGATGTGCTCCTGGCTTGGGAGAATGAAGCGTGGCTGTCGGTGAAGGAGCTTGGTCCGGACAAATTTGATATCGTCTATCCATCGGAGAGTATTCTGGCGGAGCCGCCGGTTGCCATCGTGGATAAGAACGCGAATAAACGGGGAACCGCCGAGGTTGCTGCTGCCTATCTGGAATATTTGTATTCGGAGGAAGGCCAGACCATCGCAGCCGAGAATTATTACCGTCCGACATTGGATCGTGTAAAAGAAAAGTTCGCGGATCAGTTCCCGGAGATCAAACTGTTTACCATTGACGAGGTATTTGGAGGATGGGCCGAGGCTCAGCCGAAGCACTTCAATGATGGAGGCATATTCAACCAGATTTATGCTCCGAAATAATCTTGACCATTACCGACCGCACGAAGCGGAGGGGCATTTTACGGACCGGAAGGAAGCCGTAGCGAAGCCCGAGGAAAGGATGAACTTTTGATGCAAACTGGCGTCTCCAAACGCGGGGTGCTCCCGGGTTTCGGGCTGACAATGGGGTATAGCGTTGTATATCTGAGCCTTGTTGTATTAATCCCGCTATCTGCTCTGCTGCTTAATTCGACCGGGTTGACCTGGGAGAAATTCTGGAGTGTTGCTACGGATCCGCGAGTGCTCGCTTCGTATAAAGTCAGCTTTATGACCGCAGCGGCGGCAGGCTTGATCGATACGCTGCTCGGTCTGCTGCTGGCCTGGGTGCTGGTCAGATATGATTTTCCCGGAAAAAGATGGTTTGATGCGATCATCGACCTGCCGTTTGCGCTTCCTACGGCAGTTGCAGGCGTATCGCTAACCGCCATCTATTCCCAGAACGGCTGGATCGGTTCCTGGTTCGAGCCGCTGGGGATCCGGCTTGCATTTTCCCCGATTGGAATTACGCTTGCCTTGATGTTTATAGGCATTCCTTTTGTCGTCAGAACGGTGCAGCCGGTGCTGCAGGATTTGGATGCAGAGGTGGAAGAGGCCGCTGCTACGCTTGGCGCCAGCCGTTTTCGCACCTTCTGGAGAGTGGTCTTTCCAGAGCTGCTCCCTCCGCTGTTGACCGGCTTCGCGCTGGCCTTCTCGCGGGGAATCGGCGAGTACGGCTCCGTGGTCTTTATCTCCGGCAATATGCCGATGAAGACCGAGATTGCCCCGCTGCTGATTATGTCGAAGCTGGAGCAGTTTGACTACGCTGGAGCCACTGCGGTAGCCATTATCCTGCTGACGATTTCGTTCGTGCTGCTTCTGCTGATCAATTCACTTCAGCGCTGGGTTCGCAAGACCGCACGCTAAGGATGAATTGGAGAAGACTCGCGACCTGACCTAAGGAAATTCGGAGAGGAGTATGCAAATGGCCGGTTCTGTACCTATGAATACAGCTAAAGCCCCGGTGTCAAGGAATCAGACTACCCGTTCTACCGGAGCGGTGAAATGGATTCTGATCGGCTCGGCTGTACTGGTGCTGTTATGGCTGATCGTATTGCCGCTGGCAGTGGTGATTACGGAGTCATTAAAGAAAGGATGGGGCGTGTACGTGGAGGCGATCCGCGACCCGGATGCCTTATCCGCCCTGCGGCTTACATTGCTGGTTGCCCTTATAACAGTACCGTTAAATACCATCTTCGGCGTGGCAGCTGCCTGGGCGATCACCAAGTTCCGCTTTCGGGGCAAACAGCTTCTCGTGACTCTGATTGATCTGCCCTTTGCCGTATCTCCGGTGATTGGCGGCCTGATCTATGTGCTTGTCTATGGGGCCCACGGATGGTTTGGTCCGTGGCTGCAGGCACATGATATCAAGATCATTTTTGCGCTGCCGGGAATTATTCTCGCGACGATGTTCGTTACCTTCCCGTTTGTTGCCCGGGAGTTGATTCCGTTAATGGAGGATCAGGGGCAGCAGGAGGAGGAAGCAGCAGTTACACTGGGAGCACGAGGGTTCCGTGTATTCTGGAAGGTGACGCTGCCTAATATTAAATGGGGTCTTCTGTACGGCATCATATTGTGTAATGCCAGAGCGATGGGAGAGTTCGGAGCTGTCTCGGTCGTATCAGGTCATATTCGCGGCGAGACGAACACCTTGCCATTGCATGTGGAGATTTTGTACAACGAGTATCAATTTTCGGCTTCCTTTGCTGTAGCATCCTTGCTTCTGCTGCTGGCATTGGTCACATTGCTGCTGAAAGGCTGGTTCACACGCAAGAGCAGCCATTAGCAGCACAGATTTTTGAGGTTCCTTTGGGGAGGGGGCTGCAGACGTGGCGAAACCGTTAAAAGTGGATGGGGTATGGTTGGACCGGATTGCTGAGCTGCTTGATGAATTGGAGTTCGGATCGCTGAACATCGTGGTTCATGAAGGACAAATCGTCCAAGTAGAACGCACGGAACGAAAGCGATATGAGTTGAACGGCACAGCTAGCGGAAGAAAGGGAGGGCCTTCGCGTCAGGACCTGAAGCCTCGGCGCAAGGCGGAGATTTAAGTTCAGCGGAAGCAGAGGTTAGACTGCCTATGCGGCATGCAAAATAAGGGACAAAGCAGGTTTTCCCTGCTTTGTCCCTTATTTTTAATGGGATGAAGTTTATCTTAACTTCAGAGAACTAGTCGTTGTTGGAATCGCTCGGGTAAGAAGTATCCGGGGCATCAGACTCTGCTATAGCCGGTGAGAGCAATTCCTGGGAGTCCTTCTGGTAATGACCCGCAAAAGGGCGGGATTTGCGCGGCTTTGAGCCGGTAAGACGGAAGCCGGCCAGAAATAACAGCAGCTGCAATACCAGAATGTATGGAGCGAATGACTCGCCGAGCAGGTTCAAGAGATACAATGCGGCGATAAGAACAGACCAAAGACGCAGCAGTACGGAACCGACGTTCGGCCGATTCCCCCCCATCACTGCAGGATACAGAAGCAGCAGCGAGAACAAGGCAGAACCGAATTCGCTCCAGGGATTCACAAGCTCTAATAGACTTGTCGATGAGGGCTCGCTAAGCGCATAGATAAGAAAAAACAACCTTCTTAGCAACACTAATATTACAATGGCAAACACAAATGGAACAGCAGGACGGATCGTTTTCCATAGGGCATATCCCCATCCAGGTGATTCTGAGCGATGAAGCAGCTTATCCCGCTCCATACATAGGCGTTCACACTCTCTTTGGAGCGTCTTGAGCAATAAGGGCAGGCGAGCTGTATCGGGCTCCTCAGCACATGCGGATATCTGCATCAGCAAATCAGTAGTTATATAGGGAGCGCTCCGGCAGGCGAGCATCCGATCAAACAGGATTTGTCTATCCTCCCGAGTTAGGTTATTCTGTTCAAGTGCGGAGATCAGTGCGCTTTCTGCTGATGTATACAGCTTCAGGGTTGCTCCAATCCGGTCGATCCGGCGGTGTTCACGTTCGATTGAGAATTTAAGCGTTACACCATAAATAATGAGCAGTCCTGTGACGCTTGCAAGGATTCCGACCCAGGACATTCCGAAGAACACGAGCGAGTCCATCGATTCCGACAGTGACAAACGGTATCACCCTTTCGATATTCCTTCCTCCACTATTGCACAATGATAATATAATTATCAAGCCCAGCGTACAATCATTAGCCCAACTTTTTAATTAGCTTAACTAATATTAGGAAATACCATATAGCAAGCAACAGAATCTTGAATTCGGGAGGAAGTCATTTATGAAAATTGCGTTATTTGGAGCAACAGGGACAATAGGGAAGGCCATTTTGGAAGAGGCGCTGCGCAGGGACCATCAGGTCGTAGCTGTGCTGAGGGATCCGGAAAAGCCTTTGTCCAAGGACGGGCATGAAGGCGTGATAAAGGTGAGCGGGGATATGCTGATGCCGGATTCGATTGCAGCTGCAGTGGAAGGCTGTGATGTCGCCATCAGCGCCTATGGACCGAGGTTCGGAGCGGAGAGCGAATTGGTGGAAGCGACGCGTTCATTTATAGAAGGAGTCCAAAAAGGCGGGGTGCGCCGCCTTATTGCCGTTGGCGGAGCAGGAGGATTGGAGGTCGGGAACGGAGTCCGATTGTTGGACACACCTGAGTTTCCGGATGAGATAAGGCCCTTGGCCCGAGCTCACGAGGATGCGCTTCAGGTATATCGGGCTTCGGATTCTGCCTGGACCGTGCTCAGTCCTGCCGCTGTCATCGAGCCGGGATCCCGAACCGGCCTGTTCCGAATCGGGATCTCGCAGCTGGTGAAGGACGAACTGGATCAAAGCAGGATATCTGTTGAGGATTTCGCCGTGGCTTTGCTGGATGAGGTGGAGGACCCCCAATTCTATCAAGCGCGTTTCACCGTTGGTTACTGATAGTTACTGAACGGCCGTTAAGTAAAACCGTCTGCGCCTCAAGGGGCGCAGGGCGACGGCAAGGTGCAGCAATGGCTGCTGTGCTCGCCTAAGTAGTCACCATCGCACCGCCATTTACATGCAGCACCTCGCCGGTTGCAAACGATGAATCATCGCTGGCGAGATATACATAGGCCGGTGCCAGCTCGAACGGCTGCCCGGCCCGTCTAATCGGGGCATCCGTTCCGAAGGTTTTAACCTCCTCTGCGGAGAAGCTGGACGGAATGAGCGGAGTCCAGACGGACCCTGGAGCGACCGCATTGACGCGAATGCCGCAGTCTATCAACGAAAGAGCCAGTGACCGGGTGAAGGAGACAACCGCTCCTTTGGTCGCTGAATAATCAATGAGCGTCTTGTGACCGGCATAGGCCGTGATGGAGGCCGTATTGATAATGGCGCTGCCCGGCTTCAAGTGGGGAAGCGCGGCCTGTACCAGGAAGAAGAACGGAAAAATATTTGTCTGGAACGTCTGATACAGCTGCTCTTCAGATATATCGGCAATGCTCTGCTGCGGGTATTGAACGCCATGGTTATTGACCAGCACATCAAGCTTGCCGAAGCAGCGGATCGTCTCGGCGATGACATACTCGCAGTTCTTTTTGTGCCGAAGATCAATCTTCAGCAAGAGACATCGCTGGCCGATCTGTTCGATGCGCCGGCGGGTCTCCTCGGCATCGGAGGTTTCCCAGAGATAGGGAATGACGAGATCGGCTCCTTCCTTGGCGAACGCGATGGCTGTAGCCCGGCCAATGCCGCTGTCTCCGCCGGTAATGATAGCCGTCTTCCCCTTTAACTTGCCGCTGCCGCAATAGGCTGGATTTTCAAAGATAGGTCTGGGCTGCATTTTGCTCTCCAGGCCTGGTTGAACCGGTTGATGCTGAGGGGGAAAAGCGATCGGCTGCGCCTTGCACACTTGCTCAAAGCCGTAATAGGGATACACTGGAATCATAACGATATGAACTCCTCTCGGGTGGGGTACGCGATATAACATTCTTGCTATATATATGCATCCGCCCATAAGAGCGTGCTGGTATGGAGTGTGCGTTGACTTTTGCTGAAAATATTGATAGCATCAATTCAAAGTATACTAGAATAATCGGAATTGCTCCTCAGATAAAGGAAGGGATACGCTGATGACAAAGGTAACAGTGATCAATGGAACACCTACACCCGGCTCCAGGTTGACGGCAATTATCGCGCTGGCGGAAGAACTGCTCGCAAAGGAAGGCATTAAAGTAAATCATGTCAATGTGGGTGAATTGCCACCGGAGGATCTGATTCATACGAAATTCGAGAGCGAGGCCATCGTCAAGGCGAATGCGCTCGTTGCCGAAGCGGATGCCGTAATCATAGCCAGTCCGGTGTATAAAGCTTCTTATACCGGCGTATTGAAGACATTTTTGGACCTTGTTCCGCAAAAGGGATTGGCCGGGAAAATCATTCTCCCGTTATTTATCGGGGGGAGCCTGGCACATCTGCTGACCATTGACTATGCATTGAAGCCGGTCTTATCCGCACTGGGTGCGCGCCATATTTTGGGCGGAGTCTATACCGTGGATTCCCAGGTTGCCAGAACAGAGCAAGGCGGCTTCGAAATTGCAGAGGAATTGCAAGCCAGACTGCGGGATAATATTCAGGAGCTGTTACAGGAGACGAAGCGTCGGATTGCCTCGGCGGATGCATAGGTGAAAAGGAGGGAGCATTGGACGCATGCAAAAATTAGTATTTTTTGTAGGAGTGGCTGGAACCGGCAAGACAACCGTGGCGCTTAAGCTGGCAGAACGGATTCAGGCTGCGTTTCTGGACCGGGATACGGTAGGCGGCAGGTTCGTGGAGAAGATGCTGGAAATGAACGGGCTGGACGTGAATGATCGGGATTCCGACTTTTACAAGAAGCATCTGCGCGATCTGGAATATGATACGACCAAGGATATCTGTATTGAGAATCTGGCTGCAGGACAGAATGTCTTCATGATTTCTCCTTTCACGGCCGAGCTGAAAAACAAGGCATGGATTGAAGAGGTGCTCGCGGCAGCTGGCAAGACTCATGCTGAAGTAGACGTGAAGGTGGTTGCTGTGACGCTCAAGGACATGGACCTGCAGAAGGAGCGTATCATTGACCGCCAGACAGAACGCGACACCTGGAAGCTCGAGCATTGGGATGACTTCAAGCACCGCGTCCAATTCGTACCGGATATTCAATGGGAGATCCCGGAATCATCCGTTCTTGTATTTGATAATAGCGGCGAACTGACCGAAGAGAAGATTGAGCAGCTGTATCGGTTCGTAGCTGGAGAATAATCCTCTTCTAAAAAGAACCCGGCCCTAGGGATTATGTGCGTGCGTGAACGACATATCCTTGGGACCGGGTTTGTTTGTTATGGCGGGAAGTGTGCAATAGCAGGTAGTGCACAGGCACAGTTGACAGGCTGACGCCAATCAGGGCCGCCGTGTGAAACGATCTTACGATCGCTGTTCTTCGCGGATTTCTATGATTGGACTAAGTTCTTACAAGGGAGAAATCCGCTCACAATTGCGAACGCTGACGCTCTATGCTTCCGAAGTAGCTTTCTTGCAGAAAGCTTTTACCTTCACACTTATGCCCTGATCACTTCGCCTTTGCAGTTTAATTGCAATGGAGTTTGCACATAGCTAAGCCTAAGCTGCATAGCAATACCTTCACCGCTATTAACTTACCTCCCTGCGGCATACAAGCAGGAAACTACGCACAGCCTTGGGCAAAGCACGAATGAAAGCTTGCGCGATAGCTTACGCCGACGTCAATGTCCTACCGCGCCTAAAGTTGCGCCCCTGCCTCACGATGCTCCGGTCTTGCACAGAAACTTCGTCAGTCCTGCCAATACTGAAGTTTTCTCCAAACTTAACTTGTCTTACTAGCATTCCAGTCTTGCTCCGAACTTCATCCGCCCTTCTTGACCAAACTCATTTAGCTCACCTCATCCGGCTACGCTCCAGTGAAATTATTTACCTTAAAAACTTCATTCGACGCACATACCCACTTTTAGTGAAAAAACTTACCTTAAATCACCAGTAACTAGCCAAACCCGCGTTTTAGCCAACTTTAAGTACAAAAATTTCACTATATCCGGATTTCTATCATTTCCACTGAATTTAAGGTAACTTTTTTCACTAAATGCGTAAGATTATGCGGACGAACGATCACTGTCATGCTGCGAAACACCGCGCCCTGAGAGCCGCACTCGGTGCGAGGTTTACGCATGTTGTGCATGCGTACTTGGTCGGTATTATGCAGAATCTGCTGGAATAGCCTTGCACTGCGGGCTTGTTGAAATGGAGGTATCCCCCAATGATGATGTGGTGTTGCCTATTTACTGTTTGAATGCATCGAGAGGGTGCGGTGCATCCGGCACCTATAAAGCCGAAGAGCCTGCGTAATAAGGGCATAAGTGTGAAGGTTGCTGCAGAAACGGAGTGGTCGCCTTTGCGAGTGGATTTCTACCTTCTAAGGGCTTAGTTCAATCCAAGAAATCCGCGAGCAACAGCGATCGAAAGCAACCTTCACACGTTGCCCCCGGAACGCAGAATCAATCTTTAGATGGTTTCACATTGCAGTGCACACTCGCATCATTCAGCGTCATACAAGCAGCAGCGCATCAAGATTCAGAATCTGGATTTGCCGCTGCCCCTGCTGCGAGATCCAGCCTGATGCTTCGAAGTCGGCCAGCTTGCGGCTGATCGTCTCGGGGGTGGTTCCAAGATAGGAGGCCAGGTGCTTTCGGCTCATCGGCAAGGTGATGCCGCTGTTCTTTTGCATTTCAGACAAATTGGATAAGTACATCGCAATGCGAGTTTCGACCGTCTCGGTAGCGATACGAGTGGCCTGCTTCTCGCTCTCCGCCAGACGGGAGGTGAACTCGCCCAGCATCTTCAGAGCGATCTGCGGGTATTTCAGCAGGAAGCTCTGCAGGCTGTCCCGGCTCATGATGCACAGCTCCAAGGGCTCGAGCGCTTCGGCATAGGATTCGTGCACGGATGCGGAGAACAGCGATAATTCTCCGGTAAAATCTCCGGGCCCGAGAATCCGGATCAGCTGTTCCTTGCCGTTGCCGGAGAGGCGGTAAATTTTCATACTGCCTTTATGGACAATATACAAGCCCTCCGAGGTCTCGCCGGAATGATAGACGATCTGGCCCTTGGGGAATTGGTGGGAACGAGTCGTCTGGACGATCTCCTTCAATTCATCAAGATCCAGATGATTGAACAGGGGAACAATGGAAATACAATATTGCTGACGCTCCTCTGCGTCGGAGTTATGATGACAGCCATAGCTGCAGCTTGTGGAATCTTGCATAGTAGTATTCCTCCTGCAAAAAAGGTTCTTATGTGGTAACAGTAGCACGACCGCGGAAACGGTTCAACCGGATCGCGTTCAGAATGACCGCCAGGACGCTGAGCTCATGAACCAGCATACCTCCGGCCAGCAGCACCTGGCCAAACAGGACGCCGGATATAAGGAGCAGGGCGGTGCCGAGGGCCAGCGTGAGATTCTGCTTCATGTTGCGGACAGTCGCCTTGGCCAGCCCATAGGCATGCGCGAATTGATCGAGCCGGTCGGCCATAAGCACGATATCGGCGGTCTCCATAGCGATGTCGGTGCCGCCCTCGCCCATGGCCAGACCGATATCGGCGGTCGCCAGGGCCGGAGCGTCATTAATGCCGTCGCCTGCCATAGCTACCCGAAAGCCGTCGCTTCTTAAGCGCTGGATGAATGCCGCCTTTTGCTCCGGCAGCATCTGGGCATGAACTTCATCCAAGCCAAGCTGATTGCCGACAAGCTGTGCGGTATGGCGGTTATCTCCGGTGAGGAGGATCATTCGTGTCACACCGGACCTGCGAAGATGCCGGATGGCGGCGTAAGCTTCCTCCCGAATTGGATCGGCGATGGCGAACATCCCCGTCAGGCGTCCTTCCACGCCTATAAAAACGACGGTATTGCCGAGCTTTTCAAGCTCCACAGCCTCTTCATCCGGCCCCTTGCCGATGCCGATCCCGCTCGTCTCCAGCAGCTTTCGGCTGCCGATGACGATCTGCTGTCCAGCGATGACAGCCCGTATTCCGCCGCCTTTTACGACCTCCACTTGCTCCGGTTGCCCGGTAAGTTGAATCCCTCTGCGTAAGGCCTCCTGCACGACAGTATAGCCAAGAGGGTGCTCGGAAGCCGACTCTGCTTCGGCGGCAAGCCGGAGCACGTCATTTTCCTCGCCTTCGAATATCCGGATCGCCCTAACCTCCGGTCGTCCTTGGGTTAGTGTGCCCGTCTTGTCAAAGACCGCCGTATCGATGCGGGAGAGCCGTTCCATGGCTTCGCCTCCCTTGATAAGCACCCCGTGCTTCGCACCGTTGCCGATGCCGGACACCAGGGAAACTGGAACTCCGATGACAAGGGCGCCCGGGCAGGCAATGACAAGGAAGGTAAGGGCCATTTCCAGTTTCCCGGTCAGCACATAGACGAGCAGGGACAGAAGAACGGTTGCGGGCGTGTAGATGGCGGCGAAACGATCTATGAATTTTTGAGTGCGAGATCCCGATTCCTGGGCCTCTTCAACCAGTTGGATCATCCTGGCAAAGGTGGTCTCCTCGCCGACCCGTTCGGCAATGACATCGATGGAGCCGTTGTCGATCAATGCCCCGCTATAGACTTTATCCCCTGCCGATTTCAGGGTCGGGCCCGGTTCTCCGGTGACCGCCGCTTCATCAATAGCCGCCTGTCCGGAAGCAATGGTGCCGTCAACCGCGATTCTCTCGCCGGAGCGGATTCTTACCCGGTCGCCTTGCTGGAGTTGATCGACGGGTACAGAAGCGGTGCTTCCTTCGCGAATGACGGTTGCGGTGGCAGGCACAAGTGCAATAAGTGATTGAAGCGAGTTGCGAGTCTTGGCTAATGACCTGGACTCCAGCCAGGAGCCTAGCAAGAACAGAAAGGTAACGGCGGCTGATTCAACGTACTCGCCCAGATAGACTGCACCGGCTACTGCCAGGGTGACGAGCAGCTCGATTGTAACGATACGCATAACGGCTGCCCGGAAGGCCTTGGTCACAATCGGAGCAGCGGCAATGACGGTAGCGGTTAGCAAGACTCCCTGGCGCCAAGAGACGGCTCCTGATATTTCGAGCACTCCGGCTAACAGCAGTAAAATTCCCGCTAACAAGGTGATGACATGAATGGTTTTGGTCTGCATAGCATACTCCCTTCTATATTAGCGCATGTTCAAAAAGTTGACTTTTTGAGCAACCTCCATCAGGCATCAGGACAGCTTCATTGTCAGAACGGGGTAACCAAGCCGATGGAGAAGATCGGACAGCTCATCCAGTGACACGTGCTGCTCCTGGAAGGCGATCCTCACTTTGCCTGAATGGAACAGGACCTTTGCTTCCTCCACGCCCGGAGTGCCAAGCAGTGCTTTTTCTATTTTTTTGATGCAAGACGGACAAGTCAGGGGCTCCAGGGAAAATACGGCTTTACTCATATACATACATCCTCCAATGTTCGTATTTGGTAGATCTGATGAATTAAGCATACGCCTGCTTGCGATGAAACACCTTGATGTACCTCAAGTTTATCGATGGATACGAAGGAGGCGTTTTACACATTCCTGTCCAACTGTTTTATAATGGAACAGTATGGTTCAAATATGGCAGGTTCGGATTTTGTAACCGCAGCAGGGAGAGGATTTTCATGAGGACGGTTCTATCGTTTTTAAGGAAGTACCGGGTTGCGGCTTGTGCTGCGCTGGCGATGATGCTGATAGAGCTATCAGTGGAGCTGATTCAGCCGCTGATTATTTCGAGGATCATTGACAAGGGGATTGCGGTTAAGAATCTGAACGTAGTTTGGTTGTGGGGCGGTATTTTGCTGGTGAGTGCGGGAATTGCTTTTGTCGCGGGCCTAGCCAGCTCCTTCTTCGCCTCCCATGCCAGCCAGGGCTTTGGATTTGATCTGCGTGACCGGCTCTATGAAAAGGTACAGAGCCTGTCCTATCCGGTATTCGGCAGGTTTGCGACATCATCGTTGATTACCAGGCTTACCGGCGATGTGACCCAGCTTCAAGACATGGTATTCATGGGGCTTCGCTTCGCCACCCGGGTGCCGCTCGTTGTCTTCGGCAGTATGATCATGGCTGTCGTTGTTCACGGGAGACTCGGCTTGATGCTGGCGGTATTAACTCCGCTGGTTATCTGGTTTGTCCTATGGATGATCAATCGGACATCCGCTCGGTTCGGTCAGGTACAGAAGCAGATGGATGCCGTCAATGGCGTCATTCAGGAAAACATGACCGGCATGCGGCTTATTCGCGTATTTGTCAGGCGCAATCAGGAGAATGAACGCTTCCGCAAGCGCAGCGGCGAGCTGATGCAAGGCACGGTATCCGCGCTTCGGTTGTCCGAGACAACCACTCCGGTTCTGTTACTGATGATGAATGCGGGGATTCTCGCGGTGCTCTGGTTCGGCAAAATCGACATTGCAGCTGGAAACGCTTCAATTGGTCAGGTGGTCGCGGTTGTGAACTATGCGCTGCGCACCGTAGGTGCGTTGTCGGCCTTATCGTGGATTATGGCTTCGTACTCCCGCGCCTCGGCCTCGGCGGCTCGGACCATCGAGGTGCTGGGCACCGAGGATCCTTCCGAGGAGCAGTGGGAGGAGAAACCGGAGTCTTCGAGAAAGACTGTCTCTAATAGGATGGAAAAGAAGCAGGAAGATGATCGTATGAAAGGGGAAGTGGAGTTCTCGCGGGTTAGCTTCAGTTACCCGGGCAGCGATTTGAAGGTACTGGAGGATATTTCTTTCCATGTCCGGCCGGGAGAACGGGTGGCTATTCTCGGAGCAACAGGCTCCGGCAAATCATCACTGGTTCAACTGATCCCCGGCTTATATGAACCGACCGGCGGCGACATTGCCGTTGACGGCAAAAAGATTGGCCTGCTGGGAGCCTTGCGCCTCCGAAGCGGAATCGGTTATGTGCCGCAAGAGGTGATTTTGTTCTCCGGATCGGTGCGCGACAATATCGCTTGGGGGCGGGAAGATGCTGCCTTTGAGGAGATTCAGGAGGCAGCCCGTCAGGCGCAAATCCATGAGACGATTCTCTCCTTGCCGCAGGGCTATGATACGATGCTTGGCCAGCGAGGGGTGAATCTGTCCGGCGGGCAGAAGCAGCGGCTCTCGATCGCGCGAGCGCTGGTGCGAAGGCCTGCCATTCTGATTCTGGACGATAGCACGAGTGCGCTTGATACACGGACGGAAGCTGCACTGTTAATGGAGCTGGACCGGTTATCCTGCACTACATTCTTGATTACTCAAAAGGTCAGCTCGACAGTCTCCGCGGATTTAATTCTGCTGCTGGATGAGGGCCGTTTGATCGCGTGCGGCAAGCACGAGGAATTGCTGACGGATTCTCCTCTATACCGCCGCATCGCGGAATCGCAGCAGGGAGGAGGAGATCGATATGTTCAAAGCGCTTACTGAGCCGTTTCGCCATCCGTATCCCGGCAAGCTTATTCAGCAAGGCGCCGGCACCGGGAGGAAACCGAAGGCGAGAGCCAGGAACTGGTCCGGCACACTCGGCCGTCTCTGGCTTTATCTGGCGGAACGGAAATACAAGCTGCTGCTGGTTCTGTTCATGGTGCTGCTCAACTCGGGGCTCGCGTTGCTGGGTCCTTATTTGATCGGGGTCGCAGTCGACGATTATCTTGAGGGTGCCGGCGGCCAGCCGTGGCTGCTGTTCTTGGGCGGCCTTGCCCTTGCTTACGGGGCAACCTCATTGACCGGTTGGCTGCAAAATATCTGGATGATCGAAATTGCGCAGGAGACCGTATTCCGGCTGCGCCGGGATCTGTTCGCCAAGCTGCACCGGCTTCCGATTCCGTTCTTTGCAAAGCGGCAGCAAGGGGAAATCATGAGCCGGGTTACAAATGATATCGATAATGTAAGCGTGACGTTGAACAGCTCGGCCATTCAGATTTTTTCGAGTGTTCTGATCTTGCTCGGCACCTTGACCGTGATGCTGATTCTGAGTCCGCTTCTTACCTTGCTCACCTTCCTGGTCGTGCCGCTGATGATGCTAGGGATGCGCTGGATTACAGGCCGGACAGGTCCGCTCTTCAAGCAGCGGCAGCGGGATCTCGGGGAGCTGAACGGGTATATCGAGGAGACGCTGTCCGGGCAGCGGATTATCAAGGCATTCTCCCGCGAGGAGCGGGTGATTGGCGAGTTCCGGCAGCGCAACGCCGCCATCCGGGAATCCGGCTTCTGGGCGCAGGCGATCTCCGGCTTCATTCCCAAGCTGATGAATGCCCTGAATAACCTCAGCTTCGCACTCGTCGCCGGCATTGGGGGAATTTTGGCTATTCATGGTCAGGTGACGGTTGGTGTGATTATCGTGTTTGTCGAATATGCCCGGCAATTCACCCGTCCGTTGAACGATCTGGCGAACCAATGGAATACGCTGCTATCGGCCATCGCGGGTGCGGAGCGTGTATTTGAAGTAATGGATGAGCCGGAGGAATCCCGCGATGAGTCCGGAGCCAAGGTGCTGCGCGAGGTAGAAGGGGCTGTGGAATTCCGGGAAGTCAGCTTCTCTTACGATGAGGAACGGGATGATGATATTTTGGAAAATATCAGCTTTCGCGCTGAGCCCGGGCAGATGATTGCGCTTGTCGGCCCGACCGGCGCAGGCAAGACGACGCTGATTCAGCTGTTGTCCCGCTTTTACGAGCCTACAAAGGGTGTCATTACACTGGACGGCTATGACCTGTCGAAGATTACGCGAGACAGCCTGCGCGGACATATGGCCTTTGTCCTGCAGGATTCCTTCCTGTTTGCAGGTACGATTCGCGAGAATATCCGTTATGGCCGTCTGGATGCTACGGATGAAGAAGTGGAGGAAGCCGCCAAGCTGGCGAATGCGCACTCTTTCATCACGAGGCTGGCGGAAGGCTATGACAAACGGCTTGGCGTCGGAGGAGATGGTATCAGTCAGGGACAGAAGCAGTTGCTTGCCATTGCCCGGGCGATGCTGGCTAATCCGTCCGTCCTTGTTCTGGACGAGGCGACAAGCAGTATTGATACGGTGACAGAGCTGAAGATCCAGGAGGGCTTGCAGCGCTTGATGCAGGGCCGGACGAGCTTCGTCATTGCTCACCGGCTGAATACGATTCGGCAGGCAGACAAAATCCTGGTGTTGCAGGGCGGCAAGCTGATTGAGCAAGGGGACCATGAGGCATTGCTGCGCCAGGGCGGATTTTATAAGGAGCTGCATCAGGGACATTTTGAGGAAGAGGGGGAGGACACGCAGTGAGCTTGTATGAGGCGCAGAGCTATTTGCGGAGCATGATTCTGCTGCGTGACGAGGTGCCTACGTTCCGGCAATATCCGTTTGATCTTCCGGCGGTGTCTCGTCTGGACCGTCTTGATTTTCACCCTAAGGTGACCTATATCGTAGGGGAGAACGGCATGGGCAAATCCACCCTGCTGGAGGCTGTTGCCGTGGCGCTGGGGTTTAATCCGGAAGGCGGAACACTGAACTTCACGTTCTCTACCGCGGCGACTCATTCCGAGCTGTATAAATATTTGCGCCCTTCTCGCGGAGCGGCTCGGCCGAAGGACGGCTTTTTCTTCCGGGCGGAGAGCTATTATAACCTGGCGACGGAAATTGATATATTAGACCGGGAAAATAGCTTTGCGCCTCCTATCATTGATTCCTATGGAGGAAAATCGCTTCATGAAATGTCGCACGGCGAATCATTTTTTGCAGCCTTCATGAACCGGTTCAGCGGGCATGGCCTCTATATTCTCGATGAGCCCGAGGCCGCGCTTTCTCCGTTTCGGCAGATGGCGATGCTCTCTCGTATTCATGAGCTGATCGGCAAGCGTTCGCAGTTCATTATCTCAACGCATTCGCCCATTCTAATGGCTTATCCGGATAGCCGGATCTATCAACTGACTCCTGATGGGATTGCCGAGACGACCCTGGAGGAGACGGAGCACTTCATCATCATGAAGGAATTCGTCAACAACCGCGAGCGTATGCTGCGCGAGTTGCTATGAATTATTAGCATTGAAGCTGCGTTGAAAAAGGATACGGGCTGAACTTTCAAGTCTATGGAAAACGGAGGAGATAGCTTGATACAGTGGGAATACCGGACTTTAAAAATGATGACCGGCGGTTTTTTGGGCGGCAAGCTGGATGAGGATGATTTTGAAGATGAGCTGAATCGGTACGGGGAAGAGGGATGGGAGGTCGTGTCCTGCTTCGATACAAGTTATGGTCAAGGGACGTCCAGGGAAGTGATTGTTGTCTTTAAAAGACCGAAGGACGGTTCATTGCCGCCAGTTTAGGTATAGTGTGAAGTTTAAAGGAGGGATGATGTGATGCTCTTCGGTAACTGCCCGGTGCAGCCTGCACAAGCTGATAACCACATGTACCGGGCTGAAGGAAGTTAGGTTATCGGACGGCTGCACCTGCTCTTGATCAAGCCATGAATCCAAGAGAGGGGTAATCGTATGAAGAGAAATGAGAATGGACACAACGGGCAAGCTCAGCTTAAGGCCTACTGGGAAGCGGAGGAAGCTCAGGGTTTTCAGGGATGGGACTTCTCCCGTCTGTCGGGCCGGATGTTGGAACAGGAACTTCCTTGGAATTACCGCAAGGCCGTGCTTGAACATATGAAGGATGAGACGACCTTGCTTGATATGGGTACCGGAGGCGGTGAATTTCTTTTGTCGCTCTCGCCTCCAAGAGGGAGCACCTATGCGACGGAAGCGTATCCGCCGAATGTGGAGTTATGCAAGAAGAAGCTCCCGGCCTATGGGATTGAGATCAGAGCAGTAGAAAAGGATGAAGAGCTGCCCTTCGAGAGCGGAATGTTCGATATGGTCATCAATCGTCACGAATCGTTCTGCATCTCGGAGGTACGGCGAATTCTCAAGCCGGGAGGTGTGTTCCTTACTCAGCAGGTGGGCGGACAAAACAACCGGGAGCTGTCCCGGTTTCTGCTGGGAGAGGATGCTTCGCATACGGATCCCGGATTCAACCTTTACAATACAGTGCAGGAGCTTGAACAACATGGCTTTTCGATTCTAAAACAGGAGGAATACTTTCCGGAACTGACCTTTCTGGACATCGGGGCGCTTGTGCAATTTGCCAGGATCATAGAGTGGGAATTCCCGGGCTTCACGGTAGAACGTTGTTATCCGCAGCTGATGAGATTACAGAATCGGCTGCAAAGGGACGGAAAAGTCACGAGCCGGGAGCATCGTTTTATGATTACTGCACGTAAGCCGACGTAAGCCAGAGCTTTGAACATAGCAAAAAAAAGCGGTGGGGCTGTCCCAGTAAGTCTCTAAACACAAAAAGCCGGAAGGAAAAGGTGATATTTTCCATTCGGCTTTTTTTGTGTTTGTAGGAAGTGGCCGCGGCGCGAATGCTTTTTGTACGAATTTCCGTATATAACTGCTCCTTGATGCCATCGACTGGAGGAGTTTGAACGATATTTCATACAAATTACCCTCGACCCCTCGCTTCACGGACGCTTTTATACGATATTTCGTTCAAAATCCTGGATTCAGGCGGTGCGGGAGGGATGTTGTGCGACTTTTCATACAAAACTCCGCCATGGAACCGTCCACCGAAGCGAGGGTGGCTGATATTTCGTACAAAAGTCCGGCAACGCTGGGCATTTAATTTGACGACCTTTCGGGACAGCCCTCCGCTTTTTGCTTTATGTTCTGCAATTTATTGAAAGGAGAGCGCCGGCTCCCACAGCACAACTCTGTCTTCCGCCAGGCTGCTCGGAATATCAATGAGCCGTTGATTGGAGCTGCCGCGATAGAGCAGGGAGGGATCCCGAAGCTCCAGAACAAAGCGGCCATCCACCAGTACCTGGCAGCGTGCCAGCAAGCCGTACTCGGCAGCATTTTTATCTGCAATCAATTCCTCGTAGGTATACCCGCTATAAATCCAGATCGGAATCTCTCCAGCCTGGGCGCGCAGCCGATCGATGAAGCCGCTGACCTCAGCCGCAGAGAAGAACGGATCCCCGCCGAGAATCGTCAGCCCGCTGAGTAACGGATTATTCTTAATGTCATTAATAATTTCCTGTTCTTTAACCTCTGTCAATTCCTCGCCATAATCGAAGTTCCAGGTAGCGACGCTGAAGCAGCCTTTACAGTAGTGTCTACAGCCGCTGATAAAGATGGCTGCCCGCAGTCCTTCGCCTTCGTTGATGCTCTCGGGATAGTAGCCGCAGATATTCATGCTTGGTGCTTAACGCGGTCCCGGACCTCTGCTTGCTTGGCTGCATTGAAGCGAGTCTGGTAATCACCGGTCAGGTAGCCGGTTACCCGGCGAAGACGGCGGATATGAACCTCATTCTCGTGCTTTCCGCAGGAAGGGCAGTTCGCTCCGATAATCCCTTCGAATCCGCAAGCCGAGCAGCGGTCGATCGGATGGTTAATGCTGAAATAGCTGACATTTTGGGACAGCGCATATTGAATGATTTTCAGGAAAGCCTCCGGATTGCTGCGGGCGTTACCGTTCAACTCGATATAAGAGATCGCGCCGGCATTACACAATTCGTGGAACTCGGCTTCCAATGAAATCTTCTTGGCTGCGCTGATAGGGTAATAGACCGGAATATGGAACGAATTTGTATAATATTCACGATCGACGATACCCGGAACCTTGCCATACGTTGCACGGTCGCGCTTCGTAAACTTGCCTGACAATCCTTCCGCCGGCGTGGCGAACAGGGTAATATTCAGATTATGAAGATCGCTCTGACGGTCGCAGTAAGCCCGCATAAAGGCGACGATTTCCAGTGCCTTCTTGTAAACTTCCTCGTCTTCGCCATGATGCTTGCCGTACATCGCCTTCATGCATTCCGCCATGCCGATGAATCCGATGGACAAGCTGCCATGCTTGATCAAATCGCGGACCTGATCGTCGGGTGCAAGCTGTTCTCCGCCTTCCCAGACGCCTTCACGCATCATGAAGTCCGAGGCTTTTGCCTTTTGTGAGGCCTGGATTTGGAAGCGATGAAGCAATCCCTCCAGGGCAATATCCATATAATGCTCTAATTCCTTGTAGAAGCCGCGTTCATCGGCTGTCCGGCGGCGTCCAAGCGCGATACCGTGCTCCAGTCCGAGCTTCACCAGGTTCAGCGTATTGAAGGACAGGTTTCCTTTGCCGGACAGATGGTTACGCCCGAATCGATCGCTCAGCACGCGGGTACGGCATCCCATGGTTGCAAATTCAGTGTCCGGGTTAGCGGGATTATAGTAAGCCAAATTGAGCGGGGCATCCAGATTAGCGAAGTTAGGGTAGAGTCTTTTGGCCGAGCATTCTGCCGCCTTCAGGAACAACTCATAGTTCGGTTCGCCCGGATTCTGGTTAACTCCCTGCTTGCACTTGAAGATCTGGATTGGGAATACCGGCGTCTCGCCGTTGCCCAGTCCGCGCATTGTCGCCGTCAGAAGAGCCTGGATAACCAGCTGTCCTTCCGGTGAAGTGCATGTCCCATAGTTGATGCTTGTAAAAGGGATCTGTCCACCGGCCCGGCTGGACATCGTATTCAGGTTATGGACCAGACTCTCTGCGCCCTGCAGCGCCTCAGCCTCGGTCTCTTTCATGGCATATTTGAATGTTCTAGGATATTGTTCTTTCAGGTCGGCACGGCCCATATGGACTTCGCCAAGCTCGTCCGTAAATTCGCCTTCTTCGAAATATTCCAGTCCCTTACGGAAGTATTTACTGAAGGACTTGGCTACATAAGGAGCCAGATCATGATCCAGCTTATTCGCCGATACACCGCCGTATTGGGCATTTTGCTGAGATTGGAAAATAATCGCTACAAGCGCCATCGCGGTCATGATGGAATTCGGCGGACGAACGCTGCCGTTTCCGGTGTTAAAGCCTTCGCGGAGCAGACGCTCGAACGGAATGAAAATGCAGTTGGTTGTTCCAATCGCATATTGATCCAGGTCGTGGACATAAACGACATTATCGCGGATCGCTTGAACAACGCGCGGCGGCATTACAAAATGGTTCGCATACCATTTCGCATATTCACTCCCAAGCTTACTCATTTTGCCGGAGAAGCTCTCCCCGTTCAAATTCGCATTCTCGCGCAGCACTTCAAGATTGCTGGACGAGACAATCTCTTCTCCGAGCTGAATGACCTCATCCAGCATTTGTTCCAAACCGTGACTGGCGTGATTTAATAGTGCCATCCTCATTTCCCTCCGACCCGATAATATAAAAATAAAAAGGCATCTTTTTGACCCCGTATCGATCAAATGATGCCCATTTCCGCAGCTGAACAGCTTGCCATAACGGCAAAGCAATGATGTGTATGTATTCGCGGTTATCGGACACCTTGTCCTGTTCCTCGCAGGGTCATAACGGTGTCAAACTGCAAAGAGGCAGGTCTCCTGGCTTCCGGCCCGTTCGGCGCCTTCCCGCTAAGCGTTACTCACGCATGCTGCAGTGGCATTGCTGCATATAGCATTGCTGCATATAGCATTGCTGCAGATTAGCCGATGGGGCATCAGGACGATGCAGGTTCACTTGGGAATTCATGATTTTCAGCCTTGATCGCATCAAGACCGATTCAAATCGTGTTGCCAAGCTCTCCGGTTACAGTGGCGGGACCGCAGCGGATTTGCACCGCGTTTCCCTATTAAGCTCCGGTAATAGATATTGCCGGAACACCTCTCTGGATACTATATTTGGTTGATGTTTCTAAGAATAGCCCAAGATGTAGTGTTTGTAAACGGACTAATGGCCCACTTCACTATGAAAATCCATTGAAAAAAATGAGAAAGCAAGAGGGATGCGGCGCCGAGAGTTTATGAAGAAATTGTAGAAATATTGGAAACTGTTTCCATGATTATGAGTGATCCATGATTTTAAAATGGACGTTTATATTCGACGAGATTAGATGAGATTATGATGAGATGAAATGAAACGAGATTGGATCAGGTCAGGTTAAATCAGATTAGATGGTATCTGTCCTTGCGTGATACAATGAAGGGAGAAGAAGCAGAGCTTTCAGAAAAGAGGAGGGATTCAAGTGGCCATTGCCGAAGTGACCGTCATTCCGATCGGTACAGGCTCAACCAGTCTCAGCAGCTATGTGGCTGATCTCCAGAAGGTGCTGGAGCAGCAGCCGGGGATTACCTTTACACTGACCTCAATGAGCACCATTATAGAAGGATCGCTGGACGATATTTTCTCCGCCGTCCGTGCCATTCACGAAGCCCCGTTCCATTCCGGAGCCCAGCGGGTATCGACCTCGCTTAAGATTGACGACCGCCGGGATAAGGCAGGCTCGTCCGCCCAGAAGCTGCGTTCGGTTCAGGAGAAGCTGGGGGAGTTGGGCTAGTGTAGCCCAGCTGGTGGAAAAAAAAGTACATTGGAGCGAAAAAATAAGGAAAGATTTTCACAAAAAAAGAACAGTTGCGAAAATCTGGTATAGTCATTTGGGAATAGAAAAAATCAAAGATGGCTCATACTTGAATTGCCCATTATGAGCATAATGAGAATAAAATGGCTGTATTTATTTTAACCTAATGACACATCAAGACTCAAGCAGGGCGTGGCCTCCGAGGTTTTTGGGGCCGCGTTTTTTAGTACAGTGTTTCAAGCTCCTGTCATACATCGCAGCTCATTGCTCTAGAGGAGGGAATACATAATACGACGTAATCTGCTATAAAGAAAAATATGATTATGTCGAAATAATAATAGAAAAATGGAATCTCGTTTTTATACAACAAGGAAAGGGGGAGAGTGCGTGATTTTTTGGAGAGGCTTAGGCTTTTTAAGTATTTTCATTCCAGCGGCGGTTTTTGCTGTAATCACCATTGTTTTCAATCTATTTGAGTTTGACACTTCTAGGATTGATGCTCAGCTGCCACTGGCCTTCAGCCTAATTGTTGGAGGAGTTATCGTGTGGCATTTAGGGAAGAAGCTTAACGCTGACTCGAACAAAGTGCTGGTTGATCAAGAGACGGGGCAACAATATCGATTGGGAGTTCTGCATAGCTTTTATTTTATTCCTATGCAAAACTGGGGGCTGATTGGATTGATTGGAGGCTTTATATTGACAATTAATTCTATATTTAGACTTTTTTGAATGGAAGGATTTGCGCGAAATATCGTATAAGTCCTGCCTGATTACCTTGAAAAAGCACCTTTTATACGAAATATCGGATAAACTACGGCCAATTCTGCACATAATGTAGAGGCATGTACGAAATATCGTACAAATTCGGCCCGATTTCACCTAGAATGAAGAATTTTATACGATAAACCATACAAAACATAATCGTTTACCGTATGAATTTATGGATTTGTACGAAATTTCGTATAGATGTTCCAGCCTCTTCAACAGAAAATGGGGGTGGGATACCGGATCGATTCTGATCGCCCTGTCCCATAGGAGCTGTGGTCCCGAACAATTATAGGGCGATATTATCGCGGTAACCGGAATGATCCCAATGATCCCAATGATCACAGTCCTGGCGTAGTCCGAAAGGATTTTGCGACATATCCATGTTTTGATCCACGTTTTGAGGCTTGCAAAATTCTAAAAACGAGTTATAATAATTTTCGTTCACTTTTAGTGAAACGCTGGTGTAGCTCAGCTGGTAGAGCAACGCATTCGTAATGCGTAGGTCGGGGGTTCGAATCCCTTCACCAGCATACTTGATAATGCAAGCGTGACGCGGCTTCCGAGGTTTTCGGGGGCTGCGTTTTTGTATACATTATGCGGGGCTTCTAACATTCTTCTCTTTACCTTCGGGAGGGAGCCTTTTACTTTCATTATAGATTTAATGATTCTTAGTCTTCAGCCCCTCACTAAAATGACCTTCAATGAATAAAATATGTTGCGGTAATATTGATCACTACGGTTCATTGTTACGGGGGAAGAAAGAATGGCCACTCGAACCCAAAAAAATAAGCGGACTAAGCAGATACAGAAAAACAAACAAAGTGTACTCCCTATTTTTCAAGGAAACAAAAAACTTGAGCTCGTCGTTGCAGCCTTACTTTTATCGGGAAGGCTTAAGGTGGATTCAGTCCAGTTGTATACAGATTCATCATTATTCGTCAGCCTCGTGGGCAAATTTAAAACATTGAGCAATGACACTGTCGATAAACTTGTTAGTTTTATGAATGAAAATGGGGATATCACTTTAAACGACTTTATGGAGGCGTTGAAAAAGAAGACGGGTAATAGTTAGATGAAAACTTCAAGAGAGGGTGAAAGAGATGAGTGAATTTGATGGAGAACAATTTGCTAACAATATTCTCTTAATTATTGTCATTACATTATTAATATTCGGATCCACCGATATTGAGAATCTGTCTGGAGCTCCGACTGCGACTTAAGCAAAGGATTACAGGAATCAAAATTTCCATACAGAAGCCCCGGTATCACGGAATTGTTTGAGGAGATTCAGGCAAGGAAGCTGCGGATCGCCCTGGGATCGGCCAGTCGGAACGCGACCTTCGTCTTGGACAAGTTGGGACTTACCGAAGCGTTCGAGTACATTGCCGACCCTGGGCGCATTGCCTTTGGCAAGCCTCATGTCACGGTAAGGCAGCGGAAGGGCTACGCATTCCGGACGCGAAAACGGATGTGCGTCGGTATCCATACGAGGCCCTCTACGATAAAGTAGGGGGTTTTTGTTATGTCGATTGATCCACGCAAAGGCAAGAAAAGAATCGATATGAATCGCGCTGTCCGGGTGAGCGATCCGCAATCGATGCCGCTTGACATGGTGTTCGACTTATTCTATAGCGCGAAACGAGCGGTGCAGGTTCGGGACCGGACTCTCGCGGATTATAAAAGCTATTGCGCTATTTCCGTGAATGGTTGGCCGAAGCACATCCGGATATTGACGAGAACACCCTTTCTCTGCTTCCATCATGTGCAAGTATGGTTGAGTACATATCGTTCGTCTATAAGCGATATAGAAACGATAATTACCGAAGAAGGATGATAGAAAGTTGTCGCTGGCCCGGTTAAAGTTGCGGCTTCGAGCTTTGCAAACAATGTACGGATTTTGGGTGAGAGAGGGATACATCGACGCGAATGGATTCAAAGGATAAAATGCTATTGACGGACGCGCCAGATACAAATGAATCTATTTTACCTTTATTAGAATCGATAGCTTCTTAGTCGGTGGCAGCTATTTCAAGCTTAACTTGAGTTTCTGGCTCACAAGCGGAGACTAAATGTACTATTTTATCTAGACTTACTTGCGGTCCGTGCATGTGTTAGTGAGGTTCCTCCATACAAAGTCAAGCGAGCCTTGGTTCCAAGTTCACTGGACCAAGCTCGCTCGACTTTTTGTTTTACACTTTGAAAAGAGCCATCTTAACCGTCAGCTCTTGAACAAGCGTGCTGAGATGAGCCGCAGCCGCCGAGATTTCTTGCATCGTGGATAGCTGCTGCTCGGAAGCGGCTGCGGCTTGCGCCGTTTGGGACGTCGATTTCTCTGTAATGCCGGACACCAGTTCAACGGCTTCGGCCACACGGAGGGCACCTGTCGACATGTCATGCACCTCGGACGATACCTCCTGAGCACGAATACCGACGAGTTTCATCTCTTCCATGATCGAGGAGAATAGCCGCCCGCTTTCTGTGACGCTGATCAGTCCCTTCTCAACCTCAAGCGCGGTGCGGTCGATCAATTGCTCTGCCTGTTCAGTATCGGCACTGATCTCGGAAATCCCAGCTTGTACCAGGTCGACGGCATCCTTCGTCTGCTCCGCCAATTTGCGGATTTCCGCAGCGACTACGGCGAAGCCTCGGCCTTGCTCCCCGGCACGGGCGGCCTCGACAGAGGCATTCAGGGCGAGAATTTTCGTCTGGTTGGAAATACCGGAGATCAATCCGACCAACGATTCTATCTCGCCGGAGCGCATCCCGAGCCGCTTCATGGCTTCATTGGAAGCTTCCATAGAGGTGGAGATCATGTTCATCTCTCCAACGGCTCGTTGTACAACCTGATTCCCGTGCTCGGTTTGCCTGATAACATCCTCAGCGGATACCGATACGGCTTCGGCCGAGGTAGAGACTCGCCCGACGCTTTCCGTCATCTCCTGCATCATGCTGGCGGCCTGGGAGGCCTCGCTATGCTGCTCCTGCATTCCCTCTGCCGCCATCTCCATGGATTCGGATATCGTCTGGGCGGCCAACGCGGTCTGCTCTGCGCTGGAAGTCAATTGCTCGGAGGTCGCGCTCACGGTGAGGGCGATTTCCGAGGTTTGTTTCAGCATGTGCCGCAGGTTAGTGGAGGCCTCATTCAGATGAACCGCCATTTGGCCAAATTCATCTTTGGCCCGGATATCCACGGTTTGGGTCAAATCTCCCTTAGCCATGCCCTGCAAGGCATGAACCATCCGCTGAATATTACTGATGACGATGATCCGGGCCAGCAGCCAAATGCCTGCTCCCAGCAGTAGCAGAGCTACAATCCCGATAACCACAGATTCATTCCGGTTAGCGGTATAGGCTTTTAAAATTTCGGATTTAGGAATTGCCGTCTGCACATACCATAACTCATCATCGATAATAGGAATAGGCTTGAACGCCCGGATGATCGCTGTGCCGCTGGCATCTATACTTTGATGAACCAATTGTCCCTGCTGTACCTTTTCGAATACCTGATGGTTATGTTCGGAAGCGAGGAAGGAGTTCCCGGCATCCTCCGCATTCTCTCCATTGGCTATGTATAGCCCCCCTTGGGACAGCAAAGAGACATTGCCGCCAAGCGGGTGCTCTTGCTCTGCCGATTGCTGAAATGTATCGAGAAGGAAGGCGCCCCCGATCACGCCAAGAAATTGCCCGTCCTGATCCAGAACCGGCAATACGATCATCGTGAGCAGTTCGGAATTGCCATCCTCGGTGGAGGCATTATAAGGCTCCATGACGATGGCTTGCTTTTCTGATTTGGCTTGCTCATAGGCGGTAAAGGTATCCAGGCCGCCGAAGGGGACAGGCATGATCTGCCCATCATCGAACCGAATGGCGAGGGTTGCCATCCGGCCACCATTCACGGCATACAGCGGGTCGGCGGTATAGTCCAGATCCTTGCCGTATGCGTTCGGCTCCCAAACCGTAAATATAGAACTGACGGAGTCGTTATCGTTCAACAGACTTCCAAGTAGACGAACCATTCGCTGGCGATCAGGATTCCCTTGGGACACCTCATCAAGAAAGGTGGAACGTAAGGATGCCAGTGAGGCCACAGTGTTCTGCACAATTTTGGTATGATTATCCGCGAAGTTTTGTCCTGTATTTTGGGCCTCCAGCATCCCCAGGTCCATACTCACTTTATTTAGAAGCGTCAAGTTCCAGCTAATCAGAACAGTAAAAGCAGCCACGAGAATCACAGTAGATAAGGCGATGAACTTGACGATCACCTTCTGATTTCTAAACCATTTAAACATGGAAGGTCTCCCCCTCATAAATTTCGGAAATTTCGATCAAGCGGATTTCAAAGGGCTCCAACACCGTGTGGATCGTTAATATGTCGCTGGTGAAGCACAGTTCTTTTTCAATCCTGGGAATGGATATTTGACGCAAGTAATCTACATCGCTAGCGGACCAATCGGCGGCCTGACCCAGATTCAAGGCGTTATCATACGCGCTGCCGTAGCTGCGGTTGACGATGGAATGCTTGATCTCGTAATGCCCGGCCAAGGGGGCAAGCTCCAGCCGAAGCTCACGTTTGGTTTTGTTGGGAAAATGCGAGTAACGCTCCTTGTGTGAGATGCTGATTGAGATGCCATTGGCGTAAATATCATCATAATGGTGGTAGTTATGTAGCAGAATTTGGTAATTTCTCCCTTGCCGGGTAATGAAATAGCCCTCTCCCCGTTCCACCAGCTCATCCCCAAGCCGATTCAAGAAGCAAAAGGCATGATAGGCCGGCTTCTTGATGTTGTTATACGTAAATAGGCCCAGCCCGCCATGGAACAATTGCTGCGGCAACCGGTTCTCCTCATGCATGTCGGTCAGGAGCCAGTAGCCGAAGGAGTTCAGGCGGTCATAGTTTTCGGTAATATTCTTGATCACATAGGAGGATTTGAAGCAGGTATCGCTCATCAAGTCCTTGTGAGATACGGTGGAGTTCCACTCCGTCATATACACCGGCAGATCGGACAAGCTCTCTTCCAGAAGCCGCTCCTGAAGCCGGTCGATGAATTGCTGGAAGGAATCGGTCACCGGGCTGAGATTAAGCTGCTTGTCCATGCTGAGATGGTTGTTCTGCGGCACAAGGTCGATATCGTAATAATGGACGGTGATAAAGTCGGGCAGACAGGCATGATCCCGGCTGAAGGACAGGAAAGAGAACAGCCAATCCTCGCTTTTGTTGTAGGTCGAGAATGCGGCAGGTCCGCCGAAGGCTAGCAGCGGGTCGATGCTCTTCACCGTATCGTAGGTATTCTTGTAGAGGGAGAAGAACGTCTCGTCCTGCTTAAAGCCGAATAGCAGATTGGACGAGCTGGGCTCGTTCCATACGCAGAACATCCAGCTTCGCACTTCCCTGATGCCGTATCGTCCGATCAAGTGCCGCGTCAGCGTCTCGACCAGACGGTTCCACTTGTCCATATCCTTGGGCGGGCTGGTGTTCATGTTGGCATAGAAGACGGTTTTGGACAAATCGCTGGCCAGCTTGCCGGGCATGAATGAAAATTGGACCAACGGCTTCAGTCCAACGGACAGCAGAAAATCGAACGCCTTGTCGATGAGCCGGAAATTATAGATGGCCTTCCCCTCAGAATCCTCGCCGTACACCATAAGATCATCATCCAATAGCCCATGCATCTTGATATAACGGAACCCGATCTCCTGTTGCGCCGTACGCAAGGCTTCCTGGACATCGGCAAATAGCACTTCCTTCACCCGGCTCACGCCGATGAAGTTCTTGAAGTGGTGCTTCAGCTCTACGGTCGGCTTGTTCACATCAACCTGGCATATGGTGGAGAGCTGCTGCAAATAAGTCTGTGGTGGTGCTGCGACCAAGGGCTCCCCCAAATTATTCTCGATGAACAGGGAGATTTCCTCATGATAGGAGTGGGGCTCGTCCTGATAATAATTGACGGACTTCTCCTTGGTCGTCTCGATGCTTCCCGATACTTCTTCCGCATGCTTCTTGCGCCATATGCTAGGAAGCTCTCCGTATTTCTCGCTGAAGGCCGTCACGAAGGAACGTACATTGGGAAAGCCGTTCTTGGCGGCAATCTTGTCGATTGTCAAAGACTCATTCAACAAATCGTTCACCGCATAGTGCAGGCGCAGGTCCTTTAAATACTCACTGAAAGATAAACCAAGCTTCTTCTTGAAATACTTGGACAAATAAGGAACGGACAGAAATTCTTGCTTTGCCACCTCTTGCAAGGACAACGGTTGATTGTAATGACTGTTCACATAATCCAGAATGCGGCGCAGCCGATCCAGGGCTTCCTTGGGCTGGCGGGTGCCTCCCTGTTCCTCACTGCTGAAATGGGTGCATAGCTCGTATATCAATTCATAGACGAGGGAGGCATTCTTGAGATCAATAAACTCTGAAGTATTGATGTTATGCTGGAGGATTTGAGCGACGATCCGTTTGATGTTCCTGAACATTTCAGGTTGGTTTGTCTTGGCCGTATTGCAGTCAAAGTACATCTTCTTGAGATCCACGACCACTTCCTTGAGCAGCTCAAGCTTGATTTGCAAGGCAACCATGGTCGCGTCCTCGGAATGCAGCTCATGCACCTCGTTGGAGTTAATGAGAATCAGATCTCCGGCGCCTAGCTGATAGGAGACATTATTGACATTGATATCGACCTGTCCTTTCATGGTTACAATAAGCTCTAAGGACTGATGCCAATGTCGGCTAACATTGCCGATCCGGTGCAGGAAAAACTTGATGGGCAGCTTTTTTGGGAAGTTGATAATCTCATGGCGAAATTCCAAGCTCAAGCACTCCTTGATGGTTGGTTTGTTAATTCCATGCTTTTTCCAGAGTGTACTAAATATTAATTCAATCCACAATACTAAAGAGTGAAATGTTGGAAAATGGGGATTTAGGTTAAATATTTGCTCTATGAATGACAAAAAGTACAGTTAATTTTTAACCCCTCCTATGCTAAGATATTTAGTTTCCCAGGATATAGGATCCTCGGAGAGTAGATTCGGGACGCTTTCAGAAGAAAGTGTGCTTTTTTGTTGTCTGCGGCTCTCATAAGGGGGAGATTTTTAACTTTGTGTCAGCATTTCTAGGATTTGGCGATTATGATTGGTTAAATTATTGCCCTAATGAAGATAAAAGAAGCAGTTATCGCTCATTCTCAATCATGTTACACTTGGGCCACGGGAAGAAAGCGATATCAATTAAAAAGGATGTTCAAAAAGTCGTCTTCCCAGGACGAAGCTGTTCAAGAAGTGGATTCGACATCGAATCTTGAATTCACCCGGGACTTCCGGTGCTCACGTACCCACTACGTACGCTCCGCTCCTCAGTCCCTAGCTTCATCCAACCTTCTTGGTCCTGAAAACCCGACTTTTTGAACAACACGTACTTGAAGGAAGGTTGACATGGACAAACCCGTTTTTTTAGAAACCAGAAACATCGTGAAGAGATTTAATGAGGTTTTGGCCGTGAACAAGGTGAGCATGAAGATTTATCGCGGGGAGATTCGCGGGCTGATCGGTGAGAACGGTTCCGGTAAATCAACGATCTCCGCCATGATCAGCGGCTTGTTGCCGAAGACGGATGGAGACATCTATGTCGAGGGTAATCCTTATGCTCCCAGGAACCCGCTGGATGCCCGGGCCAGAAAAATCTCCATGATCGTGCAGGAGACCGGAACCATCGGTCCTCTATCCATTGCGGAGAACATCTTTCTGGGAGATGAGGCTCGATTCCTGCGCAGAGGCTTTGTGGATCGCAAGCGAATGCTTGAGGAAGCGGAGAAGGCGCTGGAGCTTGTTGAGTTTGGTCCGGTAGATGTAACGAAGCCCGCCTTCACCTTGAACTTCGAGCAGCGGAAGCTGATCGAAATTGCGAGAGCGTTATATCACGAGCCGGAATTGTTCATTGTAGACGAGACGACCACCGCATTGTCGCATGACGGAAGACTTCTGATTCATCGGTTGATGCACAAGCTGCGTGATCTGAATAAAGCAGTCTTATTTATCTCCCATGACCTTCCCGAGTTAATGGAGGTCTGCGATGCGCTGACGATCATGCGGGACGGTGATTTAATTACGACAATTGACCGCGAAGACTTTGAAGAGAATCATATCAAGCAGTCTATGGTCGGCAGAGTGATCGAGGGGGACTACTATCGAAGTGATGATGTTGCTTCGCGTGGAGAGCAGGCCATGATTCAAGTGAAGGGTGTTCATACGGACATGCTTCACGATATTCATCTTGATCTGTATCAAGGTGAGATTCTCGGAATCGGCGGATTGTCCGGCAGCGGTATGCATGAGGTAGGGAAGGTCATTTTCGGTGAGCTCAAGCCCGATCAGGGAGAGGTTATCGTATACGGGCACGGGAAGCAGGCCGGGGGAGAACTATATCCCAACAAGGTAAGAAATGTTCAGACTGCGATTGCCAACCGGGTCGGATACGTGTCCAAGGACCGGGACCGGGAGACCTTGATCATGGAAGCCTCAATCAAAGAGAACCTCGTACTGTCGGCTCTCGGGAAGCTGACTCAATTCGGTCTCGTCCTGCCTGGAGCGGAGAAGAAGTTCGCCCGTAAGCAGATCGAGGGGCTGAATATCAAGGCCAGCGGGATGAATCAGCGGGTAGGGGAATTGTCGGGAGGCAACAAACAAAAGGTGTCTTTCGGTAAATGGATCGGCAACGATTCCAAAATTCTGATCCTCGACAGTCCAACCCGCGGCGTTGACGTTGGCGTGAAGACGACGATGTATCAGCTGCTCTACTCGCTGAAGCAGCAGGGCTATGCGATCTTGATTATCTCGGAGGAGCTCCCCGAATTAATCGGGATGAGCGACCGGATTCTGATGATGAAGGACGGGAGAATCAATAAGGAATTCCGGCGGGACGAGCATTTAAGCGAATCTATGCTGATCGACTACATGATTTAGGCAAGGCGGTGAGAAACAACCATGAAACTATTTTTCAAAAAGCATCAACATACGCTGATCCAGTATGCCGGACTGGCGCTCGTATTGCTTGTGTTTACGCTCATGACAGATGGAGCTCTGTTATCTGAGTTCAACGTTCGAACAATACTCAAGCAGCTGGTCATTTTATTTACGATAACGGTGGGCATGATCTTCATCTTCTCGCATGGCGGGATGGATATTTCCGTAGGGGCGGTGCTGGCGTTAAGCTCGATGGCGGCTATCTACACGATGAATGCAGGGGCGCCGCTTGCGCTAGGCATTCTGGTGGCTGTATTGGTATCGGTCATCTGTTATATGGTCAATGTGCTGATTGCCAACCAGTTTGGCCTCATGGCCGCAATTGCCTCACTAGCGATCATGATTGTGTCCCGCGGGATCGTCACCTATCAGGTGTCAACCTCTGTGACCAAGATTGCTCTGGCGGATGCCAAGCCTTTAAGGGAATTGGGGAGAAACATGCCCCTGATTATGACCATTATCGTGCTGGTTGGCGTGGTTGGTTATGTATTGTTTCATTTGACGAAAATGGGCAAGCAAAACAAAGCGATAGGCGATAACCCGCTGGCCGCGTCCCAGAGCGGTGTGCGAGTCAAGAGAACCAAGGTGATTGCCTATCTGCTGGCAGGTATTCTGGTGGGCTTCGCTTCCGTTCTCTCTTTGTCCCGTTCGGCGGTCATTAGCGAGAATACCGGGATGGGGCTGGAGATGGATGTGATCGTCGCACTGATCCTGGGCGGCATGGCGCTCAACGGGGGCAGCCGCTCCAGAATGAGCTCGGCCTTCGTGGGGGGCATTACATTAGTATTGCTGAACAACGGCTTGGTGATGGTGGGCGTTCCGCCTGAGGTGGTATCGCTGGTGAAGGGTGTGATTTTCCTCGCTGTCGTGTTCCTGCTTCTGCGGAGACCGGCCACTGAGGTCATGCCGAGATAAACAACAATAATAGATAAGAAAAGGGGTACATTCAGATGAAAAGAAAACAGTGGATCTTCTCTTTGGCAGCGTTGATGCTTCTGTTCAGTGTGGTTCTGTCCGGCTGCGGCGGAAACGGTAATAGTGCGAACAGCAATAGCGCAAACGGCAATGAAGGCGGCAAGGCGCAAGACAATTATACTATTGGAGTCATGCTCTACAATTATACCGATATCCAAGGACAGCAAATTAAAGCCTACTGCTCGTATCTGGAGAAGAATTTCAATGTGAAATTCAACTTTGCAACTGTAGGGCCTAGTGAAGAAGGACATATCAGCGGTCTGGAGAACCTGCTTGCCTCCGGCGTGGATGCGATCATTAGCGGTTATGATACCGCGCTGGAGCAAAGCGTCAGCCTGACGGAAGAAGCGGGTGTATATTATGTCGTTGCTCTGGGTGAGGTGGACGAGAACGTATCCAGTGATTATTTTGTCGGCGGGATCAAGCAATTTGGCGAGAATCCTGAGGAACTGGGCGCCAAGTATGCGGAACAAGCTTATGCGTCCGGGGCGAAGCATATCGGCATGACGTCGTTCCTGGAGTTTGCCTTTGTCGACGCTCCAGCCATTATCAAGGGCTTTACGGATAAGATGAACGAATTGGATACGCAAGGAGAGGTAACCGTGTATCCGACAGAATTCCATTCCTTTGCTCCGGAAAATGCGGCCGATGCCGTGACCAAGGTGATCTCCGATCATCCCGAGGTCGATGCCATTGTAGGCTTGGGCTCCGGTATGGATTATGTGTATCCAGCCATTCTTAACAGCACGAAGCCGGATATTCCTTTGCTGGCGCTTGGTTATAACGATAGCACGGAGGATGGCTTTGCCAGCGGCAAGGTGCTGATGGCCGGAACAAACAACTATGGTCAGCTTATCGCGGGCTCCTTCGCCCAGCTCTATGATCGGCTGAATGGCAAGACGTATACGGATTGGAAGGCCAACGGCTATATCAGTTATGTCACCATGACTTCCATCGAAGAGGTGCAGGATTTCAAGAAATACGTGATTCCTGAGGATCAATCTCAAGGTCCTGTGACGGCAGAGGAATTGAAGAACGTCATGCTGACGTACAATGACGCAGCCACTTGGGAATCGTTGCAGGAGCTGACGAACCGTACGCTTGCCGAGATTAAGGCGGCTAGAAATTAAACCTTGCTTGCTTGGGAAAGAAGTCTGACGGGCAAGCGGATATTGGAGTGAAACTATGCAAGCCTCAATGTTGAAATGGGCAGTGAATCTGCTGAAGACGTTCATGTTTCCGATTGCTGTGTATCTCAGCATTCTGATTATAACCCTGCTCATGAGCAAGACAGGATATGTATCCTTCGGTGCCTTCGACCGGATTGTGCGGGGCAGTGTGCTGACAACAATTACGGCTTACGCGATTGCCTTGCCTCTATCCGGAGGGAGATGGGACTTTGCGCCAGGGATCATTATCATGCTTGCCGGCATCATTGGCAGTAATTTGACAATTGACCTGGGGCTGGGTCCGGTGATGCTGCTTGCAATTACAATGGCGGTTGCCATTTTGCTGAGTTTATTTGAAGGGCTCCTTTATGTGTGGATCCGGGTGCCTACCATCATTGTCTCGCTTGGCGTGGTGATGATGTATGAAGCGATATCCGGCGTGGTCTACGGGGGCTCGGGGACACAGCTATTCATGCATGCCAACCTGACGATCTTTGCCAGATCCCCATGGATCTATATCCTGCTGGCCGTGGTGATGGTGTCGTTCTATTACCTTCTGGGTCACACTAAATTCGGCTATGATACGAGATCGTTGTCCGCCAATCCGAGGCTTGCGGTCAACATGGGCGTGAAGGAGAAGAAGAATATTCTGCTGACCTATCTGGTCGTGGGGGGTCTTCTTGGCATCTCGGCTGTTATCAACGCCTCAACCGTCTTAGTATCGCCAGCCGGAAATCTCAGCTCCACCGCCTTGATGTTCTCTTCCATGGCTCCGGTATTGATGGGTCTGCACCTTGCGCAATTCACAAACTTGCCGTTGGGCATTTTTGCAGGGGCGCTGGGGATGAATGCCTTGTCCTACGGGATGGTTGTTATGGGCATCAACAGTTCCCTGCAAACCGTGGTTATCGGGGTGTTCATTGTGGTCTTCATGGCCTATACGACTAATCAGGAGCGCATTCGCACCTATCTTAACCGAACCAAGGCAGGGAGAAAGGCAAGCGCATAGAGAGGACGAGCATCTGGAGAGGAGAGAGATAAGCCAATGGACATCAATTTGTTGCGGCAGAAGCCGTTTAATTTACAGGATGAGGATATGCAATGGGTGATATCTACCTTCGAGGGGCTGACAACCGATGAGAAAATCGGACAGTTGTTCTTCATGGTTGGATATAAGCAGGACGAGCCATTTCTGACCCGGCTGGCGGGAGAGCTTGGCATAGGAGGGCTGATGTGCCGTTCGATGGACAAGGAGAGTGTGATGGCCACCGTCTCTACCTTGCAATCTGCCGCCAGAATTCCGCTGTTGATCGCAGCCAATCTGGAGGCCGGAGGCCAAGGCATCACCAAGGATGGGACGAAGATTGGCTCCAACATGGCGGTTGCCGCAACCGACGATCCTCAGATGGCTTACGAACTTGGAGAAATCTGTGCCCTGGAAGGGAAGAGCGTTGGCGCCAATTATGCGTTTGCCCCTGTGGTCGACGTGGATTATAACTTCCGTAATCCGATTACCAATACCCGAACCTTTGGCAGTGACCCGGAGCGGGTAAAAACTATGGGTGCTGCCTATGTCCGGGGAGCCCAGGAGCAGGGGATAGCGACCTCGATCAAGCATTTCCCCGGGGATGGTGTAGACGAACGGGATCAGCATCTTGTGACCTCCGTCAATACACTAACTACAGAGGAATGGGACCGCAGCTTCGGCAGCATCTACCGTCATTTGATTGACGAGGGAGCCAAGACAGTCATGATCGGGCACATCGCGTTGCCCGAATACTCCAAGAAGCTTGATCCATCGCTGAAGGACGAGGAAATATTGCCGGCTTCGGTGGCCAAGGAACTGCTCTTTGGATTGCTTCGGGAGCAGCTCGGCTTCAATGGCCTGATCTTGACCGATGCCACCACCATGGCGGGGATGAATATCCCGATGCCGAGAAATGAATTGGTTCCGCGCTCGATTGAGAACGGGTGCGACATGTTCCTGTTCACCAAGAATCTGGACGAGGACGTTGCCTTCATGAAGCAGGGGCTGGAGAATGGCCTGCTGTCAGCGGAGAGACTGGATGAAGCGGTGCTGCGTATTCTCGGGTTGAAGGCCTCGCTAGCTCTGCATAAGTCCAATAATATCCCCTCGCCGGAAACGGCGGAGAACACACTTAGACATGAGCGCCATTTGAATATCGCCGAGCAGGTGGCTGATCGATCCATCACGCTCGTGAAGGAGGAGCAGGGCGTATTGCCTATCACCAGCCAGCGCTTCAAGCGGGTATTGCTCTATGATATCGAAAGTGAAGCCAATGCCCTGGGCTACAACAAATCAAGCGGACTGGCCGCTTCCTTCATTCCATTATTGGAAGCGGAGGGCTTTGAGGTGACGCGCTTCGAGCCCAGCGGCATTTACGAAGGACTTCAAGGCTCGTTCCAGGACATGCAGGATCGCTACGATTTGATCCTCTACCTGTGCAATCTGGCGACCAAATCGAACCAGACCGCCGTGCGCATTGAATGGATTAACCCGATGGGGATTAATGTGCCGATCTATATGCAGTCCATCCCGACGATCTTTATTTCGACAGAGAATCCATATCATCTGCTGGATGTTCCTCGGGTCAAGACCTTTATTAATACCTACGGAGTTAACGATTATACTTTGCCTTTGCTGGTTCGCAAGCTGACAGGGAAGTCGGCATTCAAGGGCAAGAGTCCTGTAGATCCATTCTGCGGAAAATGGGATACTCGATTATAGAAAGAAGGAACTCATGTGATTCATGAAACGATACAACTGTTTGAACATTCCTCGGCAACCTTGACGACTTACGTGCAGCAGGACGGGGAGTATGACCGGAAAGGCTTGCTTCGTCCGGCCATTCTGATCTGCCCCGGGGGAGGTTATGCCTTCATCTCTCAAAATGAGGGAGAGCCGGTGGCGCTGGCATTTGCCAGAATGGGCTACCATGCCTTTGTCCTGACGTATTCGGTTAAAATTGACAATCCGTTCCCAACCGCCTTGCGCGAGTTGGCTCAAGCGATGTCCATCATCCGGATGCGGGCTGGCGAGTGGCGGGTGGATACGAATGATATTACCGTGGCCGGCTTCTCGGCCGGGGGCAATTTGGCCCTAAGCCTGGGGGTTCACTACCATAATGCGATGATCACGGAAGAAATCGGGTTGACTTCGGAGCAGATCAAGCCCAATCAGTTGATTCTGGGTTATCCCGCGGTCACCTTGGAGCCGCGTTCGACAGAGACTCCTCCCTTCCTCATCGAGCTGATGGACAAGGGATTGATGCCGGATTTCCGTGGCCCGAATATTCGGGAAATCCTGATGGGCAAGGAGAATCTCACTGAGGAAGAGGAGCAGTCACTTAATCTTCTACCCCTTGTAAATGGCGACACTCCTCGCACCTTTATCTGGGGAACCTATGAGGATACGGTGATTCTGCCAACGGATCTGCTTGGACTCGCCACTAAGCTCCATGAGCATCAAGTGCCTTGTGAATTGCATCTGTTCGAGAAGGGACCTCACGGCATGTCACTTGGCGATGCCACCGTTAAGCCCGAGGACCAAGTGAAAGAACTAAGCCTGGGAGCCTGGGTGGAGCTAAGCCGGAAATGGCTTGAACAAGGAAGAGGGGGGTAACAAAATGCAGCCGCAAGCCTTTATCTTCGATTTGGACGGAGTCATTACGGATACCGCCGAATTTCATTATTTGGCCTGGAAGCAAATTGGAGAAGAGCTTGGTATTCCCGTGGACAGGGAACTGAACGAGCAGCTTAAGGGAGTGAGCCGGCTGGAATCGCTGGAACGGATTCTGTCCGCCAGCCCGCGTCCCCTAAGCCTGTCCGATGCGGAGAAGGAGCAGTTGGCGACTCGAAAAAATAATCATTACCGTGAGCTAATTGAAGCGATTCGCCCCAGCGATATCCTTCCCGGAATCACGGAACTGATTGAGGCGATTCAGGCAAGCAAGCTGCGAATCGCTCTGGGATCGGCCAGTAAGAATGCGACCTTCGTCTTGGACAAGCTGGGACTTACCGAAGCGTTCGAGTATATTGTGGACCCAGGGCGCATTGCCTTTGGCAAGCCTCATCCGGAGACTTTCCTGAATGCCGCCGATGTTCTGGGTGTTCCTTATGCGGCTTGCATCGGCGTAGAGGATTCCGAGGCGGGGATCGAGGCGATCAATCAGGCCGGGATGTTCTCGGTGGGAGTTGGCGCACCGGCATTTCTGCATGAAGCGAATTATTTGGTGCCGGATACCTCACGGCTCAAGCTGGATGAAATATTGAAGGCTTATTTGAACATTACGTAATCGGTTTGTTTACTAAATGGCCCGGAAGGCGAATGATAATTATACCAACCGCTTGACTAGCGCTGATACTTGTTGCATAATATGACGTGCTGGTTTGAAAGCTAAGCATAACAATTTTCATTCGTATAACTCTGCCAAAGATAGGGGCGGGGGTCTCTACAGGAAGCCTATACTTCCTTACTACGAATATCTGATCGAGAAGCGATGGACGATCAATATTCCGTGTAAGGAAGTTTTTTTGCGTCCAGCCTTATCTCTTGGTCGGAGGGACTTATGCCATTATGTCATCAAGGAGGACAAAACAGGTAATGAAAAATAAACTGCTTTTATTATCAGGTGCAATCAGTTATGGCGTGCTGTCAACGATTGTCACCAAGGCTTATGGACAAGGATATTCGCTTGGCGAGGTTGTGGGAAGTCAGCTTCTGACCGGATTTGTTCTGATCTGGCTGCTTGTCTTGGTCGTCAAGTTAAGGGAGAAACGATTAGGAAGCCGGGCTGCTTCAAATACGGCGGTTCAGCGTACTACAGAGGCATTAACGTGGAAGAAGCGGTTGATTCTGCTTGCAGCCGGTGCGCCCACGGCGGTAACCGGGCTATTATATTATCAATCTCTGCATTATATTGAGAATTCACTCGCTATCGTGCTGCTGTTCCAGTTCACCTGGATGGGCGTGCTTATTCAGACGATGATTCAGCGCAAAGGACCGCAAAAAATCGTCATGTTCACCTTGCTCGTTCTGTTCGTTGGAACCCTGCTTGCAGCAGGTGTCTTTGAGCGGGGCATGGATGGGGGCTATGACTGGCGGGGAATCGTATTCGGACTTCTGGCAGCCGTCAGCTACTCTTTATTCGTTCTGTTAAGCGGAAAGGCGGTTCCGAATGCCAATCCGGTGTACCGCAGCGGCTGGATGATCAGCGGGGGTATGGTGCTTGTATTTATCTTATTCCCGCCGACATTCCTATTTGATGGAACCTTGTTCTCGGGTCTGCTTCCTTACGGCTTCTTCTTGGGGCTGCTCGGCGCCTTCCTGCCGCCGCTGCTGTTCGCCATTAGTGTTCCTCATACCGGAGAGGGTATGGCCGCCATCCTTGGCGCCTCAGAGCTGCCGGTTGCGGTAATGCTATCCAGTGTTGTGCTGCATGAGCATGTCAGCCTGATCCAGTGGTTCGGGGTTCTGCTGGTGCTGCTCGGGGTCGCACTGCCAGAGCTTTACAAGCGCCTGAAGTTAAGACGGGGAGCGCGCATTTGGCAGACCGAATAAAGCGGGGAGGGGGCTTTAATGGCCCCCCCCCATATTAGCAGCTGCCGCCAATGCCGGGAAGCGCCTTTAACTGAATGCCGTGCGGGCGTACGCCTACTTCAAGCTTGTATTCCACCTTGCGGCTCTCCATATCAATCACAGCGACTTCATCGGATTCGCTTAATGTAACATAAACCCTGCTCTCCAGCCGGTTGAAGGCCAGATGCTTGGCTCCCGGCAGGTCTTCTATAATAGCAAGCGCATGGCCTTCCTTCAAATCGAGGAAGGCTATTGCATTTCCCTCCACACCGCTGATTACTGCTACAGATTCGTCTTCTGTAATGACGATATCCGTTGCTCCTTCCACAGCGGCTATGACCTGAAGCAGCTCTCCCGTAGCCGTATCATAGATTTCCAGATTGCCGTCATTCGCGGTCGGAACAAAGAGCTTGCTGCCATCGCCAGACACTTTGACTGCGCGGGGCAGGCTTCCTGTAGAAAGGGCTCGCTCCAAGGAGTTTTTCGTCATATCGACGATATAAACCTTGTCATTTTCATGGTCGCTGACATAAATCGTTTTGCCGTAAGAGGCAATATAGTTTGTCTTGGCGCCTTCTCCCATGTCGATGGTTTGCGTGACTTCTGCCTTTTGGGTATCCAGAACGTAAAGATATTGATCGGCCACCGTAGCGACATAGAGAGTCTTGTTATCCGGTGACAACACGAGCCCGTGAGGCATGGGCCCGACTTCTACCTCTGCCGTCTGCTTCAGATTCATCGTGTCGATAAAGGAAACCGTACTGCTCAGATGGTTGGTCACATAGGCCTGCCGCATAGTACTGGAAAAGACCGTATTCATCGGTCCTTCGCCAACCTCAATCTCTCCAACGACAGAGGCATCAGCTATATCTACGATAGCAACTTTATTCTCATTCTCCACAGGAACATAGAACTGTACGGATGTCAGCTTTCCTGCTGATCCAGTGTCCCTCAACCTCTTTTCAGCCTCTTCTTTCGTCTCCAGTGCGCAAGACGTAAGGATGGCGCTAAACAACGCTAATACACTCCAATAAATCAGCCATTTCCGGCCCATATTTGAAGTTCGTCCAATCTGCATAATTATACTCTCCTTGTGTATAAAACTCATTGTACAATCGGTAAAAATAGTTCGCTAAAAATAATCATTGTTATTCGATAGGAATAATGCTAGTATATGTTTCAAATCAAGTTAAATCAAGCTTGAAATACAAAATTTTAAAGTAAAAGGAGAGAGGCTACATGAATAAAACTAACACTAACCGTCGCTATACAAGCTTAGCTCTGCTTGTATTTTCATTTATTCTGGTCCTGACGGCTTGCAACAGCGGCGGAAATTCTGTGGCAGAAGACACGAACTCAAGCGCCGTGAATGCTTCCCGCACAAATGACAGCCAGGTGAAGGATAGTGATGAGGGAACGCAATCTCCTTCTGATTATCCGAATGCCCATCTGTTGGCGGATGTCTCCTGGGTGGCGGAGCATCTGAATGATCCCGCCGTAGTGATCATTGATGCCCGGTCTAAGGGCTACGAGGAAGGCCATATTCCGGGAGCTGTATCGTTGAGCAGCGGGCAACTGAATGACTCTGACAATGAGATTGCCGGCTTTATTTTGCCGGAGGATAAGTATACGGAAGTCGTCCAGAATGCCGGAGTCAATCAGGATTCGACGATTGTCGTCTATGATGACGGCAACGCCCTGAGCGCAACGCGCGTCTTCTATACGCTTGAATATTATGGCCTGCAGGATCAGGTAAAGGTGCTGAACGGCGGCTATGCCGCATGGTTGACGGAGGGGCACGATATCGACATCGATCCGGCCGCGCCGGAAAAGGGCAACTTCGTAGCCAAAGCCAACGAGAATCTCGTTTCCACAAAAGCTCAGGTGGAGCAAGCGATCGGTACAGCTGATGTCGTCTTTCTCGACACGCGCTCTGCAGAGGAATATGAAGGCACTGATTTGAGAGAAAATCAACGAGGCGGTCATCTTCCCGGAGCGGTTCACAAGGAATGGACCACGGCGGTAGCCGAGAACGAAGAAGGCCTGGAGAAATTTTTAAGCTATGAGCAATTGAAGCAGCAGTTTGAGGCGATTGGCGTTGTGGAAGATAAAACAGTCATTCCATACTGCCAGACGAATGTGCGGGGTTCCCACTCCTATTTCTCCCTTCGGCTGCTCGGTTATTCGGATATCAGACCTTATGAAGGTTCCTGGGCAGAATGGGGGAACTCGGCGGATACAGATATTGAAATATAAGAGAGGAGTTGCGAACAGCAATGCCTGAAACCATTGAAGGAGTCTCCCATGTAAGTGCCGCAGAGCTCGCAGAAATATGGAATGATCCGGAGCAGCGGAATATTTATATCATCGATGTTCGCGAGCCCGAGGAATACCAGGAAGCCCATATTCCGGGCATTCCGCTCCTCCCTATGGGAGAAATTCCGGAGCTTATCGACCAGTTCGACAAAGAAGCGGAATATATCCTGGTTTGCCGTAGCGGCAGAAGAAGCCTTGAGGTCTCCAAATACTTTCAATCGGAAGGTATTCAGAAGGTGCACAATTATGCCGGAGGCATGCTGGCTTGGGAGGCGGACGTTGTTGACGGGCTGGAGCATGTCATTACATCATTTTCTATGAAAAATCTGGAGAGGAAGTTGGCGAAATGAGCTATACCCAAGAAGACTTGAGCAAGTTGAAAAAAGACCATGTCATCGACGCCATCGGGGAGGTATGCCCCCATACCCTGGATTTGGCATTGAAGGGGTTGAAGAAAGCCGAGCCTGGCGAAATTGTCGTTGAGGTGACCGACCATACGATCGCCACGAAGACGATCCCCGCTGCTGTAAAGATGAACAAGTTAGCCGAATTTCTCGGCATTATTGAAGAGGATGGCAATTATCATATCTATCTGAAGAAAAACTGATACCCAGCGAGGATAAAGAAATGAAGAAGAACATAAAGTGCTTTTTCGCCGGCTTATCACTTGTTGCGGTGATCATTTCGGGCTGTTCCGGTAGTTCCCCGACACCCGTTGCAGATGTTGCCAAGGAACAGGTGGAAGCCGTGCCAGGCTTTGAGTTGGCCGCGATCCGGAGCGGTGAAGAGTTGCTGAATACCTCTGACATCGACGGCCCCATTCTGTACAGTTTCTGGGCTTCGTGGTGCAATTACTGCCAGAAGGAAATTCCGTATATCGATAGTCTGTATTCGGAATACAGCGATGAAATCTCGTTTATTTCTGTGAATGTCACACCGGACGACTCTGTGGATGGAGCCAGAGGCTTTATTGAACAGTACGATTTGCAGATGCCGGCTTACTTTGATCTTGACGGAATAGCCAGCAGTTCACTGGGAGTGCTCGCCGTGCCTACGGTTGTCCTGGTGGATCGGCAGGGCCGTATTGTTGAGAAACTGATCGGACCCAGTGCGATGCAATCCGAAGAGGAGTTCGTCGGGAAGCTGGAATCGTTGATTCAGATAGGCAAGAACTAAGGAAGGGGGAGATGGCTGGTGATTGTTCAACTGGCTTTAGCAGGAACCGCCGGGCTGCTCTCCTTTTTTTCGCCTTGCATGCTCCCTCTCGTTCCTGTCTACCTCTCCAGAATTACCGGTTTGGAGGCAAGCTTACTTCAAGGGGGACAGCGCAGCGGCTTAAGGATTAAAGTTATTTTCCATACCTTGCTGTTCGTATGCGGAATTTCGGTCATCTATTTGGCTTTAGGTTATTCGGCCAGCTTTATAGGACGTCTATTCATCGAATACCAGAAGGAACTCCGGATCGGCAGCGGACTATTAATGCTTGTTATGGGACTTGTCTTGCTCGGACTGATCTCTCCCTCGTGGCTTTTGCGCGAGCGCCGTCTGAATATAACCGGAAGGACCGGAAGCTATGCCGGTTCTTTTATCCTGGGCATCGGCTTTGCCGCCGGCTGGACGCCGTGCATCGGTCCGATGCTGAGTTCCATCGTCGGTCTGTCCGCCTCCGAGCCGGAAACGGGGATGCTGCTTATGCTGGTGTACATAGCCGGCTTTACGATTCCTTTTCTGGGCTTCGCCTTGTTCTATTCTTTCTTTAAAAAGTGGTCCAAAATGACCGGGGTATTGTCCAGAGTCGGCGGAGGGATATTTATCGTGTTCGGAGTGCTCCTGCTCTTAGACAAGCTGTCTGTGCTGTCACTTTGGCTCAATGAGTGGTTTAGCTTTCAGCCGATCATCTGAACTGAACTTCAGCTCTTCCCGGCAATTCAAACTTTTACACGAAATGGATGATCATTATGACCTTTACCATCGACACGTTTATCATAGCCGGAATCTTCGGCTTTCTATATGGATTCCTGCTGCAAAAGGCTGATTTTTGCTTCACGGCTTCCATTCGGGATTGGATCACGGTACGGGACACCCGGATTTTACACGGAGTGCTCGTTCTGATCGCTGTCTCCCTGGTAGGCTGGGCGACTGTGCTTAGTCTGGGAATCCGCGGGGTCGCAGATGTGTGGACGGTGCCTATCGGGGGAACCAACCTGATCGGCGGACTCCTGTTCGGGATCGGCATGACCATGGCCGGGGGATGCGGCTCGGGTACGTTGTACCGCTGTGGAATGGGGTATGTTCAGTTCTGGATTGTGCTGCTGTTTGCCATGATCGGCAATTTAATCTTTGCCTTTATCTATGATCCTTGGGCCAGGGATTACTTCATTCAGCCTCTGACTGTCTCGGAGTCCGGCTATACCTTCTTCTCCTTGCCGCTTCCTCCAGCGGTGATTCCGCTGCTGCTCGTAGGCGGCATGGTTCTGATCGCTTTCAAAAAGTATGGGATCAAGGCCTTCTTTCAAGGGTTCAAGGATACCTTCACCGATTGGAAGAAGAACCCTTTAAGACAGTCGCATTGGGACATTCGTCTGGTTGCGGTGCTGATCGGGCTCCTTGCAACCATCCAATTCGCAGTGCTGTCCAACTTCGGAATTACCGGCCCGCAGACCCGTGTCGCAGCAACGGCATTATCGCTGGTTGCAGGTGAGGAGGTCGTGCTCAACAATACCTATCTGAACGGCTTGTTTGCCAATTTTCCGAGAATCGGAATCGGGCCGGAGGAGATCCTGATCATATTCCTCGTTGTTGGTGCATTTACGGCCGCCTTGCTTAGTCGTTCTTTCAAGCTTCGTATACCGAAGCTTGAAAGAATACCGCATGCCGTCATTGGCGGCCTGTTAATGGGCGTAGCTTCCCGCATTGCGCCGGGGTGCAACATTGCCAACGTTATAACAGGGATTGGCGGCTTATCCGTAAGCAGCCTGCTTGTGATTGTCGGTATGATGCTTGGTATATTTGTCGTTATTGCGTATGTTTACAAGATGCCGATGATGCTCTTTTATCGGGATACAGACCTGGAGGGATGACAGAAGATGGGGAGAAAAGTCGTTGCCTCTATCTATGAGCTGATAGGGGATACCCCTGCCGTGAAGCTGAACCGTCTGGTTGGCGAGCAGGATGCGGAGGTATATGTCAAGCTGGAATACTTCAATCCAAGCGGGAGCGTCAAGGATCGGGCTGCGTTCAATCTGATTGCGGAAGCGGAACGGCAGGGGAAGCTTCAGCCTGGCTCCGTCATTATTGAACCAACAAGCGGGAATACGGGCATCGGGCTTGCCATGAATGCAGCCGCGAAGGGCTATCCTGCGATTCTGGTCATGCCCGATAATATGACCAAGGAGCGAATCAATTTGCTTAAGGCCTATGGCGCGCAAGTCGTGCTCACTCCTGCAGCCGAGCGTATGCCCGGAGCGATAAAAAAAGCTTTGGAATTGCATGAATCCATTCCCGGCAGCTTCATCCCGCAGCAATTTGAGAATGAAGCCAATCCGCAAATCCATCGTGTGACTACAGCGCCGGAAATCTTGGAACAGCTGGACGGGAAGCTGGATGCGTTCGTTGCTACCGCCGGAACCGGAGGGACGATAACCGGAACCGGAGAAGTGCTGCGGCAGCATCTTCCGGATATCCGTATTCTTGTAGTGGAGCCGCAGGGGTCTCCTGTATTGTCCGGGGGAGAACCGGGCCCCCATAAGCTGGTAGGAACCAGCCCTGGATTTATTCCTGGCATTTTGAATACAGACATTTATGATGAGATTATTCAGGTTGCAGATGACAACGCGCTGCAGACTACCCGCGACTTGGCCAGACACGAGGGCATTCTGGTCGGCCCCTCCTCGGGAGCCTCGGTCTGGGCGGCGCTTCAGGAAGCGAGACGGCTCGGCCCGGGTAAACGGGTGCTTTGCATAGCCCCGGATACGGGAGAGCGCTATTTAAGTATGCCAGGCTTGTTCGGGGAATAGAGAACGTGTGCTATGAAGGGGGGGCGTCTTGTCCAGAGGCGCTCTCCTTTGCGTGCAGGAATAGTTGCGGACAGGCTGCAGCCTCTCATACAATAGATATAGATGGCGCACCGGTAGGGAAGCTATCGGAGAACAGAACTATTCCATAGAAGAAGCGAGGCGGCTTATGAACATTCTGGTCACTTTAAATTCCAGGTACATCAAGGCGCTAAAGGTGATGCTGACATCTCTGTTTCTAAGTAATCCGGAAGAATCGTTTCATATTTATCTTATGCATTCGAGCATATCGGATGAGGAGTTGGCAGATCTGGACCGATATGTCGGGCAGAGGGGACAGCAGTTGTCTGTTGTTGCCGTGGAAGAGGATGTTTTTGCGGATGCGCCGGTGGTGAAGCATTACTCCAAGGAAATGTATTACCGGATTCTTGCCTTTAAATTTTTGCCGCCGGAAGTAGAGAAAATATTGTATCTTGATCCGGATCTGATCATAATTAACGAAATTCGCAGTCTGTATGATACAGATCTGGAAGGCTGCATGTTCGGAGCCGCCTATCATGACCGGCTATCGGTCAAAGAGGTGAACAAGCTTCGCCTGCTACCTTATGAGATTGAGGCTTATTATAATACAGGCGTGCTGCTGATGGATCTGGCGCTGCAGCGCCAGAGCATAAAGGAGCGGGAACTATTCAGCTTTGTGGAGGAGCACCGGATCAAGCTGATTTTGCCGGATCAGGATATCATCAACGCCCTGTACTCCAAGAGTATTAAGTCGGTGGATGAAGTACGCTACAACTATGATCCGCGCTACTTTAAATATTATAAGCTGGTGAGCAACGGCAAGTATGACATGGATTATGTCATCAAGAACAGCTCGATCATTCACTTTTGCGGGAAAAGAAAACCATGGAACAAGAACTACTCCGGCTACTTTCATTCTCTGTACAAGCATTACGAAAAATTAGCAAAGGTATAAGAGGTAGTCTGCTCACGCAGGGTTCGCCTACTACACGCATGATCATAAAAAATGTCCGGCGGAAGGGATAAACCCGACTGCCGGACATTTATTGTTTTATTTAGAAGACAAAGTCTTCATCCGTTAACGGCTCGACCTTCATGGCGCGAACATAACCGTTGCCCTTCTTGGAGAAGAAATCATGCTGCTTGGTGTGCGTGCTGATGCCGTTCTGGACGATCGGATTAATCTCTTCGTCCGGGAACAACGGATCGTGACCCAGGTTCATCATCGCCTTGTTGGCATTGTAGCGAAGGAATGACTTCACCTCATCGACCAGTCCAATAGAGGTATAGATTTGTTCGGTATACTTCTCTTCATTCGCATGCAGCAAGCGCAGCAGACCTACGAGGGTCTCGTACGTATCATGCTGCTCATCCTCGGACAGTTCATCGAAAATTTCCTGGGCCAGCACGCCGACATAGACGCCGTGAATGCTCTCATCCCGAAGAATCAAATCGATGATCTCGCCGCTGCAGGTCATTTTGCCTTGACCAGCCAGATAAAGAGGATAGAAGAAGCCGCTATAGAACAGGTAGCTCTCCAGCAGGACAGAAGCCGCCATAGCCAGATAGAGGTCCTTCGTTGTCTTGATGCTCTCGTAATAATCAGAGATCGTCGATGCCTTGTACTGGAGGAACGGATTGTCCTCTACCCAGCGGAAAATGCTATCGATCTCCTCCGTAGTAGCCAGGGTAGTAAAAATACTGCTATAGGATTTCGCATGAATCTGTTCCATCATGCCCATGAAGCCGAGCACGGCTTTGCGCTGCAATCCGCCGACATGCTCCATAATTTGCGGCATGCCTACGCCGCCCTGAATCGTATCGAGCAGGGTCAGACCGCCGAGCACCTTCATATAGGCGTCCTTCTCCTGATCGCTCAGCGTCAGCCAGGACATTTTATCATCAGATAGCGGAATTTCATCATCCGTCCAGAACTGCATAATATTCTGGTTCCAGAACATCAACGAATAATCATCGTCCGGACGATTCCAATTCACGGCTTGAATGGCATTCATTATCGTTCAATTCTCCCCTCTGTTGCTGCAGTGCGCCTTTTCCTTAGATGGAGCAGGTCAGGCATTCTTCAACGGACAGCTTGTTCGTCCGGGTGTAATACAGGGATTTCAGCCCTTTATGTGCCGCATACAGGTAGCAGCGGGCCAATTCCCGGGTTGTTACGTCACTGTTGACGTGCAAGACCGTCGAAATGCCTTGGTCGATATGAGGCTGAATCTCTGCGATCAGATCAATAACCTTGAACTGGTTCATTTGATAAGCTGATTTATAATAGAACACATTGTCCGGCTGCAGGTAAGGCATCGGATAGTAAGTCGTCGAGTTTGCATAAGTCCGAGTCTCGATTTGCTCGACAATCGGCATGACGCTGGACGTGGCATTCTGGATATACGAAATACTTGCCGTCGGCGCAATGGCGAGACGATAGGCGTGATACAGACCATGCTTCATCACCGCATCGCGCAGATTCTTCCAGTCCTCTGGCGTCGGGATGTAGATGCCTTCAAACAGCTCCTGAACCTTGGCTGTAACCGGACGGTAATCTGTCGTTAGGTAACGCTCGAAATATACCCCGGTGGCATATTCGGATTCCTCGAATCCCTGGAACGTTCTGCCTGTCTCTTTGGCGATCTCCATACTCTTCTCGATGGAGTGGTAGTTCATCGTCATGAAGAAGGTACGGGCAAAGTCGCGGGCCTGCTCGCTTTCGTAGGAAATCTTGTTCTTGGCGAAAAAGCCGTGCAAATTCATAACGCCCAGGCCAACGGAGTGCATCTCCTCATTAGCCTTGGCCACGCCAGGGGCGTTGGAGATATGAGTCATATCGCTGACCGAAGTCAGGGCGAGCATACCTTCATGCACGGACTCGCGGATCTTCTTATGCTGCATCACATTAACAATATTTAAAGATGCAAGATTACAGCTGATGTCCCGGCGGATCGTGTCTGATTGGCCATAATCGGCGATTTCGGATGTCTCCTGTACCTGGAAAATCTCGGTGCACAGATTCGACATCTTGATCTGTCCTACATTTTTCAAAGCATGTGCGGCATTCGCGTTGCTCTTGTTCATAATATATGGATAGCCCGATTCGAGCTGGGTAATCGCAATTTTGGTCAGCATATCGCGCGCGCTCATCGCTACTCTCTTCTTCACGCGGGGATCAGCGAGCAGGGTATCGTACATTTCATCCAGGTCCATGTCATCCAGGTGGGCGCCATAAGCCTTGTAGACGGTGTACGGAGCAAAGACATGCAAGGGTTCATTGTCCTGAGCCAGCTTATAGAAGCGGTTAGGAACGATCAGACCGATCGATAGCGTCTTAAGCCGCGTCTTCTCGTCGGCATTGATCTTCTTGCTGTCCAGCAATTCCAGTACATCCCAGCCAAAAATATTATAGTAAGCCGCTCCGGAGCCTTTGCGCTGACCCATTTGGTCTGCATAGGTGAAGCCATCCTCCATCAGCTTCAGAACAGGCATGATTCCTTTAGCCGCGCCTTCTACGCCCTTGATGGTCTCGCCGCGCGCCCGCAGCTTCGACAGATTGACAGCAACCCCGCCGCCGATCTTGGACAGCTGCATGCAAGTGTTAAGCACATAGTTAATCGAGTTAAGCGAATCGTCCATTTCCAGCAGGAAGCAGGAGACCATTTCGCCGCGCCGGCTTTTTCCGGCGTTCAGGAAGGTCGGCGTAGCCGGTTGAAGCCGCTGCTCCATCATGGAGCGAACGAGAATACGTGCTGCATCGGCATTACCGCGTGCCAGGTACAGCGCCACTACCGCTACCCGGTCCGGATAATGCTCCAGGTATTGCTTCCGGTCATTGCTCTTGACGGCATAGTCCGTATAGAACTTGGATGCTGCCATATATGAAGGGAATTGAAAATTGTATTCATGAGCAATTCGATATATATCTTCGATTACATCGATGGTATAACGGTCGTACAGATTCTCGTAATAATCATTGTCGATCATGTAATCGACCTTAGCCTTTGTATTCGGGAAGCTCAGACTGCGCCGCTCCACGTCCTGCATAAATTCTACGACGGCCTCCCGATCCTTTTCCAGTTGGAAAAAGCCCGTTTCATCCCGTTTCATCAACATATTGTTTAACTCAATGTGCCGCAATCCGATCCACCTCCTGTTTTATGCGTTGTACGTCGCCAAAGGTTCCCGACAGCTCGAACTTACCGATCACCGGGACATTGTATCGCTCCGAGATCAAGTCAGCGCTGTGCGCGAACAGTTGGCCCCAATTTTTATTGCCGCTGGCGGCAATGCCCTTCAAGCTGGAGTGATTCTTCTCCAGAAAGGCGGATACCTTCGCCGGAATTTGGCCAAAACCGGTGGTATATGTAACAAGCACATAGGGCTCGTCTATCGTCATAGTCTCCTCGATCTGAACCGCTGGAAGTTTCAATTTGTTAATGAACCGCCGGACGTTTCCGGTCTTCGAATCGTACGCAATAAGCATGGCCCTGATCCTCCTGGACTCTTGTTATGTGTCTAGTAACTAAATACAATGATTTTTGTCATAAACACGCCTGTATTTACTATATACACTACATTTAGTTATGCCTAATCAATTTTACTACTATATGTTGGAAAGTCAATAGACGATAGTCCTAGAAATTTTCCTCTGAAAACACGTTGAAAACCCTGAAAGAGCGGGAGGATGCAGGCTAAACGGTTGTTTTGTACAAATTTTGTACATATTTTTTTCATAGATTTTTAAGTATAACAGCAAATACTAAAAAAGCTATCCCGACAGACCCGAAAGTCTGCAGAATAGCTCTGTCCTTCTCGTTAGGCTAGCGGTGCTCAATCAGGTCGATCGCGCCCAGCACAATGTGGGCCAGACCAAATCCAAGAACTCCGGTTGCAGCAAGCTTGTACTTGCTTCCAAGCAGTGATGCGGCTGATGCAGTGACGACCGTTCCAAGAACAGCAGGAATTAACCCTTCACGCATTGTTCAACACCCCTTTGGACTGAATTGGAAAGACATCTGTAGTGTGGGACGGAGGGAAGGAGAATATGCATGCTGCTTTACCTGGAACAAGCTTATGCCCGTTTCTCCCCAAAATGGACGCAAGCGTCCGCCGGATCGCAAAATCCGTGGGACGCTTGCATTTGGGTTCCCGAATCAGCGGGAATAATATTGTAACCCGGCCTTCTAGCTTGCATTGAAGAACCATGGGATGTTCCTGCTCAGACTACAACCGTATCTACGGTTTCTAATACAACAAAAGCCCTACCTCTCAATTGTCCTTGCGGCTCCGATGACCGCGCCAGCTTGAATCAGAAATACTCGAATACTGCCAACATTCTTACTCTTAGGGTCATAAATAAGGAATTTTCATACCGGAATGGTATGTGAGGGTTATAATCATTTGAGGAACATGATATGGGGTTTACAATCTAATTTGTAATATTACAGGAATTTTCATGAAAAGTCAAGAAAACGTCCTTTTTTTGTTGTTGCTTCGAGCTAATATTACTATTCTCCTATACCTAGTAAGAGTCATTAACTAAGAGTCATTAACGACATCAACGAATCATCATAAACGAATCATTATCAATGTCAAATGAGGTGGGTTTGTACGATATTCCATATAAAAAAATCTGTCTAAGCACGGATGGAAGCATTTTATACGATTATTCGTACAAAAATTGCCTATCCAAGGCATAAATGAAACTTTTTATATGTTTTTTCGTACAAAGTGGCTTGTCTTCGACTGTAACAACAACTTTTTGTACGATAATCCGTACAAAAGTGAAATAGCCGCTCTCCAAGGTGAAGGATGCCTAACGCAGTGCCCAGCGCAAAGATGCCCAACATAAAGAAGACTAACGCAAAGCTGCGGCATGACGAAAAATCCCCTTATCCCGCAGCTTGGAGTGCAGGAAAAGGGGATGGATAACCTCGATTAATTAGCGTAGCTATAATCGTCATTGCTCTTATTGAGCAATTCTTTAAAGCCCGGAGTGGCATAGAGCTGCTTGTCCTTCGTAATGAACAAGGCTTCCGTGTTGTTCTCCTCGGCAAACTTCAAGCCATCCTCGATGCCCATAATGAGCAGCGAAGTGTCCATCGTATCGGCAGCCGTAGAGGAATCGGCAATGATCGTGACACTGCTGATATTGTTATCTGCCGGATAGCCGGTCCGCGGATCAAGAATATGCATGTAGAACTTGCCGTTCTCTACGAAATAGCGTTCATAAATGCCTGCGGTTACGACGGTCTTATCGATCACCTTGACGGTGCCAATATCATTGCCTCGTTCCTGAGTCGGATCCTGAATGCCGACCGTCCATTCCAGATTACCGGGCTTGCTGCCCATGGCGAAGACGTTGCCGCCGAGATCAATGATAGCACTGTCAAAGCCCTGTTCTTTCAATTTATCGTAGATCAGGTCAGCCGCGTAGCCCTTGCCGTAGGAGCCAAGGTCGAGATCCATTCCCTTGTCCTGAAGGTAAATTTCAAGCGTATCTTCATTTAACTCCACCTTCCGGTAATCGATCAGCTTCTGAGCTGCGGCAATATCCTCGGCAGGTGGAACATGGGCGTCCTCGTGGCCGATATTCCAGAGGCTGACGAGCGGTCCGATCGAGGGATCGAGCAGACCATTGGTCTGCTCGGCATAGTCGACCGCAATCTTGACCAGATCGAAGGTCTCTTGGGACACCTTAACCGGGGTAATGCCGGCGTTGGCATTCACAGCATAGATTTCACTGTCCTCGTTGGAACGGTTAATTTTATAATCGATATCCTTCATCAAGTCTTCGAGCTCTTCAAAGTTTTTCGTAGTCGCACGGTTATCATAAATTTTAATGGTCACGACGGTATCGAAGATGAAGAAGGTTTCGCTTACAGGCGTGACGGTCTGAGCTTGTCCGTTAGCGTTGACTGCGCTGCCTTCCTTTGTGCTTTTGCTTGAAGTGCTGCCACAGCCGCTGAGCAGGCCTGTCAGAAGAGCTGCGGATAGCAGCAGGACGACCGCTTTATTTTTGAACATAGGTATGCATCCTCATTTCTCATTCATGTCGACCTTGATTGTAGCAGAAAAGAAACTGCACTAAAAGTATCAATCCTCACAGAGGCTCCTTCCTGCATTATACCCTTCCTAAGTGATGATTTTGTGAAATGCGGCAAAAAATGATACATTTATCACACGGATGATTGGAGCCTAACAGGTATAATGGTTTCATCTAAGATTTATATAATTAAAAAATAAGGGAGTTTGTCATGAAGCGCGGAGATATCATACTCATCGGTTTGGTCGTCGTCATTGCTGCTGCATTTCTAGTGCCCAGATGGTTTGGCGACAGCCCTAGTGAAAACAATCACAACACACAACGCATCGCTAAAATTACGGTGGATGGCAAACTGTTCCGCACGGTAGAACTGACCGGTGAAGAACAGGAAATCGAGATAAATACGGAACATGGGTATAATTTACTTAAAGTTCATGATTACGGTATTGAAATGATCGATGCGGATTGCCCGGACAAGGTATGTCTTACCTTCGGATTTATTGAGCGCAATGGAGGTACGATTGTCTGCCTGCCTCATAAATTATTAGTAGAGATCGAGGGCGCGCCTTCAGAAGGAGATGACATCGATGCCATCGTTAAATGAGCAGGCCAATCTCTCTCTGAAGAGGACGGTCATCGTGGCGATTTTTGCAGCGGTAGCCGTTGTTCTCAGTCTGATCGAGGCTTCGATTCCTGTGAATATGGGGGTCCCGGGCGCCAAGCTGGGCCTGGCTAATATTATGGTGCTTACATGCCTGTACTTCCTCAGAGGAAGAGACGCCCTCATGGTTGTTATATTGAAAACCTTACTCAGTTCGTTCATGCTGGGGACCTTCTCCAGTTTGTTGTTCAGCATCAGCGGAGCCCTGTTGAGCTTTCTTGCGATGTGGGGACTGCTCAGCTTCGGACGTGAAAATTTCAGTATGGTCAGCGTTAGTATTGTTGGGGGCATTTCTCATAATGTCGGGCAGCTTGGAGCTGCGGCGGTATATTTGAAAACAACCAAAATCATGTCCTATTTGCCGGTATTGTTAATTGCCGGCGTATTGACCGGTATTGCAGTCGGGCTTGCGGTACGATATCTGATCCCTTCCTTGTCGAAGTTATCCTTGTTTGAGGGGTTCTTGACAAAGCCGGTGTAGATATTAATAGACAGGAGGGGTAAGGATGACAGAAGAGCAACCCGCTTATCATGTTCAGCATGTTTCTTTCGCGTATTCACCGGAGCAGCCGGTATTGAGCGATCTGTCATTCAGCATCCTTCCGGGAAGCTGGGTATCGCTGGTAGGCCCGAACGGTTGCGGCAAATCCACGCTGGCCAAGCTGCTCGGGGGATTGCTGGCAGTCAATGAGGGGATGATCGAGGTGAAGGGCATTCATCTCTCCAGCGCCACCATCGGGAAGCTGCGCTCTCATATCGGAATGGTATTCCAGAACCCGGACAATCAGTTTATCGGCTCGACCGTAGAAGAGGATATTGCCTTCGGGCTGGAAAGCCGCTGTATTCCGCGGGAAGAAATGAAGGAACGGGTACATAGCTATGCAGAGAAGCTGGAGATCGGCCATCTGTTGTCGAAGCATCCGGCAGAGCTGTCAGGAGGACAGAAGCAACGGGTCGCCATTGCTGCAATCCTGGCGCTGGAGCCGGACATTATCATTTTTGACGAAGCATCGTCCATGCTGGACGAGCGATCACGAGGAGAACTGCTGGATATTCTGCGAGGAATGAAGGAAGAAGGCAGGTACACCATGATCTCGATCACGCACGACGCGGAGGAGATCATGGCCTCGGACCGGGCCATCGTATTGAGCGACGGCGGGATTGCCGCAGATTTGACTCCCTGGGAGCTGTTCCAGGATGATCAACTGCTGCAAGCCTGCCGTCTTATTGCCCCTTACCCTGTCAGGCTGGAGAAGGAATTGAACAAGCTGGGAATTACCGTGCCGCAAGAGATCCGGCTGAGCGGGGAAGTGGAGGATCGGATATGGCCGTTGATTTTGAAAAAGTAAGCTTTGCCTACGATGCCAGAAATATGTGGAGTCATTCCGCCCTTCATGAGGTGAGCCTCCGCCTGGAGGAGGGCGTGTTTGCCGGTATCGCGGGGGCTACGGGCTCGGGAAAGTCCACGCTGCTGCAGCATTTCAACGGCTTGCTGAAGCCGACGGAAGGCAAGGTTCGCGTGCTGGACTTTACGCTTGAAGCAGGCGGCAAGCCGCTGCTGCAGGAATTGAGGCGCAGAGTAGGACTTGTCTTTCAGTTCCCTGAGCAGCAGCTGTTTGAAGATACGGTGGAGAAGGATGTGATGTTTGGCCCGCTGAATTTCGGAATGGACCGGGAAGCTGCGCGCCAAAGTGCAATCCGTGCTTTGCGGCAAGTGGGTCTGGATGAATCCTTCCTGCCCCGGAATCCCTTTCATCTCAGCGGAGGACAGATGCGTAAGGTGGCGATAGCCTCTGTGCTGGCCATGGATCCGGAGGTCATCGTTCTCGATGAGCCGACGGCCACGCTGGACCCGGAGAGTCGGGCAGAGCTGGCCGAATTGCTGGGAAGAATGCAGCAGGAGGAAGGCAAGACGGTGATCGTCGTGACCCACCGGATCGAAGAGATGCTTCCTTATGCCGGCACTTGGATTGTCATGCACCAGGGCAAGAAGGTATTTCAGGGAAGTCCGGCCGAGCTTGTCCATGAAGCTGCAAGGCTGGAAAGTGAATACCATCTGGCGGTTCCAGCCTGCATCAAGGTATGGAACCGGCTTGCGGAGCAATACGGGTTAGAGCAAGAGGAGCCTTGTCTGACAGCGGAGCAGACGGCTGCACGCATCAGCCGATTGCTGGAAGCAGGAGACATCGAGCGGAAAGGGGGCGGATAGAGGATGCGCAACAGACTATTGTTCGGACGGAGCATCGAGACCGGCTCCTGGATTCATCCGATCGATCCGAGAGCCAAGCTGACAGGAATGGTCCTCTATTTGGCAGCACTCCTTCTAGTGGATTCCTGGATTCCGCTCCTTGCGGCGGCGATATTTTCGCTCATCTATATGAAGATGACCTTGATCCCGCTTAAATATTACGCCAAAGCCGCCAAACCCTTGTGGGTGCTGATGGTTTTTATTTTTGTCGTGCAGACGCTGACCGTGGATGAGGGAAGACTGCTGCTGGAAATCGGCAATGTGACGGTATACGCCGGGGGATTATCACGAGGATTGATCTCGGCAAGCCGGATGCTGCTGTTAGTGTCATTTACGGCGATGCTGACCTTCACAACCACGCCGGGGCTGCTGAACCAGGGGCTTGGCGGCGTGCTTGCTCCCCTGAAAAAAATCGGGGTGTCCGCAGATCGGCTGACCTTGATGATGGGGATTGCGCTGCGTTTTATTCCAACAATTTTGGATGAGACTCACAAGATTCTTAAAGCACAAGCGGCGCGGGGGGCAGACTTGAAAGAGCTGCCTTGGCTGGAGAAGGGCAAGCTGCTCGTCTCATTGCTCGTACCGGTAACGGTAAGTGCCTTTCGCCGTGCGGAGGAGCTGGTGCTATCCATGGAAGCCCGGGGATTTATTATTGGGGAGCCGCGCTCGGAGTACCATAAGCTGGTCTGGAGTACAAAGGCTACGGGGTTCGTCCTGTCCTTTGTTGTCCTGATTGCTATCGTGCTTGTGCTTAAGCTGGTTTTAACTTGATTCTTTAAATCACGAAAACATATAGAGGAAGATAAAATCCGTTAAATAACGCAGTTATTTGCGGTACCTGGGGAGGAGAAACACTGTGGCACGCTATTTTAATGGAAAAGAAGTCGAACTGCTTGCGCCGGCGGGAACCTTTGAAATCTTCGAGGAGGTTATCAAAGCCAACTGTGATGCGGTCTACTTCGGCGGACCAAGTCTGAATATGCGCATGATGCGCAAAGGGTATAACTTTACCCATGAACAGATCACCGAGGCGGTGCAAATTGCCCGCGCTTTAGGAAAAAGAGCTTATGTGACCGTAAATAATTTGCTGAATGAGGGAGAGCTTGAGGAAGCGGCTGACTATTTGGGGTTTCTGGAGAGCGCGGCTCCGGATGCGATTATTGTCCAGGACTTTGCCGTGCTGGAGCTGATTCGGCAGTTAGGCCTCTCGATCCCGGTGCATTCCTCGGTGATGATGAATGTGCATAATATTGAAATGGTAGAGGCCCTGAAGGAGCTGGGCGTCACTCGAGTCGTAACCTCGCGCGAGATGGATTTGGCTTCAACCCGTTATTTAAAGGCACAAACAGGAATGGAGCTGGAGTACTTCATCCATGGCGATATGTGCTCTGTCCACGGGGCGAATTGCTATTTCAGCTCCATGGTCTTCGGGATGAGCAGCAACCGGGGAAAATGCCTGAAGCCTTGCCGCTGGGATTACCGGGTTAAAAAGGACGGCTTCGTCTATCCTTCGGAGTATCCGCTGGCGGTGAAGGATATGTACATGTATGAGCATATTCCGGAACTGATTCATGGCGGAATTACGTCCTTCAAGATTGAAGGCCGGATGCGGGACACTGCCTTTGTGCTGATGCTGATCAATGCTTACGGAGACGCAATTGACCGTTATATTGCCGATCCGGTCGGATTTGAGCGGGCCAAGGATCGCGATCTGCTGTACGAGAACCGGAAGCGTGACTTTTCTACCGCCTATGCCTTTGGCCGTCCCGGGCTATCCAACATGAATAAGCGGTATGAGGGAACCGGCAAGTTCTACAGCACGGGCAAGGTGTTCAGTACACCGACGGAAGAACGGGAGCTTGGGGAGAAGCGGCTGAACGAGATTAAGGAGATCTGGTCTGAATTTTCACCGTCCAGGAAATCGGGGACCAGCCGTCTTGAGCTCTCTGTTCATGTGAATAATGTCACACAGGCGGAGGCGGCGATGAAGGCCGGGGCAGATCACATTTACCTTTCAGGAGATGTATATGAGCCCGATCATGCGTTTACCAAAGAAGAGATTAAGCAGCTTGCCGCGCAAAAGGGCGATGTGAAGCTATATGTTTGCTTGCCGCGGATGATGACGGAACTGCAATTTGAAATTTACGACGGTTTACTCTCCGGTGAACGTCTGCCGATTGATGGGGTTATGGTAACGAATCTGGGGGCCGTGCGTAAATTTGCAGGGAAGGGCTACCCGCTCGTAGGGGATTTCAATTTAAATGTGTATAACAAGCTCTCTGCGGGCTTCTATCACAATATGGGAGTAACACGGCTCACAGCTTCCATGGAGCTGCCTGCGATCGATTTGCGCGCGCTGCTGGCTGAAGCGCCGGCACCGATGGAGGCCCTCGTGCATGGCTCTCCGGCCTTGATGTATATGGAGCACGATCTGTACGAAAATACTGAAGTATTCGAACCGGTTGGCGAAGAGGATAATACTTATGTCGCTAATTCGATACTGGTGCTCAAGACAGATAAGGGCGAAAGCCCGGTATACCGCGATGTGCATGGACGCAATCATCTCACCTTGGCCAAGGAGCTATGTCTTCTGCCGCTTGTGCGTGAGCTGAAGGAAGCCGGGCTGGAGGTGTTCCGGATTGAAGGCACCACCTATAGCCCGGAACAATTGGCGACGATCATTGCAGCCTATAAGGCGGCGCTGAATGAGCCGGACCGTGCAGAGGAGCTGTTCGCTTCTCTTCAGCCGGTCTATGCCGGGTATACGCTGGGGGCGCTTCAGTTTGACGGTGGAGCAGCTCAGGCTAATACTACATTAAGTACCTTGCAAGCAGAGCCAGCAGGGCAAAGGTAAGCATAGATAGACCTGGTGCCGTACAAGTGCCTGGCGAGGTTCATAACTGACAAAGTTCAATAATGAAGTGAATAGAGAGCAGCAAATAGGGAAGAGAGGCGAATGAGCATGAGTCCATACATCGGACCGGAAGGTATCTTAGAGAAGCGCAGCCAATATTTTTATCCTTGCACCAGTTACTTCTATCGGAATCCGCCGCAGCTTGTCCGGGGGGATATGCAATATTTATACGGACATGACGGCAAGAGATACACCGACTTTTTTGCCGGGGTTTCTGTGGTCGCCAGCGGTCACTGCAATCCGGAAATTGTGGAGAGAACCGCAGAGCAGCTAAGAACGCTGCAGCATACCTGCACCATTTACTTAACGCAGCCTAATGTGGATCTGGCGGAGCGGCTGGCAGAGGTGCTGCCTGGAGATCTGCGCCGCACCTTCTTTGTTAACAGCGGCTCCGAAGCGAATGAAGGAGCCCTGCTGCTTGCCCGCCTGCACACCGGACGCCGGGGATTCATCGCATTGGAGCAAGGCCTGCATGGACGGACCTATTTGACGATGAGCGTTACAGGGCTCCAAATGTGGCGGACAGACCCGCAACTGGCTGTGCCGGGTGCTGAGGATGTTACCTTTATTCCGCGGCCGTATGCACAGGGAATGAGCGCTGATGATGCAGCAAGACGCTCCATCGACGCGCTGAAGACAGTGCTCGAGGAGAGGGGCGGCGAGATTGCAGCGATGATCGCAGAGCCGATCCAGGGCAACGCAGGCATCATCGTGCCTCCGGATTGGTACTTCCCTGAAGTGAAGGCGCTTCTGGAGCAGTACGGCGTACTGCTCATCTCCGACGAGATTCAGACCGGCTTTGGCCGCACAGGCCGCATGTTCGCCATGGATCGCTGGGGCGTGACGCCCGATATTATCTCCATGGCGAAAGCGCTCGGCAGTGGTGTTCCGATCGCTGCGTTCGCTTCGACGGACGCGATTGCCGCCAGCTTCAACCGGCCTTCGGCCTCCACCTTTGGCGGCAATCCGGTCTCGTCCGTCACGGCGCTCGCGGTGCTCGATTACATCGAAGCGCACCGCCTGCCGGAACGCGCCGAGCGCCTGGGCGGCCAGCTCCGAGCCGGCCTGGAGGACCTGGCAGCACGCTATCCGCGCGTGCTGTCCGAGGTGCGCGGCGCCGGCCTGATGCTCGGCGCCGAGCTGAGTGCGGGCGCCCCAGAGCTTGGCGCCCGCCTTGTCGATGATGTGCTGGAGGCGATGAAGGATCGCGGGTTCATCATCGGCAAGAACGGCGTGGGCCGGAATGTACTGGCCTTCCAGCCGCCGCTCGTAATAACAGAGCAGAATATCGCAGAGATGCTCACTGCGCTTGGTCAGGTATTCGAAGAGGCCGACCGTGCAGCTGCATCCTGGACACAGGAGGGAGCAGGCGATGGAAATCGCGCGTAAAATCGGTCACCGCATTAAGCTTTACGGAGAACTGGTGATGTTCTCGCATACGCTATTTTCGCTGCCGTTCGCAATCATCTCGATGATCTGGGCGGCAGGCGGGTTCCCGTCCTGGCGGATTATGCTGTGGGGACTGATCGCATTGATCGGCGCCCGCAATGGGGCTAATGCATTCAACCGGGTTGTGGACCGGACCTTCGATGCCCAGAATCCCCGTACAGCGCACCGGCATTTGCCGCGGATGCTGCTGGGAGAGAAGGAAGTGCTCCTGTTTGTTTTGATTAATTATGCTATTTTCATTTTTGCCGCCGGGATGTTGAATCCGCTCTGCTTAATTCTATCGCCGGTAGCTATTTTTCTGATCTCATCCTATTCGTATACAAAGCGCTTCACCTACATGAGCCATCTGTATCTCGGATTCACCATTGCTTCGGCTCCGATCGGCGCCTGGTTTGCGGTCACAGGTAAATTTGCCTTCACGCCGTTCATCCTGGGAACCATCGTTATGCTGTGGATTGCCGGCTTTGATATTATCTATGGATCCCAAGATATCGAATTTGACCGCGAGCATAAATTATGGTCCATTCCCAGCATCTTCGGTCTGAAGAACGGGCTGAGAATCGCTGCGGGATTACACTCGATTATGGTGCTTCTGCTGATCGTCCTGATCCCGATTCGCGGGCTCGGTTGGCTATATATTGCAGGCCTGATCCTAGCCATCCTGCTCCTGATGACCGAGCATAAGATCATCAAGCCCTCCAATCGCAGAGTGATGAAGGTCGCTTCGTACAATCTGAACCAGGTGATCAGCATGGTCATCCTGTTCTTCACCATGGCAGACTTTTTCCTGCTGAAGTAGGTTGTTTGCCCGGATGAGTGGCTGGTGCAGTAAATATAGAGCTGTCTCAGCGTTAATGCCAACGTTCCCTTCGTCGTAGTTTCGTGCAATAGCGCAGCAGTATAAAGCAGGGAAAAGATTCTGCGTTCTGGGGGTAACGTGTGAAGGTTGCCTTCGATCGCTGTTGCTCGCGGATTTCTCTTATTGTAATAAGTTCAGACAAGGAAGAAATCCACTCGCAAAGGCGACCACTCCGTTTCTGCACCAACCTTCACACTTATACCCTTTTAGCGCAGCACTTTAGATCGGCATTGTATGCGCCGCCGAATGCACTTAGGTAGCTTCTGCAAAATACCGACCAAGTACGCATAAGTACACCTCGCACCGAGCGTGGCTTTCAGCACGTGGTTTTCGCAGCATGACGATGATCCGGCGACCGCATGCCAAAACGGATCACACACATTTAGTGAAAAAAGTTACTCTAAATTTAGGTGAATTGGTGGAAATACGGATATAGTGAAATTCTTTCGCTTAAAGTCGGCTATTCCTTGGATTTAACTAGTTACTGGCGATCTAAGGTAAGTTTTTTCACTAAAAGTGGGTTCGAGCATCAAATGAAGAATTTAAGGTAAGAAATTTCACTGGAGCGCGACCGTAACGAGGCTGATCAAGCAGGACGAGTAAAGTTCAGACCAAGACTGGAATGCGTAGTCGGATAACGAAGTTACTCCCAAGGCCAGAATAACGTGCGAGCGAGCTCAACTCCAGGCGCCCAGGCCATTGGGACTGGGCGTAAAGTGAGTTGCGCACGCTACTTTTAAGCGGGTATAGTCGCCACAGACGGCAAGCTTTTTGCAGCGCAGCTTATGGCATAGCCATTCACACGGCTGCCTTCTCTACGTGCTAACTGCGGTTCAGCCTGATAACTGCTATCGCACACTTTCCTGCTTGCATGCCACACGTTGCCTCCTCTAACGCGTCCTTTTCTGATAGCTGTTCTCCCGCTCATTCCACATCCTCATTCGATCCTTCAGCCAAGAAAATCGCTGCCATGCGGGCCTCTTAATACAAACAAGGGCTATCCCGTAGATCAAGTCTTGGGGATAGCCCTTTGTGTCATTCAGTTGTCGCGGCCGCTAAAGTAATTCAATAGAACATTCAAGTCCTGATGGGCGGGATAGGCTTCCAATTGACAGATCAACTCCCGGGCTTCATCCAGATATTGCTCACTCACCAGCTCGCTTTGGCGGAGCGCGTCGGATTGCTGAATAGAAGCAACAACGGCATCCACTTGCTCTGATGGGGTATCGGGGCCGATAGAACGTATCCGGGAAGCCAGCGCATCTACCTCTAACGCGAACAGCACGGGCAAGGTCACCTGACCCTTGCGCAGATCGCTTCCCGCAGGCTTTCCAAGCTTCTGGGCCGATTGGGTAAAGTCCAGGATATCATCGCGAATCTGGAAGGCGATGCCCAGCTTCTCTCCGAAGGAGTAGAGCAAATCAGCGGTATTCTCCTCAGCACCACCGGCCAACGCTCCTATTTTCAGACAAGAAGCCATCAGCTGTGCCGTTTTGTTCCGGGATTTCTCCAAATACTCCTCAATATGAACGTCGTAATCGTATAAATGGGATAATTGCTGGTATTCGCCCAAGCATAGCTGTGTGGTAACAAGGGAAGACAGGTCGTAAGCAAAACGCTCCCGTTCCGCAGAGTATTCGGAGATCAATTCTACAACCCGTGCCGACATATAATTACCGACATGCAGTGCATCGTGAACACCCAGCTTAACGTGCAGCGCAGGCTCGCCTCGCCGAAGCGGAGAATCATCGATAATATCATCGTGAATCAGAGAAGCTGCGTGGATAAATTCAGCCGCCGCCGCAAGTCTCATTGTCTTTTTCTCATCCTTGGAAGGTCCGAAACGGGAGCCTACGATAACCATGAGCGGGCGAACTCTTTTGCCGCCGGAATGAATCAATTGAAGAATATGCTGGGCAAGCGGGGAAGAGCGGGGAATATCCTTATCGAATTTAACCATATTCTCGATTGCACGATCAACGGAGCGAAGCGAGATCCCTAGTTCCTCATCCAGTCTTGTCATATGGATCCTCTCCCGATGAATGTTAATATACACTACCATATAAGTTGAACTAAAGATTGTACATTGGAGGCGAAGAGTGTAGTGTGTCCTTCTTGCATAAAGCTTTTGCACCTATACTTCTACCTTTTCTACGTAGCTTCTTTAGTTCAACTTATATAGGTCTTACATAGCACGGCTTTTGCGTACAGACTCTTTTTCCAGCTCGAAAAACAGCTCCCAGCATTGAAGCAGTACGTCATGGTAAGAGGCGCCTTCGATTCTGCGGATTTGAATCTGCTTGATGACCGGGGCCAGATGAGCCAGCAGATCATATTCGTTCCATTGCAGGCAGAGCTGTACATAGAAGCTGTATAGATAGTCGCCGTCCAGTACCTTGCGGGTCAGATTCTCTCCATGAAGGGAGTTACTGAAATCCGAATGGCGAAGCAAGGCGAGCTTGATTGCGATGTAAATGGACAACAGCCGGGTGGAACGGAGCGTGGGAAGGCCATACTCAAACAGCAGATTCGCCATCTCTTCCGCTTCTTCACAAGGCATATCCAGTTGAATTCCCGTATCGGGCGAAATCTCTCTCTGCAACGTTTGAAATGCGTCCTGGATCAGCTCATATTTATTCAATGATGGCACACTCCTTGAGGCGTATTGCCGGGCAAGTAAAGATGAAAAGTAGTAAAAATTAGAGTAATGCACACGGGCGTGCATTACTCTAATGAAATTATGAAATAAGAGACTCTATGCTTGACGAAGATACTGCGTCAGTCTGTGTACAAGTACCATCTTCGAACGAGAGGGATCTTCTTCCATTGCTTTCTGAGCCAAGGAAGAACATAGTAGTCAAGTCCGAACGCACTGCCGGATCCGCCGATCAACGCGACACCTGCAGTCATGTACCAAAGCATTTCTGTCGAAGCCATGCTGGAGGACCAGATCATGACGCCGAGTGCGACTGTTATTGCGGACGATACAGCAGTGAACAGACCTACAATGATCATCACACCGACTGCGATTTCCATGAATACCATGAAGAATTGGAATACAGTCGCCAAAGCGGTATAACCGCCATCTGAAGTATAGAAGAAGATGTCCATGAACCAGTTCACAATACTCTTTATGAATCCCGGAACCGGCAGAGCCGTTACGGAAGTCGAAGCGCTCTCTACAGCCGATGCTGCGGAAGAAGCGTCAACCGTCGTCTTAACTTCCTCAGCCGCCTGACTCGCTGCAGTAACAACGTCGGCGTGCGGTGAAGGAGGAATCAGGAAGATATTCGAAGGATCCTTCAGGATCTTAGGAAGCTTATCAATCCCTTCTTCCAGCCATTTGTAACCGACGAAGATGCGCAGCGGCAGCAGCCAGAAGTTCGGAGAACGCTTGGCAAAGTGTCCGCCGACAAAGCTTCTGCGGTTGTTCACATGGAAGAATTCATGCATCATGTATGTCCATACCTTATGGAAGCCTGCTACGGTGAACAGGTAATACATATTGATCAAATGCTTGGAGAACATAGCCATGAATCCGGTCAGCATGAACATTTTATTCGGAAGACCGACATTCGCTACACCATAACGGCTGCCGATACATACCATAGTGCCGTGGAAGCCTGGTTTGTAGGGCTTCTTAGGCTTGTTATGAACGTCAGCATAGATATTGTGCGCAATAAGCGGGCCGGCCTGCTCGGCATTTTCAACCATTTGCGGAACCGGACGAGTCTCGCCTTCAGGAATAAAGAAGATGTTATCGCCAACGATGTATACATCGTCATGGTCTACGCTTTGGAGCTTGTCGTTCGTTACGATCCGTTTGCGGCCTTCTTGTTTAACATCCAGCTTGCCAACGAGATCGGAGCCTTCAACACCGGCTGTCCATACAACGGTGTCAGCTTCCAGCGACTTGTCGCCGAGTACGACGCCAGACGGCGTAACACCGGTGATTTTTGCGCTAGTAACAATTTCGACATTCATCTTGTTCAGGCGCTTAGCAGCCTTCTCAATCAACTTGTCGGGCAGAATCGGCAGGATTTTCGGAGCCATATCCGCCACAACAAGGCGTACCTCGCTAGGATCGATATAGAATTCCTTGCAGAGCTCATCCCGGAACTCAGCCATCTCGCCAACCAGCTCGACACCCGTAAAGCCGGCACCTACTACAACGAAGGAAAGCATCTTCGAGCGTTTAACCGGATCGGTTTCTTTCGCAGCCTTGCCGAACTTGTCGCGGATTTGCTCCTTGAGACGAACTGCATCCTCATAGGACCAGAGCGTCAAAGAGTGCTCTTCTGCACCTGGAATCCCGAAGAAAGTCGGCTTACAGCCCGTACCGATAACCAGGTAGTCATATTTGTAGGTTGATTTAGCGGAACGAAGCTCTTTGGATGCAAAATCGATATTATCGATAGAGTCCAGAACAACGTCAACCTTTTGACCGGCAAAAATCTTTTTAAGCTCGATTTTAACCGAATCTTCAGGAGCGCGGTTAGCCGCGACCTCATGCAGCTCCGTCAGGAGCGTATGGTAAGGATTGCGGTCGATCAGCTGGATCGAAACATCCTTATCCTTTTTGAACAATTTGGCGAGGTGTTTGGAAGTAACGACACCGCCGTAGCCTCCGCCAAGAACGACAATTTTCTTCAAAAGATTCACCTTCTTAAATAGGGTGGTGGGACTGAGAGTTTATTTATACTTTCTATTTAAACCTATTTTGCACCTTCAAGCGCTTTTGATACAAGATCAAAGTAACTTTGCAGGGAGATCGATACGCCGCTCAGAGCATCGGTCTTGCCATCTTCGCCAAATGTAAGGGCAGTAGGATCTTGAGATTCTACAAGGTTAGCTTCAGCCACTGCTGCTTGCTCATGCCATTCGGACGATGCGCCGCCAGCCTTCATGCCGTATTTGCCGTCGATGGAGTTTTGCTTCTTGTCTTCGCCAGCTGCGTTCACACCGCTGAAGTTAACGTGGATGATCTTGCCTGCAGCGATAACAACGTCAGCAGTTTCCTTCCAGCCGGAGTTTGCATCGAATTCAGCGCCTTCAGCATGGTAGTAACCGTCTTTGTATACGCCCAGTTCAACCGGACCAGCGGCAAGGGCCTTGTCAGCCAGATCGAAGAACTCGTTTACGTGTACAGATACGCCGGAGATTGCGTCGGTCTTGCCATCCTCACCCAAAGTGATATCCTTTGGATCTTGCTTTTCAAGCAGGTATTGCTCAACAAGTGCAGCCTGTTCATGCCATTCAGCTTGAGCGCCGCCGGCTTTCATGCCATACTTGCCCGATTCGGAGTAGGAAACCTTGTCAGGACCAACAGTAGCGTTGATGCCGTTCCAGTTTGCTTCAGTAATTTTGCCGCCGTCAACCTTCAAAGTAACATAATATTGCCAGCCGGATTTTGCGTCTGCTTCACCGATTGCATAGTAAACGCCGTCTTGGTATTGACCTTGCTCAGCAGCGGTATTTTCGCTGTTAGTGCTGTTCGTTGCCGGTGCTTCTGTTGATGTGTTGTTTGCAGGGGCTGCATTGTCTTTACTGTTGTTGGAGCCGCAGCCGGCAAGAACGCCAATCAACAGGGCGGTGCAGAGTAGAATAGATGCTTTTTTCATGTTAAATGACCTCCAGTTAGATAAAATATATATATTAAAATGTGCAGACATTTTAATAACGACAGGAAGAATGAAAATCGTTGCGGGACAAGGCCTTCCGGTTTCGAGGGAGTCTCAAAACCATTGTTCGATGGAATTTTAGCATATAAAAATAGGTGATAATGTGAAATAGATCACTTGGGGTGTGATTTTAAATATTGTCGAAAAAGGCTGAAATTCAGACGGGCAGCGGGTTTGAGCCTCAATCTATTCTTTAAAATTTTAATTTTATTTTTAAAATTTTATCTTATTTTTTATTCAAACTTCTCATTTTCATTTGGATTCTGAAAACCCAGAGTTTATTTTATACGCATATGAAAGTTTAAGCAAATTAATATTTTTGTATGAAAACAAAAACTATAATCTTCCCAACTGCGTGCCGATAAAGATGGAAGACAAAAATGATGAAAATATGAAAATTCGGAACTTCATGGAAGGATGACTACGCCGTTGACCATATATAAGAAGTTTATTTCAAGCTTGATCGTTAATTACTGTATGGGAATGTTAATGGCAGGAACGGCCGGTGTCGCTCTGCTTATGATATCGCCGCCTCAAATTCCCGCTGAAGAACGACTTCTATTTATAGGAATTCATCTTTTCTCGGGGGCCGTTATGATTGTGCTCGGCTGGGGGGTCTATCACATTCAGCTTCGTCCGATCCGTAATTGCTTCGTCAACAATATTGAGAGCTTCGGTTATCTTCAAAGTGTATACATTCGAACCCACCGGCTTCCCTCATTGGTCGCAAAGCGGATTATGGGGCCTCATTTGATCGGCTATTTGCTTCCGTCTACTGCACTATGCCTTTGGTTTACCCACACCGGACAGCTCACGATCAACTACTATCAGGTGTTCTTGACAGCCGCTGCAGCGATTCTAGTTACCGGCATGCATGCACTTATTGAGTTTTATATGACGTCGAACAGTATCCATCCGGTGTTGTTGGAGCTGAATAACTGGTCTTATGTTCTCTACGAGAAAGAGCTGTCGCTTCATGGACGAGTACTGATCTCGATTAAGAGCAAACTCAGATGGAGCCTGTTTGTTATTGTCGCTGTCCCGTTGCTGCTCTATAGTATGGCGATCGAGTACCGCTACGGAGGGGACATTTTTATTAATGATTATTTTTGGAGAGGGGCCGCTGCCATCCTGTGCGTTGGATTAGCCTTTGCATTTATCGGCTCGAGATTAATGACTCGGGATACGGTTACGCCGATCCAGCTCTTCTATGAAAAAATGGCGGAAGTGCAAAACGGATATCTGCGGTCCGGCGTCGGCGATCTTTTCTCTGACGAATTTTCCAGACTCGTATCCGGCTTCAATCATATGATGCGCGGCTTGAAAATTCAGGCCGAACGAAATAACCAGCTCCTGGAAAGCTACTTCTCGACTTTGGCGGCGGCACTGGACGCTCGGGATCCCTATACGGCAGGGCACTCCGAACGGGTTGCGGAATACGCGGTGAGAATCGGCCGGCTGGCGAATCTTCCGGAGAAGGAAATACAGGACTTGCGGAAGTCGGCACTGCTGCATGATATCGGAAAAATAGGAATTAAGGACGCTGTTCTATTAAAGGAGGGACGATTGACGGAGGAAGAGTGGGATCAGATCAAACAGCATCCTGTGCTTGGAGAAGCCATTCTGAAGCAGATTGAGCCGGTGGACGCCATGGCTTCCTTCCTGCCGGGAGTACGCTCGCACCATGAGCGGTATGATGGGGCAGGCTATCCGGACGGGCTCTCCGGAGAAGACATCCCGTTGTTTGGCAGAATTATTGCCGTTGCGGACGCCTTTGACGCGATGACCTCGGATCGACCTTATCGTAAGGGAATGGACGAAGAGAAGGCTATTGCTATTTTGGAGGAGGGCGGAGGCACCCAATGGGATCCGTATTTCTCCCGTTTGTTTACGGAGGACTACCGGAAAATGCTGGCGGAATCGGCGCCGCAGAAACCATTGCCCTATGAACGGAAGTAGGGTTAAAGTCTGAATGAAAAAGACCGCGGTTGTGTTAAAATGAAGGAAGAATAAGGAACAGAAGGCTACAACCCAACTCATCCGCGGGAGGGACTATATGGGCTTTGGCAAAATCTTTTTGCTTAACATGGCGCTATTGATTACGATGGCATACTTGGCCAATATTCTATATAAGTACGTTCTTGTGAAAATATCAGGCAAGATTAATTATATTTTATCTATTCTGTGGTTTATCTTTGCAGGCTGGATTTGCATGAAGTTCGGATTCCAGCTGAAGGGCGATGTCCTCTTTGATCTTCGGATTGTCCCGCTAATTATTGCTGCGATTGTTTATGCGAAGCCTGTAGTCGTGATGATCATTTCTTTCGGGATCGGCTTTAGCCGATTAACCTTTGGAATCAGCGAGGCTGCGATTGCGGGAACGATCAATTTTGTTATTCTAGGCATCTTATGCGCATTCATGATTACCTGGATGAACAAGAGGCAGTTCAAGCAGAGCACCCGGGGAATCCTGACGATTCTGGTGCTGAATACCGTCAATGTATTGGACATTGCCATCTTCGGAGTAATCCCGTTCAAGGAATACATACTTACGATCATGCCCTCCACACTGCCGATCACCCTGCTGTTTAGCTGCATATTTGCCCTGATATTGCTCGACTTTCAATTGGATCAAAGGCGGAAGCTGGAGCTGCTGCACACAAATGAATTGATGACCCGTCAGACGGAAGAGCTGCGGCAGGCAAAGCTTTCTTTAGAAGAGCGGGCCCGCCAATTAACACAGGCTTCCCAATACAAGTCTGAATTCCTGGCTAATATGTCGCATGAACTCCGGACCCCGCTCAACAGCATTATTAATTTAGCCGAGATGATTTCAGAGAGCGAAGAGGGGCAAGAAGAGGAACCGCTAGAGAAGGATACTCCGAATTATGGTACTATCATTTATAAGTCCGGAAGAGAGCTGCTCCAGCTAATCAATGACATTCTCGACTTGAGCAAGGTAGAGGCGGGCAGACTGGAAGTCGTCCAGGAAGAAGTCGTTCTTGCGGAAGTTGTTCAACTGATGGAGCTGCAATTCGAGCATGATGCCGAGCAAAAAGGAATTGAATTCGAGGTTACGATGATGCCCGAGCTTCCGAGTACAATTCAATCGGATGCCCAGCGACTATGTCAGATTTTGCGCAACCTGTTATCCAATGCCTTCAAGTTTACGCATCAGGGACGGGTGGATCTGATGATTCATAAGGACAGCTCAGCGTGCTCGATATCAGGAGAATGGATTGTATTTTCGGTGGCGGATACCGGAATAGGAATTCCGCAGGACAAGCATGAAGCGATCTTTGAGATGTTTCGGCAGGCGGATGGCTCGATTAGCCGGAAATATGGAGGTACAGGATTGGGCCTGCCCATCAGCCAAGACCTGGCCCGTTTAATGGGAGGCTTCATCCAGGTTGATAGCCGCGAAGGAGCAGGGAGCCTATTCCATCTTTATCTTCCCCTAATACAGAAAGAGAACAGCGGTGCCCTATCCGATGAAGAGAACGAAGCTCCCGGAGGTGCAGACTAGCTGGTATTTGGACGAGTTCTTATTGCAGTTGAACAAAAGAAGCTTTTAGAGAAGGCATAAGCAGGAATGGCAACAGATAACAAGAGATGAAGGAGAGATAATGATGAGCAAGCAAGTAATATCAACGACACAGGCACCGGGTGCGATTGGCCCGTATTCTCAAGCTGTACAGATCGGAAATCTGCTCTTTGCTTCCGGGCAATTGGGGCTTATTCCGGAAACGGGACAGCTGGCTGAGGGGGTCGAGGCACAAACCGCTCAGGCGTTGAACAATGTGAAGGCGATTCTGTCGGAAGCCGGCTTGGGTCTTGAGCACGTAGTCAAAACAACGGTCTTCTTGGCTGATATGAATGACTTCGCCAAGGTAAACGAGATTTACGGCGGGTTCTTCTCACAGCCCTATCCGGCCAGAAGTGCGGTACAGGTAGCAAGACTGCCGAAGGATGGACTTGTAGAGATTGAGGTTATAGCGGCGAAATAGGACAAAAATGATGGGGACCACCGGGAGCGCTCCGGCCTGAAAAGGCAGGACGCTCCTTTTGATTTGCCCGCAGCTGCAGTTTTATATCGGGACGGTTTCGTATAAGATAGTAATTATTGCGGTTTTTCATAATTCGAAGCATGCTTGCATGACGGGAGATCAACATGAATCAACGTCTATATGGAATTTGGCTTGGAGAGGTAATGTTCTGCTTCTCTGGTGAAATATCGGAAATGAAGGTGGATGCATGGACGGCTGCAATCCGTCCTCTGGAGCCCGTCCAGGGACTGCGTCCGTTTCAGCACGCTGCCTTACGGCTTGCCGAGGTCAGATATCCGGTTTATGGCGGTCGGAAATGGTCGGGGGCTGGTGAACGGAGAGGTCTGATCGGCAGGACGCTGGAGGGTGTCGCGCTGTCTGTTACGGAAACCTGGCAGCTCTTGCTGAATTGGGATGAGAGCTATTATAAATCCAAGGGGATTCAACCGGGCGGAGAATTTGAATATTGGAGCATCGCGGCGCAATTTGCTCGTAGTCTGCTGGCTAAGGGCAGAATTGCGCCGGGCATCAGGGCAGGTGCAAACCCGCTTGGGCGCCGGCGCACCAATCAGTCATCGGCTGCAGCCGAATGGGGGCCGGAGCTTAAGGGGGACGATCTGGACAGATTTCATAGTCTGGCTGCATCGATGCCGCCAATCGCCCTGGCTGCAGTGCAGTCAACTGCCGAGGAGGGTTCGCTGGAGGAGCGGCAAGCCGCCGTGCTGCGCTCCTTTCTTACTGCGATGATTGATCGGGAGACCCGGCTGGCGGTAGGGGAGCTTGGCAGAAAGCTGAACCCGGCAAGAGCCGGCTACAGCCGGGGCTATTCACCGCTTGCCGAATTGTGGTGGAACCATCTGCTCAGCGCTTCTATACCGCCGGACATCCAGGGAAGCAGTGCCGAGATCGAGCAGTTAACTGCGGAAATTGAGCGCGTGCAAGGCAAGCCCCGTGGCCCGGAAGGGCTCGAGGCGGATTACGACGACGGGCTCGAGCCGGGCTCAATTCGGTTATGCCTGAGAATTGAGCCGCTTGCAGAGCATGGAGATGAATTAGCGGAGGACAGGTCGCTTCTTCGCTGGAGACTCTCTTGCTGGGGAGAAGGCGTTGAAGATCCTGCTGTTCTGCTGCCTGCCGGTATCATCTGGAGTTATCCCGAGCCGGATATGGAACTGCGGGGCCGAAGGTATAAAGGCATACAGCGGAGCTTGCTGATCCGGCTGGCTAAGGCTGCCGAGTACAGCCGGGAGCTTGAAGAGCTTCTGATGTTGCCGCGTCCGGAGGCCCTCACGCTGAAGCCGGAGGATGTGTATCAATTTCTGCGCCGCTCTGTTGCACCGCTTAGAAAGCACGGAGTAACCGTGCAAATGCCGTCCCGCTGGACAGGAGAGGGACGGAGGTCGGCCGGGGTAAAAATCAAGGCGCTTAACTGGAAGGCAGCCGCTGCTTCCGCGAATGGAATGGAGCATGGCTCGTGGAGAGAGTCTCAAGGGCTGGGTGTTCAGCAGTTGATCTCGTTTGAAATAGAAGCGCTCCTGGATGGAGAACCGTTAAGCAGGGAGGAGCTTGCAAAGCTTGCCGCCTCGAAGTCCCCTCTGGTGTGGTTCCGTGGAGAGTGGATCGAGATTGACAGCAAGGAGCTTCGGCAGGTGCTGAAGCTCCTCAAGAAGCAGGAGCAAGGGGAGATGAGCTTCCGTGAGTTCATGGCCCTTGCAGCGGGCACCGAATCGCTTCTGCCCGAAGGACTGCAGGTGGAGCATGTCGAGGCCGAAGGGATGCTGGCCGCCTTCCTGGAAGGCGGCGTGCTGCATGCTTCAAACCCTCGTCCGGTGCCCGAATCCCTGAACGGCACGTTAAGGCCGTATCAGGAACGGGGGTTCCAATGGCTGGCCGCCATGCGCGAGCTGGGCTTCGGCGCGCTGCTTGCCGATGATATGGGACTGGGAAAGACGGTCCAGGTCATTACAGAATTGCTGGATGGTCAACGGGAGTCATCAGAACCAAGCCTAATCATCTGTCCTACCTCTCTGCTAGGGAACTGGCAGCGAGAGATCGTCCGATTTGCTCCGGGACTCCGGTTGTATATTCATCACGGCGGAGATCGTCTTCATGAGGAGAAGTTCATTAAGGCTTGCCGCGGCAGCGACATTGTGCTGACGACCTATCAGCTGGCCGGCCGGGATGCAAAGGATCTGCGGGATATGGAGTGGAAGACGATTGTTCTCGATGAGGCTCAATATATTAAGAACTTCGGCACGAAGCAGGCGCAAAGCGTCATGAAGCTTCAAGCGCCGCAGCGGATCGCAATGACCGGTACACCGGTGGAAAATCGGCTCAGTGAGCTGTGGTCCATCTTCCAGTTTTTAAATCCAGGCTACTTGGGGACCCATGCCGCATTCCGTGCCCGTTACGGAAGTGCTGCAGATTCCCAGGGAGGAGAACTGGAGAAGCTGAGGAAGCTGGTTGCTCCTTTTCTGATGCGCAGATTGAAGAGCGATCCGGATATCCGCAAGGATTTGCCGGAGAAAATTGAGCTCAAATCCTACTGTTCACTTACGGTGGAGCAAGCGGCTCTGTATGAGGCCGTCACTGAGGAACTGATTTCCTCGCTGGACGGAATGAGCGGCATTGCCCGGAAGGGACATGTGCTGTCCTCCTTGACCCGACTGAAGCAAATCTGTGACCATCCGCAGCTTGTTCCGAGCAGAGGACGTGCGGGCGGCGGACGATCCGGGAAGCTGGACCGGCTGTATGAGCTGCTCGATTTGATTATGGATAATGGAGAGGCAGCGCTGATCTTCACCCAATATGTGCAAATGGGTGAACTGCTTAAGGAGCGGCTGGCTGAGCGGTATGGCGAGGCTCCTGGCTTTCTGCACGGAGGCATGCCGCGAAAAGAACGGGATGAGCTGGTGGAGGCGTTTCAAAAAGGGACGGCCGCGCCGATTTTCGTGCTGTCGCTTAAGGCTGGCGGCGTCGGTCTCAATCTGACCCGGGCCAACCACGTGATTCACTATGACCGCTGGTGGAATCCGGCGGTGGAGAATCAGGCTACAGATCGGGTATTCCGAATTGGACAACAGAAAAATGTCGAGGTCCATAAGCTGATTACACAAGGCACGCTGGAAGAGAGAATCGACGAGCTGATTGAACGGAAAAAGGCGCTCTCCGAGCAGGTTGTCGGCGCGGGCGAGCAGTGGCTTACCGAGATGTCCGATCAAGAGCTGGCCGATCTGATTATGCTGCAGACCGGCGGCTATCTGGAGGTGGACCGGAAATGAAGCGGAGACAAGAAAGCCGCGGAGAAGCAGACAAAGCCCGAGTGGAGCTGGTGCCGGAAGGGCTGAGGGTTGAGCTTCCCGGAGGTAGTGACGGGAAGGAAGGAGCGCGGGTGCTGCTCCGGGCGTGCAGCACCGCCATGCGGGAGCGGCTGGAGCTCCCGCTGCAGGTGAGCCGGCAGCCGCTGTTGCTGGCGCGGCTGCTTGAGGAAGGCGCAGGCGCGCTTGGCGACCTGCTGCCAGCTTCGCCGCCATGGCGCATGGCGGCGGAGGAGGATTCGGCAGCCGCCGGTGCTCCGTTGGCGGCGGCGTGCTCCTGCGGCGAAGCCGCTTGCGGCCATTTGCCTGAGGCTATGGCCATCGGCGAAGCCGCCTGGGCCACGGACGCCGGCCTGCGGCTCGCGCTCGTCGGCTGGGCGCCGGAGGCGCTGGCCGACGCTGCGCTGGCCTGCTGGGCAGCCGCACAGCCGCTGCCCGAGCCGGAGGCGGCCCTCCGCGCATACGCGGGAGGGCCGGGCGCCCCGCAGCGCAGCGCGCGCGGGGAGGGGCCGCACCTCGCCGAGTGGCTCGCGGATATGGCCGGGCAAGGGCATCTGCACTTGCCCGGGCCGCGGTTCCACGATGTGGCGGCAGGACTGCAGGAGGAGTTCCGGCATGGAACTCCTCCCGGGTCCGCCTCCGCCGCACAACCGCGGCTGGACCGCGAGCCCGGGCCGGAGGCGGCCCCATGGGCAGCGCTGCTGCCGGGCGTGTCCGGGGCGGCGAAGGGGCTGGAGCTGGTCGCCGCCCGCGTGAGGGAGCGGGCGGCTGAGCTCGCCGCCGGCCCGCCTCCAAGAGCAGCCGGATCGCCAAACGGCAAGATCCGGCGGTAGAGCACAACGGACGCCCGTTTAACTCCCGGGCGTCCGTTGCTGTGTCGAGGGCACTCATGCGCGCGAAACAAGTGCCAAAAGGCACTAAAATTACTAGCGAGGGCACTCATGCGGCGAAGCAAGTGCCGCCCACATATGCGAACGGTCAAAAACTGGGCAAGAAAACCTCGCGTTTTCTCGCCCGTCTTTTGTTGGGGACTTCAAATGAAACAGTTCCTATGAACTTACTTATTTGAACAGCCCCTCATATTACTTATTCAGCGGCGATCCATGCTCGCCATAGCCGGGGTGGTGATAATCCGTATTGCCCAGCCGGCTGAGAATACCCGACTCCATGAGCATGGTACGGGTCTTGGCCGTTCCGGAGCGGTAGAGAAGCACATACAGCTCGGAGAGCTGCTTGTTGAATTGCTCCGGAGCAGCATCATGGTCTGCCGATTTATAGGGAACCGGCGCGCGCCGGAACGTGTAGTCATCTTCGGCTGTTAAAGCGTTCAGCTTGTCCTGCAGCAACGACAATTCTTCTTCATCCAGCAGGACTTCGAATTCGGCGGAATCATTAGGGGACTCCTGAATAAGACGATGGGCGACAGATACATAGTAAGTCTGCTTTTCATGTTCCATATGCATCTTCCTTTCCGTGACAGAGCGTGGCAGAGAAGCCCTATTTTTTGTTTACACGCGCTTGTCGAATGTGAATCAAGTCCGATTTTCACCGGGATTCCAAAAGTGGTATGATAGCAGTTATAATCGAACCAAATTCACACCGTCAGGAATGGAGGACTACTGTCATGAATTTTTTTCAGCGTATAAAAGACGGGGCGGGAAAGGTATCCGACCGAGCGCAAAATGCCGTGGAAATCGGGCGGTTGAACACACAAATAACAACTATTGAACGCGAGATGGGACTGTACCATCAAAAAATGGGTGAAGTCTTCTATGACGGGTACCGTCAAAAGGATATGTCAGAAGCAGAGAAAGAAATGCTGGAGCTGGCGAAGACATGTGATCTTCTTGTCGAAGAACGGGATGAGATTCGGGCCAAGATCGCTGAGTTGAAAAATGAGCGGCTGTGCGGCGCGTGCGGCAGAACGGTTGCTGAGGATGGACTGTATTGCCAGTATTGCGGACATAAGCTGCATAGACCGAAGGTGGCGGCGCCTGTCAGAGAGAATCCGAAACAAGCCGAAGAGAAGATTCCGGTCAGGGCAAAGGAACCGGAGCAGGAGCAGGAGCATCTTCCTGTTCTGCCAGCCGATCCCTTGGATTTCCTGATCCCTTCCGCTTCGCGCGAAGAGGCGATGGCTTCCCTCGAGGTAGAACCGGAGCCGCAAACGGATTACCCCGAAGATGAGGAGCATGAGGCGCGCAGACAGCAGGAGCTTGGACGGGAGCAAAGGCGCCAGGAGGAGCTTGAGCGGGAGCGGAGACGTCAGGAGGAGATGGATCAGCGAATCCGTTCGTGGCAGGAGGTGGCTAATGCCAGAGAGAAGTCTTCGGATCCTCTGGCGACGGCAATTCCGGTTGTGCAATGTCAAGTCTGTTCCGTTGAGCTGGTGAAAGGAACCAAGTGGTGTCCGCATTGCGGCTCCGAGCAAATTTAGAGCATCGTTCACTAAAATGTTGCAAAGTCCAGCTGGTCCCTCGTGAACTCATCCGTAGTAAATAGTATATTGGTTGCGACTTGGTCTAATCTGATTATGAATACTTACAGCAACGATTACGGAAGGGAGCTGGCAACATTGGAATGCATTGTTCACTTTGAGGTCGTCTATCCTCATGAAAGCAAGGAATTAAGGGGTTTGATTTTTTTAAACGAGGGGGAAAAGCCCTCGGAGCGCGACTTTCTGGACATGTTTCAGTCGATGGGCTTCAAGCTGAAAATAGAGGACCGCGAGGAGTTGGTCTTTAAACCGGCCGAGGCTGGAGCTGCTTACAGCTTGATCCGGATTCGCAGACTGGATACCGGGGAGAAGACTTATAAAGAGGATCAGGAGCTGAGATCCCTGTTAACTCACCTGCTTCCGGGTGAATCGCGTCCGATCTAACGGGACTGCACAAAAATTCCTCTTTATTTTCTATCAGGTTGTGCGTTATACTGCTAACATTGCTTTTGAGTTCGGCATTTTTCTCGTATATGTGCAGGAATGGGCCTGCATGTTTCTACCCGATCACCGGAATGATTGGACTACGGGGAAACCATGATATGTATTCAAACTAAGGGAAGTCGGCCTGTTCTTTGAGCGGGCCGGGCTTCTTTTGGGTTTAAGCGTGTATGGTTTTCCGCAATTTCAGTCCGTTTCCCGGCCGGGAGACGGACTTTTTTGTGTCCGGAGATGCATGTCCGAATAGAATTCACAGGGGGAGAGAGACATGAAGCTGCTTAGAGACAAGGTAATGACTGAGGGGATCGTGCTGGGAGACCAGGTGCTGAAGGTGGATTCTTTTCTCAACCACCAAATGGACCCGCTGCTGATGAAGGAAATTGGACGAGAGTTCGCCCGGAGATTTCAAGACGAAGGGATTACCCGGATCTTAACGATCGAATCTTCAGGAATCGCTCCGGCCATCATGACGGCAATGGAGCTCGGCGTGCCCATGATTTTCGCAAGAAAGCATAAGTCGCTTACGCTGAAGGACAACATCTACGTGGAGAAGGTATATTCGTTCACCAAGCGTGAGAGCAATGAGATCACCGTATCCAAAAAGTTTTTGCAGGAAGGCGATCGAATCCTGATTATCGATGATTTTCTGGCGAATGGCGAGGCGGCGTTCGGTTTGGCTCGAATTGCGGAACAAGCCGGCGCAAGCGTTGCGGGGATCGGAATTGTGATCGAGAAGTCTTTCCAGCCCGGTGCAGGGCTGCTGCAAGAAGCAGGATACCGGGTTGATTCGCTGGTACGGATTGCTTCGCTAGAAAATGGAACCGTCAGCTTCGTAGAAGAAGTGCACGGGCAATAATTAGATCTAGAGTACTACACAGAGAGATAACTTGAGAATTTAGAGGGTAACCATACGGGGAGGAATAGATTCACATGGAACGCGAGGCAATATTTCAAAGAAACCGGCATCCGTTTAAGACTTTTTCACTAGGCTTGCAGCATGTACTGGCCATGTATGCCGGCGCGGTCATCGTACCGCTGATTGTAGGCGGGGCTCTAGGACTATCGCATCAGGATTTGACGTATCTGATCGCCATTGACCTGCTCGCCTGCGGGATCGCAACACTGCTTCAAGTTTTCGGGAACCGCTACTTCGGGATCGGTCTGCCGGTGATGCTGGGCTGTGCATTTCAAGCGGTATCTCCGATGATCGCGATCGGCCTTGAGGATGGAATGGGTGTGAGCGCCATTTACGGGGCGATCATCGCTTCAGGCCTGTTTGTCTTCCTGTTCTCAGGCTTGTTCGGCAAGCTGATCGCTTTGTTCCCGCCGGTTGTAACCGGCTCGGTCGTCACGATTATTGGCGTCACGCTTATTCCGGTAGCTCTTACGGATCTGGGCGGCGGCAACACGGCTGACCCGAATTTCGGAAGTCCTGCCAATCTGATGCTGGGCTTTGGGGTTCTGATCTTCGTCATTCTGATGAACCGGTTCGCCACCGGATTTCTTCGTTCCATCTCCGTGCTGCTGGGCCTGCTCGCGGGGACAATCGTTGCCGGCTTCATGGGCCTGGTTGACCTGACACCGTTAAAGGAAGCCGGCTGGTTCCACATGATTGAGCCCTTCTACTTCGGCAAGCCGACCTTCCATGCTTCGGCTATTTTGACAATGATTCTTGTAGCGATCGTGAGTGTTGCGGAATCCACCGGCGTATTTATGGCTCTGGGCAAAATCGTGGATAAAGATATTACCTCCAAGGATCTTGAACGCGGCTACCGTGCGGAAGGACTGGCCATTATGCTGGGCGGCGTGTTCAATTCCTTCCCGTATACGACCTATTCGCAAAATGTCGGGCTCGTCCAAATGAGCCGGGTCAAAACCCGCGACGTTATCGTTGTAGCGGGAAGCCTGCTTATCCTCATTGGCTTTGTTCCTAAAATTGCAGCATTAACACAGCTTGTTCCTACCTCCGTCTTGGGCGGAGCGATGATTGCCTTGTTTGGTCTGGTGCTCTCCTCGGGTATCCGGATGCTTGGAGACCAGGTGGATCTGAACCGTCATGAGAACCTGCTTATCATTGCCTGCTCGGTAGGCATGGGTCTTGGCGTGACTGTTGTTCCCCAGATTTTTGACGCATTGCCGGCCTGGCTGCGGATTCTGGTGGACAACGGCATCGTAGCCGGGAGCTTTACAGCCATTGTCATGAATCTGCTCTTTAACGGCCTGCGCGGAGACAGCACTAAAGCGTCCCGCACCGAGGAAGAGGAAGAACCGGCAGCAGCGGAACTTACCGCTTAACCGCCTTACATCCGGTTCAGCTGCCGCTCGGCGAACTCGCCGATCCAGGGCAGCTTGAGCCATTTTCCTTGAAGGGCGGCCAGCATAAGGACGATCCAGAGTACAAGGCTCAGCAGGGAGAGAAGCATACCGACAATGACGCCGATGATCGGAAGGAAGCCTGCGGCGGCATGAAATACCATCAAGCCGGCGAACAGGATGACCGATTGCAGGGCGTGAAACAGGACAAAGCGGCTTCTGCGCTCGATCAGGAGGAAGACAACGCCTCCTACGAAAGCGAATAAGTAACATAGAAAGGCTGCGACATTCTCATAAAGTCCGGTTGATGATCGGAATGGAGACATACAGGCACCTGCTTTCCGTTATAGAGGTAGTTCAAAAAGCCGACTTTTGATCACGAAGTATTTCAAGTGGTTGATTCGACATCGAATCTTGCGTTCACCCTAGAAGTCCGAGCGGATGCTTACGAGGTATGCTTCCTTTGGAAGCATTTCACTCATGTAGGTTTTGCCTACACTCCGTTCCTCCTTCTTCGGGTTCTCGCAACCTTCTCGGTGCTGAAAAGCCGGTTTTTTTGAACAATTAACTTATATATTTTCATACTATGTCATACACGGGACGGGCAGAACCGGATTGAAGCGCGGGCGCGCAGCACCTTGTCAAAGGGGCGGCGTCCGCGCTTTTGCTTATTCAGAGCCCGTTCCGCGGTCAGCAAGCAGGACTGGCAATATCTGCTCCTCCATCAGCCGCTTGGGATTTTTACAGCGCTTGACGTTGCAGGCGGAGGCGAATACCGCCACGGCTTCCAGCTCGGGGAGCACATAAATTTGCTGGCCGCCATGACCATGAGCATAAGCGTAACGGAGACCGTGGAATTCACTGGTCCACCAATGGTATCCGTATTGCCCGTATTCGGAAAATGCTTCTCCACGCGGCGTCATTGATTCGTGAAGCCATTCTTCCTGAAGCAGGCGGTTCCCTCGGAAGGTGCCTCCCGCAAGACAAAGCTGGCCAAGCTTCATCATGTCGATAGCTTTCATATAGAGACCGACATGCCCGCAGGCGCCGCCGTCCGGAGCGGTTTCCCAGTGATAATCTTTAATCTCAAGCGGACTGAACAGGTAACGGTCTGCATAATCTCTGACAGGGGTGCCGCTCCATTTGGACAGTAGACAAGCAAGGAGATGGGAATAGGCGCTGCAGTATTGAAAATGTCCGCGTTGCTCCGGTATGACAGGCAGCCGCAAGACAAAGCCGGTCCAGTTTTTACTGCGGTGTAAGCGATGTATGAATCGTTCGCCGAGCTTGGGGCCGGTCTCCCAATACAGCCCGCCCGTCATGGAAAGGAGCTGTCTCAGCGTCATCTCGGGCCAATAGGAGTCGGGTCTGCTCGGGGCATACTCCTTCACATCGTCCCATACCGGCTTGTCCAGTTCGGGTAATAGCTCTTGATACTGAGCGATGCCAAGCAGAAGGGAGAGGACGCTTTTTGTTGCCGATCTAAGATCATGAAGTACTGCCGGATGGGATTGCTGAAAGTATTGCTCATGCCGCATCTGTCCATGCTGGGCAAGCAAAAAGCAGCGAATTCCAGGATATTGGGCACGAATTGTCCGGTCGGCAGCATGGAGGGCGGGGGCAGTCGGCGTTGTGAAATTCATAAAGCCTCCTAGTTTTTTTACTTGTATTTTTACCCGCACAGACCGATATAAGTAACAAGGAATAAAATTAAAAGGATGATTGATTTTGGAAGAAAGCTGTACCGGGGAGATGAATATGTTACAATATAGGAGGTAGAGGTCTTTTTCCGCATGGATGATTCTCTAAGACCGGCATACAGCTGCAAGGACGCTTGATTTGATCATGCCTGATTCATCGAGAATGGGTGAGGGTATGTATAGTGTCATGCACCCGCTGAAAAGAGGCATCAGCAACATCTAACTTCACGACATACTAGCTTTTCGGCATTCTCGAAATCGGAGCATTGAACTAGAATCGTTCTGGGAGGGAATATGGTATGGCAACGAAAGGTCACAATGAGGTGAAAGAAAGTTTGCGGGAAATGACGCGAATATTCAAGCCGAAGGATCCTAAGAAATTTGTGAAGGAGTATGTCCGCAAGTACCGGATTACAGGTGGGTATGAGGAAGAATTGACTCATCTGGTTGAAATGGAGCTCGACAAGCTCGACTCTTCGGTCTCCTGAGGAGATTGCATATAAACAGAATTCACTATAATAGCTGTTAATAACGAACGCCTGGCAGATCGCTCGGGCGTTTTTTCTTGGTATGCGGCATATAATAGCCACAGAGCCGAACAGTCATCATGAAAGGGGCTAGCAATTTGAAGATTCAGTTGAAATCGAAGGAAGAAATTGAGCGTATCAGAATGGCCGGAGCTATTTTGGCTGACTGCCATAAGGAAATTGCCAAGGTGATCAAGCCGGGAGTCACGACGGCGGAGATTGACAGACTGGTAGAGGTCTATCTGGCAAGCCGCGGGGCGACCCCTGCTCAGAAGGGCTACAGAGGGTTTCCTTTTGCGATCTGCGCCTCAGTGAATGAAGTAGTATGTCATGGGTTTCCAGGGACCGTTCCGCTTCAGGAGGGGGATATTGTCACCATTGACATTGTCGTGAATAAAAGCGGCTGGATGGCGGATTCGGCCTGGTCCTATCGGGTCGGAAATGTATCGCAGGAAGCGGAGAGACTGTTGCAGGTAACGGAGAGGGCTCTTGCAGCCGGCATTGAAGCAGCACGCATTGGGAACCGGGTAGGGGATATCAGCTACGCGGTTCAGGAAGTCGCCCGCAAGGCCGGGCTTGGCATTGTAAAGCCGCTCATCGGTCATGGAATCGGGCGCAATATGCATGAACCGCCGGATGTCCCCAACTTTGGGCGCCCTCGTTCAGGTCCAAAGCTGCAGGCGGGAATGGTTATAACCATTGAGCCGATCTTGACGCTGGGAGACACCGGAGCGGTGTTCTGGGATCAGGATGGCTGGACGATCCGTTCAGCAGACGGAAGCCTTGGAGCTCATTACGAGCATACGCTAGCTATCACGGAGGAAGGCCCCGTCATCTTGACTTGCTGACTAGATAAGTTGAACTGATAATTGTACGTGCTGTGGCAACCCTTTCTAAATCATGTCTTTAGTTCAACTTAATTTAGACTGATCAATCTCATTATTTAGAACCAAGTCTGATCCCTGCAAAGGGAAGGGGCTTGGTTTTTTATTTAGGCTTTTAGCCAGTTGAGTACGCGAAGCGTGCGACAAGAAAACCATCCGCTATGCGGGTGGAGAAACAAAGGTTGAACCAACAAGATCATTGCTCCAGTTTATATTGAACCTAGGGTGGTGGTTTAAGTGTAAAAGATACACCTAATTTCTGAACTTGGGCTCTGAATTTAAGAATAGCTGTATAGAGTGCATTTAGATTCGCAAAAAACGCAGCTGCTCTGAAAAAAAACAGGCATTTAGCTGCAGGGAGTACACTTAAACCTGTGGAGTTTAGAAATGGCGTGATTTTAATTGCACTTTATACAATTCATCGACAAGATGATCCAACGATCAGCCACAATAGGCTCAAATGAGCTGAAGTACCCAACAGGTCCAATATATGATGAAGATCCAATCAGCGAGAAAAGGAACAAAAAGAGGTAAACCCGTTTAACTGGTAAGTGAAGGCAACAAATGAGCCTGAACAGATTTGGGGTCAGGCTAGCGTTGGCGCAGTTTGGCAGAGGGGGTTATACCCCAAGAGCAAACCACCGTTGGCGGGCGGGGGGTTATGATTTTCCAATCGTAAAAGTTTTGAGAAATGTCAAAAATGAATATTCTAAGAAAGAAGCCGGAAAAGGAAGGGGGGAGGCGGGTTCAAGCGTCGTTTTCAAAGATTAAAAAACATGTGAAAACGTTCGCAAACCCTTGTTTCAAGCGGGATTTCAGATATTTGAACAATTTGTGAACTAAGTTGTGAACGTTGACAAAACATGGGTTCAATCATATATTTAATAGGTGATAACTGTAATTGACAGGGGATAAAATCCGTGATACATGAATCCGTTTTTTATGCTCAAGCCTGTACATAAACTGGTAACTAAACGGAAAAGTGGGGTTGATCAATGATGAAACCGTGGAAGGGTATCAAGCGTCTGTTGCCTCTGCTCGCGATGTCTCTCTTGTTGTCCGCATGCGGACGGGAGGATCTGTCGGTGCTCAGACCGCAAGGAACCGTGGCACAAGGCCAATTCGATCTGATTATATTGTCCATATCAATCATGGTTGTAGTAATGCTCGTTGTGTTTGCGATCGCGGCCTATGTCTGGATCCGCTTCCGGCGCAAGCCAGGACAACAGGAAGTTCCCAAGCAAGTTGAAGGCAATTTCAAGCTGGAGGTTGTCTGGACGGCAATTCCGCTCGTACTGGTGCTGATCCTTGGTGTGTTCACGGTTCAGAAGATCTTCGCCTATGGAGAAGATTACTGGAACGATAAGAACGCTGTTAGGGTTCAGGTGACGGCCCATCTGTTCTGGTGGGAGTTCTCGTATCCGGATTATGGAATAACAACAGCGCAAGACATGATTATTCCTACTGGGAAGAAAATTGCGCTGGAGCTTAAGACGGCTGATGTACTGCATTCCTTCTGGGTGCCTTCGCTGGCGGGCAAGACGGATACCAATACAGATGGGACCGTGAACAAAGCCTGGATTGAAGCGGAGCAGGAGGGTGTCTATCTAGGGAAATGTGCGGAGCTATGCGGACAGTCCCATGCCTTTATGGAATTTAAGGTTAAATCGGTCAGTGAAGAATCGTTCAATGCTTGGGTAGAGTCTATGAAAGCGCCTGCTGTATTGCCGGAAGATCCGGCGGTGGCCGAAGTCTTCCGGACGCAATGTCTGTCATGCCATGCCGTTGGCGATCAAGGAGTTCCGGTAGGGCCGAATTTAACGGGGGTAGGCAGCAGAGAGACGGTAGCAAGTATTCTTCTGAATGCCGAAGGCTCGGGCAATGCGGTTGATACCCGGCCTGTCCAGGAGAATATGGAGGCATGGCTCAAGGACCCTCAGAAGTGGAAGCCGGGTAACCGGATGCCGGATCCCAAGGAGGATCTGGGGCTGACGGATGCGGAAATCGAAGCGATCGCCAAATATCTGGCCGATTACAAGCTATCGTATGAATAAGGGATGGTGATTCTTCGAGCTCACTGACTGGCGCGGTGTGAAGCCGCAGCAACGATAAGGGGGTACACAGCCTTGGCTCACGCTCATAGTGTCAAGCGGTACAAGGGATTCATGGATTGGATCACAACAGTTGACCACAAAAAAATAGCGGTATTATATTTGCTGGCAGGCGGATTTTTCTTCGGAATCGGCGGTATTGAAGCGCTCTTGATCCGGGTTCAGCTCGCCAAGCCGATGAATGACTTCGTAACGGCCCAGCAATTCAACGAATTAATTACAATGCACGGTACAACGATGATTTTTCTCGGCGTGATGCCGGTGATCTTTGCTTTGATGAACGCGGTAATTCCTTTGCAGATCGGTGCGCGGGACGTGGCTTTTCCTTTTCTGAACTCGCTGGGCTTCTGGACGTTTCTGTTTGGCGGCTTGCTGCTGAATCTGAGCTGGGTGATGGGCGGAGCGCCGGATGCAGGCTGGACTGCTTATACACCATTGTCATCCTCGCAGTTCAGCGCCACTCATGGTGTGGATTTCTATACTATCGGCTTGCAGATCGCCGGTTTAGGGACGCTGATCGGCGGGATTAACTTTTTGGCAACGATTATTACGATGCGGGCGCCAGGCATGTCTTTTATGCGGATGCCGATGTTTACGTGGACGACCTTCGTAACCTCGGCCATGATTCTGTTTGCTTTTCCGGCGATTACCGTCGGGCTCGTATTGTTAACCTTTGATCGGATTCTGGGCGCGAATTTCTTCAATGTTGAACTTGGGGGCAACCCGGTGCTGTGGCAGCATATCTTCTGGATCTTTGGCCACCCTGAGGTGTACATATTGATTCTCCCGGCGTTCGGCGTGATCTCCGAGGTGGTCAGTACCTTCTCGCGGAAGCGCTTGTTCGGATACAGCTCCATGGTGTTTGCGACCATTCTGATTGCCTTCCTCGGCTTCATGGTCTGGGCCCACCATATGTTCACGACAGGGATGGGGCCGATCGCCAATGCCTTGTTCTCGATTGCGACGATGCTTATCGCGGTTCCGACCGGCATCAAAATCTTCAACTGGTTATTTACGATGTGGGGAGGACAAATTACGTTCACCACAGCAAATTTATTTGCCGCCGGCTTCATACCGACCTTTGTCATGGGCGGGGTTACTGGCGTTATGCTGGCCTCGGCGCCAGCGGATTATCAGTACCATGACACCTACTTTGTCGTAGCGCATTTCCATTACGTAATTGTCGGAGGTCTGGTGCTTGGCCTGTTCGCCGGTCTGCATTACTGGTGGCCTAAAATGTTCGGACGCGTTCTAAGCGAACGGCTGGGCAAATGGGAATTCTGGACTTTTATTATCGGCTTCCATATGACCTTCTTCATACAGCACTTCCTGGGACTTATCGGGATGCAGCGCCGCGTATTTACTTATTTGCCGAATCAGGGCTTTGATCTGATGAATCTGATCAGTACCATTGGCGCGTTTTTGATGGGTGTAGGCGTGCTGATCTTCCTGGCGAACGTCATTCTCTCCTTCCGGGAGAAGAAGGGAGTTGCCGGGGATGTATGGGGGGATGGCCGGACGCTGGAATGGGCTATTCCGTCGCCGCCTCCGGAGTACAACTTTAAGCAAATTCCGCTGGTTCGCGGGATCGATGCATTCTGGAAGGAAAAGATGGCAGGACATCAAGAGATGACGCCAGCAGAGCCTGTAGGCCCGATTCATATGCCTTCACCGACAATATTACCATTCCTCATGTCCGTGGGATTATTCATTGCCGGCCTGGGCTTTATGTTCACGAATGATGACTTTGGAAATAGCTTCCTGAACTTTATGTTCAATAAATATATTGTAGTTGCTATTGGTCTTGGACTGACCTTTCTCTGCATGCTGCTAAGATCGTTGTACGATGATCACGGCTGGCATATTGAAGAGGAAGAATTGAAGGATGGGGGGGTTCAGGCATGACAACACCACATGCACAGCAAGTGAGTGATACGCTTCCCCATGAACCGGAGAAGGCGACGCTGGAAGGACGCAATAAGGTGCTCGGTTTCTGGTTGTTCCTTGGCGGGGAGGCGGTGCTGTTCGGAACGCTGTTCGCCACCTTCCTGGCCTTGCGGGATCAAGTTGCGGACGGCCCTTCTGCGGCGGAGTTGTTCAGCTTGCCGATCACGGCGGCAGCCACCTTCATCCTGCTGGTCAGCAGCTTGACGAGTGTGTTCGCTATTCAGGCGATGCATCGCGGCAACAGGAAGTCGCTGGCTACCTGGCTCGGAGTGACAGTCGTGCTCGGTCTTGCGTTCCTCCTGCTTGAAATTTACGAGTTTTATGAGTACATCGTTCATGATGACTACGGGATGACGACCAGCGCATTCAGTTCAGCTTTCTATACGCTGGTTGGATTTCACGGAGCACACGTGCTGTTCGGGATTCTGTGGATTTCGATCCTGATCGGACAACTGATGAAGAAGGGGCTTACGGTCGTTACGGCTCCTAAAATCTATGTATCCGCCATGTACTGGCACTTTATAGATGTGGTATGGGTATTTATTTTCACGGTGGTCTATTTGCTTGGAAAGGTGGTCTGACGGGAATGAGCACCCATGATCTGAACGAAGACGGGGCGGTGAAGCATCGGCATCGCCAGGAAGGGCCGCAGAAGCATGTGATTGCGTTCATCTTTTCGATCATCCTGACCTTGATCGCCTTTGCAGCGGTTGCAGCGGGAGGCGTGAATACAGCATTTACGGTCATTCTGCTGCTGGTGATGGCCATTCTGCAGGTGCTGATCCAGCTCGGCTACTGGATGCACATGAAGGATAAGGGGCATATGATCCCGATTCTGTTCATGGCCGGAGGCTTTTTTGTCGCCGGATTGGCTATTATAGCGGCGCTATACTGGATGTGGTGGTAAAATAAGGAGAGGCGGGCTTGGAATAAGCCGCCTCTTTCGTCTTGTTAGAGCCGTGTTCACAATTTGGACAATTGATTGGCAGTGCAAGGGGGATATGTGGTGTTTGGATTAGCCTATTTTAAGTGGGAAGAAATTTGGAGTCCTGTTTTTCTGGCGGTTATGTTATTGATTACAGCGGCTTATCTCGTACTGACCGGTCCTGTCCATGATCGCTTGCATAAGGGGAAGCCGGTGAGAGCTGGACGTAAGGCCCTGTTTTTACTGGGTATGACTGTGCTTTATGCTGCCCAGGGAGGCCCTGTGGAGCTGCTGGGGCATATCATGTTCAGCTTCCACATGGTTAGTATGGCGCTATCGTACCTGATTGCTCCGCCGCTTCTGATGCTGGGATTGCCGGATTGGATTTGGCGCAGACTTGCAGAGCAGTTGTCCCGCAGTCCGTTGTCACGCCTGCGCTTTCTGACGCATCCGATTGTCGCGGCTGTGGTATTTAACGGACTGTTCTCGCTCTATCATTTCCCTGCCATTCATGATTATGTCATGCTCCATTTTGCTATTCACCGTCTGTACTATGCGGTTCTGTTCATAGCAGCCATTCTGATGTGGTGGACGCTGGTAAAGCCTTTACCGGATCATTTGGAAGTGCATGGTCTGAAGCAAATGGGCTTTATTTTTCTGAACATGGTGCTGCTTACTCCGGCTTGCGGCCTGATTATTTTTGCGCCTGAACCGCTCTATGCGACCTATAGTGATCCGGCGGTCTGGGCTCAAGCGATGGGGTATTGTGTGTCCGGTGATCCGGGAATGCTGCTATCCCGCTTCGGGGGACCTGAATTCTTCGGTTATCTGGAGCCTGCTATTGACCAGCAGGTAGGAGGCATTATAATGAAGTTTATTCAGGAGATTATCTTTGCATCGATGCTTGCTTATGTGTTCTACAATTGGTACAAGCGGGAGAATCGGGAGGATGACGAGCTTTCCGGGGACGAGGCGAAGATGAATCTTACGTGATTGGAGGATATTCATGGATTGGTATTTTATATTCCCTACGATCAGTACAGGTTTTATTGCCCTAAGCGCCGTGCTGGTTGCCGTCGGTTGGGCACTGATTATCAAGGGGAAACGGGAAGCCCATAAGAAGACAATGATAGCTGCGGCGATCGCGGCCATCCTCTTTTTTATCATCTACATGTCGCGCACCATATTTATCGGCAATACGTCATGGGGCGGCCCGGAGGATCTGGAAGTGTATTATCGCGTCTTCCTCATCTTCCATATTGTACTGGCGAGCGTGGCGGCTGTCTTCGGCATTACAACCCTGGTGCTGGGCTTCAAGGAGAAATACGCCAAGCACCGGAAATGGGGCAAGATCACTTCGCTCATCTGGTTTGCCACGGCAATTACCGGGATAACGGTATACGTGCTGCTGTATCTGCTCTATCCAGGCGGTCATACCCGGCCAGTATGGGAAGTGATTTTTGGATTGTAGTCATTTATATTTATTCTCAGCAAAAAGGGCTCTGAAGTCATGCAAGACGGACTTTGGAGCCTTTTTGCTATGCATGAGCGTCAAGCGAGCGGTTGTATTTTTCCCAGGATTAGGGTTGACGTACATAAGGTCAGAGATTATACTGTGTATAAAGATATAAACAGTAAGCACAGTGATTTCGAACCGAAAACCTGCGCAAGACGGGAAAGGTGATGACGCTTGAACAAGTGGCGGGATGCTTGGGTAATTATCAAGAAAGAGCTTAGCACCGATAGGGTGTATCTGATCTGGGGTCCGCTCTTCATGGCGTATGCAGGAGCGATGATCGGTCTGATGATGTATGGCCCCATGAAGCAAGGGGAGTACCTGAATCCAGTTGCGGATTTCCTCATGCTTAGCGTTCTTCCGTTGGCCGGCATTCTGTTCTCCAGGCGCTCATTCAACTATATCAAGGATGACACCTATACACGAATGTTGTTCTATTATCGTACATTGCCGATTCCGGTTGAAACGGTGATGAAGAGCAGATTTCTTCATATGATTGCTGCCTTCCTTTTTAATGGTGTAATCCTGTTCACTGCCATCCGGTTGATTTTTGATATGAATATGAACGGGCTTCAGTATGCCGTATTTATATTGACTTGGCTAGGCTATGCAATAGCGGTAAATGGAATCTTCATTTTCTTCGAGTTCACCACCAGCGGCCGAACTTACATGTGGTTTACGATTTTGCTGGTCCTGCTGTTCGGACTTACTGCTGCGATATCCGCAATTTCTGGTTTCGGTCTGACTGAACATTCGATGCAAATGAGCAAAAAGCACGGAATGCTGTCTCCTCTGATGTGGGGAACGCTGCTGGGAGGCGGGCTTCTGCTTGCAGGCTTCTCTACTCTTGCTACACGCAAGTTGAGCCGGAGAAGTCTTAGGGGATAAAGGAGCATTCAAGGTGATCTTGGGTTGGAGGTGAACGGAAGGTGTGGATTCCCATTCAGATTAATGAGAATAGTGCGGAGCCGCTCTATCATCAGATTGAGACTCAATTGAAGTCGCTTATCGTAAGCGGACAGCTTGAGGAGGGAACGCTGCTTCCTTCCATCCGGGAGTTCGCAAGCAGTCTGAACTGCAGTGTCATCACGGTGAGAAGAGTGTATCAGGACCTTGAAAATGAAGGATTGCTGCGTACCAAGCAGGGGACAGGGACCTTTGTAGCAAATGTTGCGGCTGACGAGCGTGATGAATATAAACGTGCGGTAGTTCAGAAGGCGGTTGAGGCGGCAGTAGATACGGGGATTTCCGTGCAGTACAGCAGCCAGGAGCTGAAGAAGCTGTTTCTGGATATTTTACAGATTAAATATAAGGATGCAGGAAAAGGGGGTGACCAGGAATGATGCAACCGGATAGCGGAGTAGCAGCAGTCGAGCTTCTGAATGCGGTGAAAAAGAGCCCCCGGGGACAGATTGGGCCGTTTCAGCTCAAGATTCCTCAGGGCTATGTAGTTGCATTAGTCGGCCCTAATGGATCCGGTAAGACAACATTGCTGAATATGATGCTGCAAACCCTGATTCCGGATACAGGCAGTGTGCGATGGTATGGCAGAGGGTTCGAAGGCCCAATTCCGTTGGAGATTCGCCAGCAGATGGGTTATGTTCCTGAGCACCCCGCAGCCGAAGAGTATATTATGACCGCCGACCAGGCGGCAAGGTTCAGATCGCACTGGTATCCGGCCTGGGACTGGCAGCGTTATGAAAGACTGATGGACCGATTTGAGGTGCCCCGTAAAGAGAAGCTGAACCGAATGTCCAAGGGGGAACGCCGTAAATTTGAAATCGCAGCTGTGATGGCCGCAAGGCCAAAGCTGATGCTGCTCGATGAGCCATCGGCCGGACTTGATCCATTTGCCTGGAAGGATATGATCGAGGAACTGAGGAGAAGCCTGGATGAGGACGCATCGACCATCGTCCTGTCCACACACATTGTGGAAGAGATCAAGCGGCTTGCGGATTTTGTTGTTCTTGTTCAGCGTGGGGAGCTGCGAGGCATGGCTGAAAAGGACGCGCTGCTCGGAAGCTGGAAGGAGTATTGGGTTCGCGGGGCGGAAAGCAGCTTCTTGACTGGCATGAACGGCGTGATCAAATGCGAGCCGGACGGCCCCTCCATATTGCGTATGGTATTGAAGGACGAGGCGGAGCTGGAGAAAAGAATAGCATCATCAGGCGGAACTACGCAGATTATCAAGAGCCGCGTGTTGGAGCTGGAAGAGATACTTCAGCTATGGATGCAGGGAAATGCACCTGATGGATTAATCGATTCAAACTAGGAATGGAGGCGGATTATGGTGGCAAAGAGACTGGGACTGGAACAGGTTGTAAAGGAATTTGGAGAGAAAAGAGCGGTGGATCAAATTACGCTGCAGGTTGAAGAGGGCGAAATTTACGGATTGCTGGGCGCTAACGGAGCAGGGAAGACGACAACCATGCGGATGGTGCTCGGTCTGATCTATCCGGATAGCGGGCGGATTCTATATAATGGGAAGCCATACGGCCCGGAACTGCAGTCGCAGATGGGCTACCTGCCGGAAGAGCGCGGTCTCTATCCTAAGGTGAAGGTTAGCGAACAGATCATTTATCTGGCCCGTCTACGGGGCATGTCCGCCGCAGAAGCCGATAAGAGTCTGAAATATTGGCTCGATCGCTTTGAGGTGCCGGAGTATTACGATAAGAAAATCGAGGAGCTTTCCAAGGGAAATCAGCAGAAGATGGGCTTTGTCGCCGCCGTGGTGCACAAGCCGCAGATTGTGATTATGGATGAGGCCTTCAGCGGCCTGGACCCGGTCAATGTGGAGCTGCTTAAGGCAACCGTCAAGGAGCTTCGCGATCAAGGAACGAGCATCCTGTTCTCGACGCACCGGATGGAGCATGTTGAGGAGCTGTGCCGTAATATTACGATTTTGGACCGTTCCCGCACCGTGCTTCAAGGAGATTTACGAGAGATCAAAAAGAAGTATCCGCGTGAAGAGGTGCTGCTCTATACCGCGGGAGAGGTTGAAGGGCTTGACCGGATTCCGGGTGTGAAGAAGGTCAGCCGACAGGAGAGAGGATATGACATCTCCATTTCGGATGTAGCTGCCGCGAAGTTAATTTTGAAGACGGCGATGGAGCAGGGCGAGGTTGAACGCTTTGAAATTAAGGAACCGACGCTCAATCAGATCTTTATTAAGGAAGTGGGTGAGTCGAATGAGTAAATTAAATACGGTGATCCGGTTTACATTTTTGAACAAGATCAAGACCAAATCATTTCTCATTACAACGCTGGTGCTGGTCCTGCTTGTGTCGATCGGTATGAATATTCCTTATTTCATAGATAAATTTTCAGGCGGGGAGCAGGGGCCGGCGAGTGTCGGAGTGATGGAGGCCAGCCAGCCCGAGATCGTTGCTTCGCTGGAGGCCTATCTTCAGAAGCAAGGCGAATTCGGATTCACCTTGCAAAAGTTTGCGGGAGAGAATGAAGAAGCTCTTCGTGCGGAGCTTAAAGCGGGGAATATCGACGGGTATCTAAAATTCAATCAGGATGGACAATCCGCATTTCCGACGGTTTCCTACATTTCGAATAAAGACGACATTCCTCAAAGCGTGAACAGCTCGCTCCAGGCCGCTCTTCAGAGTGTAAAGGCAGAGGTTATTACAAAGGGGACGCTGAGCGAGGAGCAGCTGGCTGCCCTGACAGCTCCGGTATTTATCGATCCGGTTAAGCTGGATGCTTCGGGAGCAAATGCATCCGCAAATGAAGCAGAGACAGAGGCAGGTCCTGCGCCGATTAATTACATTGTTGTGTACGCTCTGGTCATTCTGTTCTTCATGATTATTATGATGACCGGGAATATGATTGCGGCGGAGGTAACGGCCGAGAAGAGCTCCCGAATCATGGAAATATTGATTACCAGCGTCTCGCCGCTGACACAGATGTTTGGCAAAATTATCGGAATGCTGTACATTGGACTGTTGCAAATCTTTATCTTCGCGGGCGTAATCGGCATTAACATGTCGCTTCCGCACAACCAGTCGGTTCTTGGAAGTCTGAATCTGAACCTGGCGGATATCAATTTGACAGTGCTTGTACTGGGCCTGATTTACTTTGTGCTGGGTTACCTGTTGTATGCCACATTGTTTGCCGCCATCGGCTCGCTGGTAAGCCGGACGGAGGAATTGGGCCAGGCGATTATGCCGATTACCATGCTGTCGCTGGCTGCTTTCTACATCGGCATCTTCAGCTTGAGCGCGCCCAATTCGCTGCTGCTCAAGATCAGTAATTTCATTCCGTTCTTCTCGCCGGTCTCCATGATTGTGCGGGCGGGCTTAGGGGATACCCCGGTCTGGGAAATTGCGGCTTCTCTAGTCATTCTGGCAGTCTCGATCCTGTTCTTTGGCTGGCTTGCCGCGAAGATTTATCGTACGGGCGTGCTGCTCTACGGCAAACGTCCAACCATGAAAGAGCTGCGTAAAGCAATGCGTGCTTACAAAATTTAATTCAGGAGTAGAGGAGAATTCGACCTATGAAAAACTGGAAATACATGCTCTTATCACTTGCTCTTTCGACCGGTCTGCTTGCATCGGCGGTCCCGGCTGCGGCAGCGCCGCAACAACCATGGATTAAAGTGAACGACCAAGCCATCGAATATGCGGCCGAGACCGCGCCGATTGCCCAGGATGGAACCACGCTGGTGCCTTTGCGCACTACGCTGGAGGCTTTGAATGCGAAGCTTGCCGGAACTGCGGACGATACCATCACTGTTGTGGTGGAGGGCCGGACGATTACGCTGAAAAGCAAGCTGGAGCGCATTCATGGCGTAACCTATGCGCCGATTCGCATCATCGGGGATGTTGCCGGCTATGTAGTCAGTTGGGACCAGGCGACACGTACGGTCCAACTGGTAACCAAGGCAGCGGCGCCTGAAGCTGTCTCCCAGACCGGAGGACGGGGCTTCCTGTGGGAAGTTGAAAACAACGGCACGACGGTATATCTGGTAGGCTCCATGCACATCGCAGATGACAGCTTTTATCCGCTGCGCGATGAGTTTGAAGAAGCTTTTACAGAAGCGGACTATTTGGGCGTAGAGATCGATATCAGCAAAGCGGCGGACGAAGCGCAGCAGAATTTGATTCTGAGCATGGGAACGTATCAGGACGGATCAACCTTGAAGGATCATATCTCGGCCGAGACGTATGGCAAGCTGGGCGGCGTTCTGAAGCAAAACGGCTTGGAGCCCGATATCCTCGATGCTTATAAGCCGTGGGTTGTGGATTCTACACTTGCATCGCTGAAAACTGCGGCGACCGGCTATGAAGCATCGGCAGGGGTGGATCTGTATTTTATCCAGAAGGCGCTTGAGCGTCAGCTGCCGATCATCGAGCTGGAGTCTTACGAGTCTCAGCTGAGTATGTTCAACAATTTTTCTAAAGAGCTGCAGGAGAGAAACCTGAACACAACGCTAGACAATATAGATGTGGTGGAAGATAGCGTGAATGCGATGGCTGAAATGTGGAAGACAGGAAATGATGAGCAGCTTCTGGAGCTGACTAACAGCTTCTCCGAAGATGAGGAGTACAATCAGGCTATGCTGATTGACCGGAATCTTGGAATGGCAGAGAAGATCGACGGCTACCTGAAGAGCGGAAAGAACGAAGAGTATATGATCGTAGTTGGCGCAGCTCATTATTTGGGAGAACACGGAATCATTAAACTGCTTGAAGATAAGGGTTATACGGTGGTGCGGAAATAATGAAAAGGATAGATCATGAAAATAGAGTCGGTGTCCTGTTTGTTTGTCTGGGTAACATCTGCCGTTCTCCGATGGCGGAAGCGGTCTTCCGCCATCGGGTGATCAAGGCGCAATTGCAAGAGCTCATCACGATTGATTCGGCGGGAACCGGCAATTGGCATACCGGCAAGCCCCCTCATGAGGGCACACGGCGTATCCTTGACCAGTACGGAATCTCGTATGAAGGCCAGAAGGCAAGACAGGTTGCCGGGGATGACTTTACCCGGTTTGACTATATTGTCGCTATGGATGGTCAAAATGAACAGGATCTCCGCACGCTGGCCTCCCGGGCAGATGCCCGGATTATCAAGCTGATGGACCTTGTGCCGGAATCCCTGCTTAAGGACGTTCCTGATCCGTATTATACCGGAAATTTTGAAGAGGTTTATGACCTGCTTACTGCAGGGTGCAGTGCCTTGCTGGAATTGATTCGGCGGGAAAAGGGGCTGTAATGTAAATTAGTATCCATAGCATGCCGAAGGCCGGACTGGAGATAAACTCCTCGTCCGGCCTTTATTTGTTAGGACTTCCCGTTGATGATCTTATGACCAGATCGCATGCCAGGTTGATCTTCTCGAAGGGTCTGCCAGGCTCGCTAATCCGGTCCAGCAGAGCGGAAACCGCACGTTCTCCCAGCCGCTCCTTGTCTACATTAACGGTCGTCAGCGGAATAGCGGCACGCCCGGATTCCTCAATATTGTCGAAGCCGGTAACCGATATGACGTTCGGCACAGACATGCCGCTTGCTTGAAGCGCCTCTAATGCGGCGAGGGCAATCTCGTCATTGGCACAGACCCAGGCGGTCGGAAGCGGTTCGCCGTTATCGGTATATTCGCTTATCTTCTCCTGCAGCAGTGCGAAATTGGCGCTGTGATCCGTGCTGGTTAAAGCTAACTGGTTGTTTGCCGGGCGGATATCGAGACCATTGTCCTCCAGCGCTTTGCGAAAACCAATCCAGCGGTCCGTGAAGCTTCGCGAGTAGCGCATCTCTCCCAGAAACCAGAAGGAACGATGCCCTAATGCCCAGAGGTGTCCGGTAATCATCGACATGCTGTCGATATTGGAGGCGAACACCGTATCGGATGGGACGAGAGGATCCTCGTGATCTGTTAGGACAAAGGGTAGTCCCAGCCGCTTGATCTCCAGCAGCATGGATGTCGTCACTTCTCCAACACCGATGACGCCGAGCAGGCTGTCCGGCTTCAGCAGCCGCTCAAACCCCTCAGGAGTCTGCTCCGTCAGGATGAGCATGCCGAGTCCGCGGCGGGAGAGCGCGTTGCCGATTCCGTACACAATCATGCTCCAGAAGGTTGAGTCCATGGTCTGGAGTCTAATATTAGGCATCAGCACGGCGACGGTCTGCTTATCTCGTCCCCATACCTCTTGCTCTGTTGTACTGGGCCTGCTTTTTTCCTCATGACCTCTGACGGTGCGCTGTTGTTTGAAATATCCCAGCCGGGTGGCGGTATCGATTATTTTTTCACGGGTTTGAGGGGAGACCCCCTCTTTACCGGCTAACGCTTTTGAAACAGCATATTTGGAAAGCCCAAGCGCATCGGCAATTTGCTGCATGGTCACTTTTTTCATCTCTTATAAGGCCCCTTTTTCTCCTGGAAGTATCGAAATCTATACTATCGGATTACGATTAGGTTTACAAGGCATTTTGTTAGCGAAACAAGTTGACCTTGTTATTTTGTTAGTTTACAATTGTAATTGTTAGCTAACAAAATAGAGGTGATAAAAATTGGGACCATTACAGCTTAAACAGGAAATGAACAAAGAGCTGCATGATATTCTTGGCTTTTGGTTAAAGCATTCCATTGACGTTAAGCATGGAGGATTTGTCGGACAGATCAACAGCGATATGACCGTGGTGCCGGACGCCCCGAAGGGCTTGGTGCTGAACGCCCGGATTCTCTGGACCTTCGCCCGTGCTTATCGGCATGAACCGAAGCCGGAATATATGGAAATGGCAGAAAGGGCGCTGCATTATCTTGAAGCTCACTTCCGAGACCCGGAGTATCCGGGGTATTTCTGGATGGTCGATTATCGTGGACGTCCCCTGCAGACCAAAAAGCAGATTTATGGACAGGCATTTTACCTTTATGCGCTATCCGAATTTATCCTTGCCAGTGGACGTAAGGATCTTCTTCCCCTTGCCGAGGAAGTATTCGAAGTAGTTGAGAAAGGCTTTGATCCGGTTCACGGAGGGTATGTTGAAGCCTATGCGAGAGATTGGACGGATGAAGGGGATATGCGCCTTGGTATTCATGATCAGAATGATAAGAAGTCGATGAATACCCACCTTCATGTTCTGGAGGCCTACACGAACTATTTCCGCATTGCCAGAGCTCCAAAGCTGGAGAAGCAATTCAGGAGATTAATAGGAGACATGCTCGATCGGATTGTTGATGAAGAGGGCGGTCATTTTCATTTGTACTTCGATGAAGATTGGAGCTTGAAGTCCAGCCATGTCTCTTATGGCCATGATATCGAAGGAAGCTGGCTGCTCATGGAGGCAGCAGAGCTGTACGGAGACGCTGAGCTGCTTGAGCGGACCCGGAATGCGGCGGTGCGAATGGCGGATGCCGTGTTGACGGAAGGAATGGATGCTGATGGAGCGATTATGTGGGAAGGGGATGCCAATGGCGTCTTCGACACAGATAAGCACTGGTGGGGGCAGGCTGAAGCGATCGTAGGATTCGTGAATGCTTGGCAAATGACCGGAGAAGAGCGCTTCCTGAAGGCAGCTACGGGATGCTGGGAATTCACCCGTAAGCATATTGTTGATCCGATCCACGGAGAGTGGTATTGGAAGACAGACCGGGCCGGTAATCCGGACCTCAACGATCCGAAGGTCAACGAGTGGAAGTGTCCGTATCATAACGGTCGGGCCTGTTTTGAAATTATCGAACGTATTAACCTTTGATCACGAAGCAAAATCTTGAAGTGACTCGGCATCGAATCTTGAATTCAGCCGGGCCTTCCGTTGCTCACGTAGGTTCTGCCTACGCTCCGCTACTCTGTCCCTAACTTCATCCAACCTTCTCGGTGCTGAAAGGTTAACTTTTGATCGCTTATTTAATGGTATAAATCGTTAATTATATTAAATTTGTGGAGGGCTGTGCATAACAGATGAGTACATTGTTCGAACAGCGCAAGAAACAGATTGAGGAGCACTATGAGGCATTAATTTCCCGTAAAAATGAAGCTTTGTTCTCCGAGAACGGGATCTATGAGCGGTATGCCAATCCTGTATTGACCCATGCCCATGCTCCGCTTGTGTGGCGTTATGACTTTAATCCGGAGACGAACCCGTATTTCATGGAACGGATCGGTGTCAATGCGGCCTTTAATCCAGGGGCTATTGAGCTTGATGGAAAGTTCTATCTGGTTGCGCGTATGGAAGGTGTGGACCGGAAGTCGTTTTTTGCCGTTGCCGAGAGTGATAGCGGGGTTGACGGCTTCCGTTTGTGGGATCATCCAGTTGTGATGCCGGAGACCGAAGAGGAAGACACAAACGTATATGATATGCGTCTGACCAAGCATGAAGACGGCTGGATTTATGGTGTGTTCTGCACCGAGAGGAAAGATCCCGATGCAGCTCCAGGGGATCTCTCGAGTGCAGTGGCTCAGGCTGGCATAGCTCGTACAAGGGATTTGAAGACATGGGAGCGGCTCCCGGATCTGAAGACCAGCTCGGCCCAGCAGCGCAATGTGGTGCTTCATCCCGAATTCGTAGACGGGAAGTATGCATTCTATACCCGCCCGCAGGACGGATTCATCGATGCCGGTTCCGGCGGAGGAATCGGATGGGGCCTGTCCGACAGTATGAATCCTGCTGTTATTGAGAGTGAGGCGATGATTGACCGCCGTTATTATCATACGATCAAAGAAGTGAAGAACGGCCAAGGCCCGGCTCCGATCAAGACGGAGAAGGGGTGGCTTCATATTGCGCACGGCGTAAGAAATACAGCGTCAGGCCTGCGCTATGTCGTGTATGCCTTCCTGACCGATCTGCAGGATCCGTCGAAGCTGCTGCATGCTCCGGCCGGTCATCTGATTGCCCCGGAAGGAGAAGAAAGAATCGGCGATGTCTCTAACGTTGTGTTCATTAACGGTTTGATCGCCAGAGAAAATGGGGACGTCTACTTGTACTATGCATCCTCTGACACGCGCTGCCATGTGGCTACCACTACGGTTGACCGTCTGCTTGACTATGTGCTGAACACGCCGGAGGACCCGCTTCGCTCCTATGCCTGTGTGCAGCAGCGAATTGAATTGATAAACCGTAATTTGGAGTTTTTGAGCTAAAGAAGAGAAAGAGGAGATTCAGAGAGCGGGCGGCCATTTGACAAGCCGCTATGCTTCCCCTATGCTTATGCACCAGAGGTACTCTCACGAAGGAGATGATAGCGGTGCATAATGGTTTACCCTTTGAAGAAATATCTTCCAAAGAGCTGAATGATCGGCTGGAGCGGGGAGAGAGCCTGCATATTGTTGACGTGCGGGAGCCTCATGAATGGTTCCAGGGTCATATCCCGAGTGCAAGGCACATTCCATTAGGGCAGCTTCCACATAGAATGGACGAACTGGACCCGCAGGAAGAATGGTTCGTTATCTGCCATAGCGGGGGAAGAAGCGCGCTGGCCTGTGAATGGCTGGAGGAGCAAGGCTTCAGAGCCGTCAATGTCATGGGCGGAATGATGTTTTGGGAAGGCGAGATCGAATAACACACGAGGGTGTCCCCCAAAATGTACACCCTTAATAACAAAATAGAGTGATCTTCATATAGAAACCAAGGAGCTAAGCGGCCTTTTCTCGCTTGATTCCTTGGTTTCTTGCGTCCACTGCGGCTTTCTTGATCAAATAAGGAGCGAGGGAAATCCACATTATCATGGCCTCGCGAGCACCCACGCCAGCAATTTAATGCCTTTCGGCACTTATTTCGCCTCCCGCCAACAATTTTAATGCTTAATGGCACTTGTTCCGCAACGCACGGCATGACGTTACTTTGAAAAAGGTGTCCCTAACCATCTGCGATGACTTCGGGCCCCCCTCATTTTTTAGGCGAAACTTTTCTCAGGCTTAAGTCGTTAACATGAAGAAGAGCAAGTGAATAAGCAAGATAAGGAGATCAAGCATGCCTACTCCATCATCATTGCCCAGCCGTTCTACGGCACGCAAGAATCAGGGGCAGCAAAAAAAGAAGACAACGCGAAAGCCGCGACGAAAAAAGAAGGGTGTATTTTTACGGTTTATCGGCCGTTTAGTCGTGACCTTTATGGTCATTGGGGTTTTGGCCACACTTTGGCTGTTTCTAACTCCGTCAGGCAACAGTATGCGTTATCTGATGGCGGATACGCTGATCACGACGCAGCACCGTCACTGGGCTAAGTATATTATCGGACAAGCCGAACTGGATAAGCGTGTTGCTGCCTACCAGGCTCAATTTGATGCCATGGGAACCGAGGAGGATACGCATACGATTAACCTTCCAACTGGCGAAGAGGAAGAGGTAGCCGAGGAGGAAAAGCCCTTAATTGAAATCGAAGAGGTCTCCGGTACGGGTTATCATGGTTATGTTCTGACAGTCAACGATCCGACCAAGATCCGGTTAGGCGTTCCAGCCAAGATCGGCAAGGGGGAGAAGGTATCCAGCATGGTGGCGCGCACCGGGGCGGTTGCCGGGGTCAATGGCGGCGGCTTCGCGGATCCGAACTGGAAGGGGAACGGCTTCAAGCCGATCGGAGTCGTCATTTCCAAAGGGAAGCTTTACTATAATGGAATCGGAGCCAAGGATGCGACCCAAATTGTCGGTATCGATAAGAAGGGCAAGATGATCGCCGGCAAATATACGTTAACCGAGCTGTCCGAGCTGGGCATTCAGGAGGCGGTCACCTTCCAGCCCCGTATTATTGTGAATGGGAAGGGACAGATCAAGAGCCAGAAGGAAGGCTGGGGGATTGCTCCAAGAACGGCAATGGGACAGCGGGAGGACGGCGCGATTCTCTTCGTCGTAATCGATGGACGCCAGCCCGGCTATAGCATCGGGGCTAGTCTTTACGATGTTCAGCAGATCATGCTGGATCACGGAGCGGTGATTGCTGCCAATCTGGACGGCGGTTCCTCGACTGTGCTGGTCACGGAAGGCGGAGAGATCGCCAATAAGCCGTCATCCGAATACGGAGAACGGTATTTACCAACGGCCTTTCTTGTCTTTGAGGATCCGGACCAAGTGGAGATTCCGAATATTTGGGAGGGGCTGCGTCCCCAGGATATCGATGCCGGCAAAAAGTGATATATTTCCAAAAGGGAGAATAATGATTCTGCGTGTTGTGGGCAAGGTGTGAAGTGTGCTTACGATCGCTATTGCTCGCGGATTTCTTGATTGAATAAACCATAGCAGGGTAGAAATCCACTCACAAAGACGAACACTCCGAGCATATGCTCCCGAAGAAGCTTTCTTTTCAGAAAGCTTTTACTACAGCAAACTTCACACTTATACCCTTATTACGAAGGCTCTTCAGCTCGGCTTTATAGTGCCGGATGCACTGATGCATTACGTATGCAGCATTGCCCCTAACGGATAAGCCGCAAGCAGCAAGCTTATTTGCTGTGTAGCTTAGGCGTAGCCATGTGCAAACAGGGTGTAGTTAAACTCTACGGCGAAGTAGTCAGGGCATAAGTGTGAAGTGTACTGTAGAAGCGAAAGCGTTCGCCTTTGTGAACGGATTTCTCCCTTGTTAGAACTTAGTCCAATTGAAGAAATCCGTGAACAACAGCGATCGAAAGTACACTTCACACGTTGCCCCTCTAACGCGCCTTTTTTTGTTTAGCTGCACACTTTCCTGTTTGACTCACCTGAGTATTCGCCAGCTCATAAACAGGTTTGCGCTACTTAATAATCACGCCCCCAAAGGGAATTGCTTCTCGCAAGAACCGCTTTACGATTCCATCGCCGCTCTCCAGCTCCTGCTGGAGACGGCTGCCGCCAGTGGCCTGTACCAGTACGGAGCCTTGGCCCGTAATTTTCCACTGGTAGCGCATATGCTGGCTGGCCAGATGATTGCCGTACACAGCCAGTTCCATTCGCGCGGACTCGGGGTAGGCAACTACACAGCCCGCCTCTACATATAGCGGCTCAACAGGATGCAGCTCCAGCTCGAGCACCTGGCCTTGGGTCAAAATACCGATTTCTCCTTCGCCGGAAAATTTCATTTTCACAGCATCCCGGGTGATCATCATATTTTTGATGCTCAGAATGCGCGATTCCATAGTTATGTGATCTGTATAGAAGAAGAGATGGCGGAAATCATACAGCAGATCGCTGCCCCCGCTAAGAGAAATAGCTTTAAGACTGATGCCGGGAGGAAGGGAGGCTGCTAATTCGCAAGGGCCGGTAAAATCAGCCCGAACCAGCTTCCGTTTGCGGTACATCCCCTTGATATTCATTAGCTTGTCTACCCGGTTGGCCGTAGCGCCGCGGTAGGCGATCACCTGGGCAGGGTGCAGTATATGAAGCTGCTCCCCTTCGTCCAGGAAGAACTTGACGGCTTGTCCGCCATAGCCGCCGCCCGGTTGATGTTGATTCTCGATATTCATCTATGGATCTATCCCTTCATGCCGGGCTCCTGATCGGCTTATTGTACAGCGGATTGAATGGGCCAGCTAGCGTCTGAGCAGCACCCGGATCAACCGCAGCACTACAAAATAACCTGCAATGAGCAGTACCCCTGTAATGATCATTATCCTCAGCTTGCGCGACTGATTCTCCCGGATTTGCTGAGCCGTTGTCAATGCAGCGACGGATTCCGTAAGCTCCCGATTTTGCTCAAGTAAAGCCTCGTTCTGCTGACGGTAAGCCTCCAGGGTGGCGTTCGCCTCTTCAAGCTTGTCCTGTGTCTGCTGGTAGCTCTCCTTCAGTTCATTTACTTCACTGGGCAGTTCCGTAATATCCTTGATACCTTGATACATATCGCTAAAAAAACCGGCCTGGGCATGCGGTGCAGCAGGGGTATACAGACTGCTCCATCCTGCTGCCGCAGCAACGGCCAGCAGTAAAGCTCTCTGGCACCATCGTTGAATTTGCATCCCGCCACCTCCATAACATGTCTCGACAATTGTACTCTACAATACGATTGAAAAGTCTATAAAGTTTCTTATTCTATCCTTAAACGACATGAGTCAATGTGAAAAAAAGGCCGCTCTGCGGGATGCATCAGCATCGGACAGAACGGCATAATTCAATAATCCTGGTCAAGCGTACATCTGGCAGCCAGGTCGGCGTAAATACATAATCGCAACTGTACGCGGACCGCAATGACAAGAGATGGCGCAGCCGCCCTCAATAATGGCAACTTCCTTCGTGTCAGTCCTCTCAAGCAAGGTTGACTTGATATAATCGGCAGCCCGCTCCGCCAGTGTCTGAGCTACAATAATCAGCTCGCGGTCCACCTTATGAATATTTTCGGTGAAATGATGAAGCATTCGCTCCACGGCCTTCTCTTTCTTGCCGCGGTATTTATCGGCAGAGATGACGTTACCTTCTTTAATACGGAGCACAGGGCGAATCTTGAGCAGGCTGCCCAGCATGTGCTGGACATTGGATACTCTGCCGCCCCGATGAAGATAGTCCAGGCTGTCGACGAGCACTTCAATTTCAACCCGTTCGCGAAGCTCCTCAAGCATGGTCACGACTTGCTCGGCCGTTTTGCCCTCACGTACTGCCTCGGCAGCCTTTCGAGCCAGCAACGCGATTCCGCCGGAGACATTCAGGGAATCCACGACAAAGATACTGCCTGCAGGGAAATCGTCTGCGGCGATCAGCGCATTTTGATAAGTTGAAGATAGCTTTGATGACATGCTAATGAATACAATAGTGTCGCCTTTATCGATATAAGGAGCAAAAGCGCTGATAAAGTCAGCCGGAGAAGGGGCAGTCGTATGCGGCAGCTCCCCGGTCTCATCTACACGGCGGTAAATTTCATCCGTAGTTATCTCATGTCTGTCCTTATAGGCTGTTCCGCTAAATACAACATAGAGCGGAATGATTCCGATATCGTACTCCTCCATCCAACGTTCCGGAACATCCGATATGCTGTCGGCAAATATTTTGACTTGTGTCAACGCTTCTCCCCCAGTTAATGAGTATTAGATATAAAGTCCTGTAACTTTGATTATAGAGCAAGGGGGGCGGCTTACGCAAAAAAGTCTGTTCGGCTTCCTAGCGGCATGCTCCGATCGGTTAACCTCTATTCCAGCTGAAGCGTTGACGATATTTGCGTGGAGCCAAGCCCTCGATCCGGGTGAAGCTGGAGGTAAAGTAGGCCGCCTGATTGAATCCGACCTCCTCCGCAATCCGTTCCACCGGCCAATCGGTCTGCAGCAGCAGCAGCTTGGCTTGATCTATGCGAAACCGGAGCAGGTAAGCGGAAGGAGAGCATCCGAACACGTTATGCATACAGCGGGCGATATACACCGGATGGAAGTTAATGGCCTCCCCGAGCCGGGAAGCCGAGAAGGGTTCGCGATAATGCGCTTTTAGATATATTGCGGCCTTCTCGGCACAAGCAGATTGGGGGGAGTTATTCTTCGCCTCCAGTGAAGCGGATAGAAGCATTATGATCTCCTGGAACAAGGCCTGCTGCTTTAGCCTGGCACTGGACATATGTGTGCTTTGATTCAAAGAGTCCAGCTCATGCAAAGTGTCGAACATTTTTTGCGGCTGAACCAGCTTGGTAAATTGAGGGAGAAAGACCGAATAGGGCGTAACTTCGAAGGGATCGGGAGAAAGGAAGCCCTTGGACTCATGGTCGATCAGCCGCTGCCCCGCAACCGGATATTCATTAATGACCTTCCAGTCTCCAAGCAGTTGAAAATGGAGCCAGTAATGCGCTGACTCGTCCGGACAGCCTTCATAGGCATAATGGTGACAGTCTGGACGAAGGATGAGCGCATGGCCCTCAGAGATGACATAGTCCTTTCCCTCTTCACCGACGAACAGGGTTCCTTTCCGCACGACAAGCAGGTCGAATGCCCCGATATTTTTCCGGCTGGGATGCTTGCCTCCCGGGGGGAGAGCAGCCAGACCGCTCATAATGAAATGAGGCAGCGGGGGTGCGGTGAATTCAATAATGTTTGACAACGTTTACAACTCCATTCATGCCATGATGAGGTTGGAATATTGAAAGATTGAGTTGCTTCAATGATACAATAAAAACATTTTTCAATCTATAATGTGATTCATGTTATATAAGTTGAACTATATAAACTACGTAGAAAGGGCATAAGTGTGAAGTGTTACAAGCTTTCTGTAAGAAAGCTGCTTCGGAAGCATTAAGCGGAAGCGTTCGCCTTTGTGAGTGGATTTCTACCTTATAATAACTTAGTTCAATTAGAGAAATTCGCGAACAACAGCGATCGTAAGCACACTTCGCACGTTGCCCTCAAAACGTAAAATTCAATAGTTCAACTTATATAATAAGATAAGAAAGATACGGCAGGGAATGTCTTACCGTTTTCACAGGAGGTTGAAATTGTGATGGAACAGCAAGAAGGAAAGGGTAACAGATTTTCCCTATGGATGCTTGCATGGCCGATTTTTATCGAACAATTTTTGCAATTTTTGCTGGGGGCCGTCGATACATTGATGGTCAGCCGGATTTCTGATAACGCAGTAGCGGTAGTCGGCTTCTCCAATCAGCTGTTTAATGCGCTTATGACGCTGTTTGCAACTGTGGCAAGCGGGGCCGGGATTGTTATCGCCCAGAAAATCGGTTCCCGCAAGGAAGAGGAAGCACGTACCGTGGCGATCATCGCCTTTAACGTGACCGCGGCAATCGGTCTTTTTCTCAGCCTGATACTAGTTGTGGCACCGCGCCAAATTGCGGCAATGCTGCAATTGCCGACAGAATTGCTTCCGTTGGCAGAGGTTTATATCTCTATTGTTGGCGGCGGCATGATCCTGACCGCGATGATGGCGGTCCTCAGCACGGCGATTCGGAATACCGGCAATACAAAAGGGCCGATGATGACAGCTATTGGGATGAACGTGCTTCATATCATCCTGAACTATGGTTTTATTTTCGGAGAGCTGGGATTACCTCAGCTGGGGCTGACAGGTGTTGCCATTTCGACTGTGGTCTGCCGCTTGCTTGCGACGCTTGTGCTGCTGTTCATTTTCCTTGGGTCCTTTGTCCGGAAAATCCTGCCGCGCGACTTCTCCGTCTTTGATCGGCGGCTGTTCAAAGAAATACTGGTGATCGGCTGGCCGCTGGGGGTGAACTCGGCAAGTTGGGTATTCTCTCAATTGGCGATCTTTTCATTTCTCTCGATCCTCGGGACGACCGAACTGACTGCGCGGACCTACATGAATACATTAGAATCCTTCTGCTTCCTGCTCGGCTTCTCGCTGGCTCTGGCTGTACAAATCCAGATTGCGCATCTCTATGGAGCAGGAAAGACCAAGGAGGCCTACAGCGCTGTCTTCAGGGTGCTTAAGGTCGGACTTCCCTTAGTTATCGTGAATGCTTTTCTGCTTGTATTGTTCGGAGAGCATATTATGAAGCTGTTTACCCGGGATCAGGATATTTTAAGCCTTTGTACGGTGCTTTTATGGCTCAATCTGCTGCTTCAGCCGGGTAAAATGGTGAATATGGCGATCGGGAACTCCTTGAATGCCGTCGGAGATACCCGCTATACCATGAACATTTCCCTCATTTTCATGTGGGTGGTTGCGACCGGATGTTCTTATCTGTTCGGCGTCTGGTTCGGGTTTGGGATCGTGGCGATTTATCTCAGCATGATCAGTGATGAATATATTCGCGGTGTGTTGTCGTATTTCCGCTGGAGACAGCGAAAATGCCTTCGGGTGAAGGAAGCAGATTTGCAGCGGGAGCGGGAGTATGAAAAAGATGATGCCTGCAATACGGAGTGTACCCCAAGCCCTGCTATCTGAATAAATAGGGTTGTCTAATAATTCCCAAAATAAAAGTTGGACGAGAAAACGCAGTGTTTTCCGTCCAACTTTGTTGTTTTGCGGCTTTCCGCCTATACCTTATTCTGCGGCCTCTTCATCCTTGACCCGATCCGGCAGCTGTTGCACATAGCTATCGGACATCCGGAGCAGCTCAAGCGCTCTGTTATATTCGTTCTCGGTTGTGAGAGCCTGACTGACAGCCTCCTCGGTGAACGGATATTGCGTGCCGTCCTCATACCAGATTCCTGGCATGAACAGTGCTTTATTGTTCAGGAAGGAGCCTGAAGGCAAGTAATAGCGTTGTGGCAGCAGGTTATAAGTATGATTCAGGATATCCTGCCCGAAATGCAGATGCTGATCCAGCGATAATCCCATAATGTTGGCTACGGTAGGAAGAATGTCGACCTGACCGCCAACATGATCCAGTTCGGCAGGCTCTGCGCCTGGAATCGAGACGATGAGCGGGATGTTGATCATGTCGATATAGCCATAATCCCGGCCGTAAATCTCTTTCATCAGCTCCAGACCCTGTTTATCAAGGGAGTACATCGGCAAGCCAAGATGATCCCCGTAAATGAGGACTACGCTGTTATCCCAGATACCGCGGTCTTTCAGGTCCTGAATGAATTCGCCAAGCGCATGATCCGCATAGTTCTGGGCACGGATATAGTCGCCGACCATGTTGTCCTGATAACGTTCAGGCATTTCAATCAAATCCTTCTCATGCGGCAGCGTAAATGGATGATGTGCCGTCATGGAAATGACATGAGAGTAGAATGGTGTGCCCGTATCCTGCATTTTGCCCAGTTCCTCAGCAGTCTTTTTATACAAGACCTCGTCAGAAGGCCCGAAGAAGATCGTGTCTTCATCGCCGAAGAACGCTTGATCGTAATAACGGTCAAATCCCAAAGCTTCATAGAGCGCGCCCCGATTCCAGAAATCAACGACATTGGTATGGAAGGTTGCTGTATCATATCCGGCTGATTTCATCAGCTTCGGTAGACTTGGAAGATCCTTGTCGGGATAGTTCTGGGTTGCCGCCTCATTATATGGAATATAGTAAGAGGTGTTCACTACAAATTCAGCATCTGATGTATTTCCCTGTCCGACCATCTGGTAGAAGTGCTTGAAATACAAATTATCCTTCACAAGCGAATTCATGACCGGCGTAATTTCCTGACCGTCGATTTTTAAATTGATCAGGAAATTCTGAAAGGACTCCATTTGAATGATGATCAGGTTCTTGCCTTGACCGGCCCCGGCATACTTTACCTCGGCATCCGGGGCGGTTGCCTTAATCTTATCAATTTTCGCCTGGGTAATTTGATTCTTGTCTACCAGATCCTCTTGCTTCGTTGCGGATACAATCGCATAGGTTTCATAATTCAGGATCCCCATTTGTTCGGCCTGCTTGATTTCGTTCATGCTTGCCCGGTTCGGCCATACATTAAATAGGCAAAGTGCCAGGGAAGCTGCAAACACAACTGCGATAAAGCCTTTATTCAGTTTCTTCAGATTGAAGAAGGCTCTCAGCTTCTCGGCCCGTTTCTTACGGAACAACCAGAAGGAGAGAACGACGATATCCAGAAAGATCAGCAAATAATAAGGAGCCAGCAGCGAGAATACACTGTTCTTGACCGCGGTCACCTGATTGACCTGCTGGAGGGCGTGAAAGGTAACAATAACGCCGTAGTATTTATGATACATAATTGCTGCAAAGAAAATGGCGGTTACTGTTAAATTAACGGCCACATAAATTCCGATCTTGCGCTTGGACGAGAACATTTCGATCAGGCAGAAGAGCACCCAGATAAAGGGCAGTTCTCTCAGCAGCGGTCCCCATGGCGGCACTCCGTCAAAGATGGAGATCCAGGTAAGATAGGTTTTTAAAATCATGATTATTGTAAAAAAGACAAAGGGCTTCGTATTTCCAAGCCAGGTTCGATTTGATGCGATCACAGTATGTCCCATCCTTTCGTTTTATCTCTACGTAAACTCTAAGTAAACACTTCTCATATAATACATGAAATCAAACGAAGAATAAAATAAACCAAATCACATATTTAGCAAGTTATTCCAAGAAAAACTATGCTATACCCTGATCTTACGGGGTTATTGACATGTGGTCTCAATATTTGGTAAATTTAATGTATCCTAAGTGATAGGGAGAGCTATTGATGACGGTGAGCGTTCTTAACTAAGCAATTTCATATGAGCTGATTTTGGAGCAAATAGCGAGGCAGGGCTTCTTTTTTTGAAAAGGAATCAGGCAGCCTTGTTTTGTATTACCCAATTTCGGTTCTGTGATTAGTTAAGAACACACGCAAAGCATCGAATAGCGCTTGATCGCTGTATGCTTGTTCGGACCGATATCCGAAGCCGTGCTGTTTCCAGCACGGCTTTTTTTGTTGCTGCAAGCGTCCGGAATGAAGCATATACAGGAGACACAAGGGCAAAGGATGGCATTCGTGCTGTCTTTTGCCCTATTTTTATACCCTTAGGAGGGAATACAAATGGAGAATTTTACATTACACATGCTTGAGTATGAAAGTATGAAGCAGGACTTAATGACCTTTGCGGTCACTTACGCCGGTCGGGATAGAATCGCTAAGCTTGCTCCCATGAGTGACAGAAGGAGGATCGAGCGAGAAATGCAAGAGACCGCCGAGGCGCTGCTTCTCGTGAAGCGGGGTTCGAGTGTTCCTCTCCCCTCGCTTGAAGGCATAGAGGTGGTTGCGTCGCTCCTCGGCACAGGTTACCTTTTTTCAGAGCAGGATCTGACCGCCGTCCAGGTATTCCTCCAGAGCTGCGGACATTTACGGAAATATATAGAGTCCAAGGGGGATGCAGCCTGGCAGATCGGTATTCACGCGGCTTCTCTACGCGACCTGCCTGCTCTTAGACAAGAAATTAATCGATGTATCCGGCATGGAGAAGTAACCAATGAAGCGAGCAGAGAGCTTGAGAAGGTAAGGCGCAGGATGGAGATGGCGAAGGAGAAGATCAGCAGGAAGATTCAGGGCTTCATGTCGCGCTATGCCTCCATTCTTCAAGAGAACATCATCAGTCAGCGGGGCGGAAGATATGTGGTGCCGATCAAGCGGGAATTCTACAAGCAAGTAAAGGGAAGAATGCTCGACCAGTCTACGAGCGGGCAGACCGTATTCATTGAGCCCGATGAAATCGCTGTGCTTCAAGGAGAGTTGGAGGTTCTGCTTGGGGAGGAAGCGCGCGAGGAAGCAAAGGTTCTCGGGATGCTGACGGAGCTGGTAGAGCAGGAGGCAGATACGATTAAGCATAATATTGAGATTACAAGCCTGTATGACTTTATCTTCGCTAAGGCGAGGTATGCTGCATCCATGGATGCGGTGCCAGTCATCCTGAATGATTCTGGAGAGACGGTGCTGCGCGGGGCAAGGCATCCAAAGCTTCTCGATGTCATGGTTCCGCTGGATCTCTCCATTGGGAAGCACTATAAAGCGCTCATTATTACCGGACCGAATACCGGCGGAAAGACGGTTGTTCTAAAGACCTTGGGCCTGCTTGCACTGATGGTGCAATCCGGACTGCTGGTCCCGGTCCTGCCTGGCAGTCGCTTCTCAGTCTATCGCGAGGTCATGGCGGTAATCGGCGACGGGCAGAATCTCGAGCAATCGCTGAGCACCTTCTCGGCTCAAATTCACAGCTTGGCGGCGATGCTTCAGGAGGCTGGACCGGGCAGTCTGTTGCTCATTGATGAACTCGCCGCGGGAACCGATCCCGGTGAGGGCATTGCCTTATCGGTTGCTATTCTTGAAGAGTTCAGGCGTAAAGGGTCCACAGTTTTGGTTACGACCCATTTTAATGAGCTGAAGACCTTTGCTTCCCGTGCGTCAGGCTTTGAGAATGCCCGTATGGAATTTGATGCGGAGACGCTAATGCCGCTGTACCGGCTGACAATCGGGCTGGCCGGCCAGAGCTATGCGATCGATATTGCCTGCAAGCTGGGAATTCCGGAGGGAATTATCACTCGTTCCCGTGAGCTTGTTATGACGCCTGTTCAGAGCAGTCCTTCGCATAACCCGCTGCGCGTGGACTTGGAGACAGAGACGAATAGGGATGCGGACACAGATACGGACACAGATACGGACCTAGAAGAAACCAATCGTCCCCGTCTTCAACGAGATGATCGGGCGGAGGAGCAAGAGGGAGAGCGTGTGCAAGATCGTGAGCAGGAGCAAGCGGATCAGGAGCTCCAACCCGCTGTTCATGAGTCGGTGGTCAGACCGGTCTTTGAAGTGGGGGATGCGGTACAGATCCCTGCCCTGGGAAAGATCGGAATCGTGACCGAAGCAGAGGATCATCGCGGAATGGTGGGGATCATGGTTCAGCGGCAGCGCATGAAGATGAACTGGAAGCGGCTGAAGCCTTATCTGAAGAAGGAGGCGCTGTATCCGGAGGATTATGACATGGACATCATCTTCGATACGAAGGAAAATCGGAAGAAACGGCATCTTATGGGAAAACGCCATATCGAAGGGATGGAAATTATCCGCAAGCCGGGAGAATAATCTGCCTGCGGAATCTGCGTGCCGGGGGGCAACGTGTGAAGTGTGCTTACGATCGCTGTTGTTCACGGATTTCTCTGATTGAAATAGTAGGGTAGAAATCCGCTCACAAAGGCGAACACTCCATTTCTTCAACACACTTCACACTTATGCCCTTATTACGCAGGCTACTTAGTTCAGCTTTATAGTGCCGGATGCTCTCACACGGCCCTTCGTGCAGAGCAAGCACTTGAATCCATCGGCATGTACAAACTGGCTTGTCATCCGCATGTGAGGTGCCGGATGAAACTGATGCATCACAAACAGAAAATAGACAATATCGCACCTCCATCAGTTAGATGCCTGAATTGCAACTAAACCTGCAGAGCAAATACAACTCCCGCAGATTCTGCAAAATCCGACCAAGTACAATTCGTGCACACTAAATGTAGTTCACATGAATTTAGTGAACAAAGTTACCTTAAATTCAAGAGAATTGGTTGGGAAGAGGATATAGTGAAATTTTTGCGCTTAAAGTTGGCTAAAATGCGGGTTTGGCTAATTACTGGCGATCTAAGGTAAGTTTTTTCACTAAAAGTGGGTTTGTGCGTCGAACGAAGATTTTAAGGGAAGTAATTTCACTGGAGCGTAGCCGGAATGAGGCTGAATAAGCTGGATGAGTGAAGTTCGGAACAAGAATACCTAGTCAGATAACGAAGTTCCGCGTTCTGCGCAAGGCCGAAACGACGTGCGAGTGGGTGCAACTCCAGGCGCCAGTGTTCCATTGGGCTGTGCGTAAAGTGAATCGTGCTGGCTTCCATTCGTAATGACTAAGGCGATCCTGATAGCAAGGGGGAGTTGGGGGGAGGCTTGCGCGGAGTATCCTACTTGCATGCCATAGGTGGCCAGATTACTGTAATGAAACATGTGGCACAGCCATGGTGCAATCTGTCGTATCAGTTGAACTGCAAAAGCGAAGTAGCCAGGGCAAAAGTGTGAAGGGTTGTGAAGAAGCGGAGCGTTCGCCTTTGTGAGCGGATTTCTTCCTTGTTAGAACTTAGTCCAATCATAGAAATCCGCGAACAACAGCGATCGTAGCAACTCTTCACACGTTGCCCATCTAACTCGCTCTATTACGTTTAACTGTTTTCCTGCTCGCATGCCACAGACGCAAGCACGAAAATGTCAGCTTATGACATCATACTTGCCCTTAGGCTAAAACAATGACAGCGGAGATTGTAAAGCCTCAGTCAAACGGTCGGTAAACCGCTCCAGAAAGACTTGATCCTCAGCACTAAAGCGCCCCTTTAGCGGACTGTCGATATCAAGGACACCGAGGAGTTGCCCGTCTTTCACTAGAGGAATGACGATCTCGCTGTTTGAAGCGGCATCGCAGGCTATATGGCCGGGGAAGGCATGGACATCTTCGATCCGCAGCGTCTCCTTGCGTGCTGCGCTCGTACCGCAGACGCCCTTGCCGAGCGGAATCCGGATGCAGGCAGGAAGCCCCTGGAACGGGCCAAGCACAAGCTCTGTTCCGTCGAACAAATAGAAGCCGACCCAGTTAATATCCTGTAAATAAAAGTTAAGGAGAGCGGAGGCATTGGCCAGATTGGCGGCCGTGCTGCTCTCGCCTTCAATTAATGCGTGAAGCTGGGATAAGGCGGCTTGCTCCCGCTCCTCGCGCGTACCTTCATAAGTGCTGGCGTGAAACATAATCGAATGAACCTCCTTTGTGTACAACTACCATTATAACGCTATTCGGGCTCTCTTGGCTGTTTCCCAAAACTTTTTCAAGGGTAAATTTGTAGCGTAAGGTCGAAGCATTGAAGCCGAAAAGGGAAGGGGGAACAGGCATGCGTGCCGACGTGCAAAATTTGTTCATTCGTATTCATATGCTGAACCAGGCTACGCTGGAGAAGCTCACGGTCAGTGGTACATTGGCTCTTCTCGAATCGCAAGGCTACAAGGTAGGAGAACGGGAGGTCAAGCAGGAGCTGGAGCAGCTGACAGACGCGAATTTTCTTACCTCGTACGAGGATAACTATTCCATCACCGGGGCCGGTATGGAAGAAATGAAGGAAATTCGGGGTGTGCTGGATCATTTATGCAAGACGGTCAAACAGACACCCCAGAGAGACTGACTGACTTTGATGCAAAATGCCTGACAACACCTGAAGGTGGTGCCAGGCATTTTTTGTCAAAAGAAAACCATACGCTATGCGTATGGTTCAGGAGAGCTTCCAGCGATGTACCAAAAAAATTCCTCCCGATGTTACAATAAATTTGGTTCGCCAACCGAATTTATCGAACAACAGGA